>NZ_JBHJWG010000024.1:72220-124518 GCF_042266305.1 Kitasatospora sp. NPDC056076
AGCGTCACCGCCGGCAACAGCGCCACCCTGAACATCGCCACCACCTCGGCCGCGGCGGCGGGCACCTACCCGCTGACCGTGACGGCCACCGCGCCCTCCGGCAGCCACACGGCGACCTACTCGCTGACCGTCACCGGCACGGCCCCGTCGACCGGCCTGGTCAACGGTGACCTGGAGACCGGCAAGGTGGCCCCCTGGACCTGCCAGAGCGGCGGCGGCATCGTGACCACGCCGGTCCACTCCGGCTCGTACGCGCTGCAGGCCGCGGCCTCCGCGAGCCAGACCGGCGACTGCACCCAGACCGTGACGCTCAAGCCCAACACCAGCTACACGCTGAGCGGTTGGGTGCAGGGCAACTACGCCTACCTGGGTGTCAGCGGTGGCGCCAACGCCAGCACCTGGACCATCTCGTCGGGCTGGACCAAGCTCTCCGTCCCCTTCACCACCGACGCCTCCGGCAGCGTCACGGTGTACCTGCACGGCTGGTACGGGCAGGGCAGCGTGTACGGGGACGACTTCTCGATCTCCTGAGCGACGGGCGGCAGACGGCAGCTGACAGCTGACAGCTGACAAGTAACAGATAACGGATAACAGCTGACAGATTTCAACATCTGTCAGCTGTTATCCGTTTGTTGTCATCTGTCCGAGCCCACTCGGGCCCGCTCAGACCCCCTCCGCCCCCTCCCGCAGCAGCCCCGGCCGGCACAGCGTCGCGTACGTCGCCAGCGCCAGCACACCGCAGCCCAGCACCACCAGCGCCAGCAGGGTCGCCGACGGCCGCCCGCCGAGGCTGCTCAACGGCGCGACCACCGCGCCGCACAGGAAGTTGCCCGTCCCCAGCAGCGCCGAGGCCGTCCCGGCCGCCTGCGGCTCCACCAGGCTCAGCGCCTGCGCCGCCGTGTTCGGCAGTACCACCCCGAGGCTGCCCATCAGCACGAACAGCGGCGGGCAGAACCCGGCCAACCCGAAGTCCCACACCGCGGTCAGCAGCACCAGCGCCACCCCGGCCGCGACCGCCGTCCCGAGCCCGGCCAGCATCAGCGACCGCGCGGCGAAGCGCGGCGCCAGCACCCGCCCGTTCAGCTGGGTCATCACCACGATGGAGAGCGAGTTCAGCCCGAACAGCAGGCTGTAGGTCTGCGGCGACACCTGGTAGACGTGCTGGAGGACCGTCGAAGACCCGCTGATGTACCCGAACAGCGCGCCGAACGCCAGCGAGCTGGTCAACGCCAGCCCCAGGAATGGCAGGTGGCGCAGCAGCCGCGCCATCGTGCGCAGCGTCGCAGCGACCCCACCGCCGTCCCGGGCCTGCGGCGGCAGGCTCTCGCGCAGCGCGCCGAACGCGGCCAGGGTGAGCAGCAGTCCGAGCGCCGTCAGCGCCCCGAAGGTGCCGCGCCAGGAGGTGAAGCGCATCAGCTGCGCCCCGATGATCGGGGCGAGGATCGGTGCCAGCCCGGAGATCAGCGCGATCGAGGCGAGGAAGCGCAGCATCGCCACGCCTTGGAAGCGGTCCCGGGCGACGGCCCGTCCGATGACCAGTCCGGCCGACCCGGCCGCGCCCTGGACGAAGCGGGCCGCGATCAGCACCGCCAGGTTCGGCGCGACCACGCACACCACGCTGGACAGGGTGTAGACGACCAGCCCGGCGAGCAGTGGCGGCCGGCGCCCGAAGCGGTCGCTGAGCGGCCCGAAGAGCAGTTGCCCGGCCGCCACCCCGAACATCGAGAAGGTGAGGGTGAGCTGGACGGCCGCCGGTTCGGCGACCAGGTCGTCGGCGATCGCGGGCAGGCCGGGCAGGTAGAGGTCGGTGGTGAGCGGGCCGAGCGCGGTGAGGCCGCCGAGGACGACGACGGTGGCCCGGCCGGCGGCTGCCGACCTGCCGGGCGCCGGGGCCGGGGCTTGGGCTGGATCGGTCGACGTGTCGTCGGTGGGACCGACGGTCGGGCCGGGCATGGCTCTCCTAACGGACGCGGTGACGTGGGGTTCGTTCGCGATCCGTCCTATCGCAGCCCCTCGGACGCGTTGACGGCAGGGGTGCACCGGGACGGATCCGCCCACCGGCCGATCCACAGCACGCGCACGACGAAGGCCCGCCCGCACCTTCCGGTGCCCGGCGGGCCGTTCGTTCCCTGGTCAGGACGGCTGATCCGGGACCAGTGCCCGGTCAGCACCCTCAGTGCTTGGCGACGTGCTCGGCGCGAAGGGCCGCCTGCAGTGTCGCGCCGTCCTGCCACGCGTAGAGCTGGTTGCCGGTGAGCGTCACATTGTAGTGCCCGCAGGTGCCGATGGCCTTGGCCGCGATGCCCTCCGGGAACCAGCCCGCCTTGAGCGAGACCGGCACCGGGTGCGGCCCCTTGCCCGGTACCCCGGTGTTGCAGCCGGAGGGCAGCCGGCCCTCGGGGAGGGTGGCGCGCAGCAGCCGGTCGTCGCCGGTGGTGGACCTCAGGTACTTGACCGAGGAGGCGTTGTCGGGCAGCCAGGTCGGCATCGAGCGACGCTCGGCCTTGGCCTGCGAGCCGCTGTCGAACGCGGCCTGCTCCTGGTGGCGCCCGTCGTACCACTCGGACACCCGCGGGCCGATTGCCACCGCTGCCACGGCGACGGCCATGCCGGTGCCCGCGACTCCCAGCGCGACCTTGCTCACGATGCCCTTCATGCCTGGCTGCCCTCTCCGTGTGCGGTGCCGGTGCGTCCGGTGGGTCCGGTACGTCCGATGCCTGTGCTGCGTCCGTTGCCTGTGCTGCGTGCGGTGCCTGTACGACGTCCGGTGCCTGTACGACGTCCGGTGCGGCCGGGACCGTCGCCGGCCCGTCCGTGACCCGTCCGAGCTGAACGGTCCGCCGTCCGGGTGTATCCATGGTGGCGCGGGCCGACCTTCCGGATCGTCACCACCAGGTCGCGAGCTTGCATCCAACCCACGGGGTACCGTCTCCACCTTCAGGCGTATGTCCGTGGGGCCGACCCCGGAGGTAGATGCCGCTCCGGCGCTCAGGCTGCCACGCCGGGCCCGGGTACGTCCCGGGCCCCGATCGAGCCTGACCCAGGCGGGGCGCCGCCGCAGCCCGGTGTGCTGCACCCGGGGCACCGGCCCGCGGCGGACCGGGCGCACGGCGGGCCGGAGCCAGGGCTGGACCGGGGCTGGGACTGGGGGCGGGACTGGGAACGGGGCGCCGGGTCAGGCGGTCGCGGGGACCGGCCGGGCGACGGGGAAGGGGCGGCCGTCGAGGGTCCAGTGCGGGTCGATCGGGCGCAGCAGCGAGGCGTACACCTGGGCGGCGACGTCGGGGTGGCGGATCTCGCCGGCGGGCGGGCCGGCCGGGATGTCGTGCCCGGCGCAGGCGACCCAGGCGGTCCGCTCCTCGACGGTGCGGCCGCCGTGGCCGCCGGCGTCGACGTGCCCGTGGTCGGTGACCACGATGACGGTCCACTGCTCCTGCGGATAGCCCTCCCGGCCGCGGACGGCGTCGAGCAGGCGGCCGAGGCGCTCGTCGGCGGTGCGCATCGAGGCTCGGTACTCCTCGCCGCAGCCGAGGAAGTGGGCGGTCTCGTCCACGGCGCCCAGGTAGACGAAGGAGGCCTCGGGGTCGGCGGTGCCCAGGACGTGGACGGCCTCCCGGGTGACCTCCTCGTCGACGGCCTCCCAGGCCTCGGGGGTGTCCTCGGCGGGGGCCACGTAGGAGAGCCGGCCGGGGGCGCGGAACAGCGGGCCGCCGGACTCGTTGATCATCAGCGGGTCCCAGCCGGCCGCGACGAAGGTGCGGCGGCGGTCGCCGCGGTTGAGGCGGGTGGCGAAGTCGGGGAAGACGTCCAGCCGGTTGCCGCCGAGGTGGTTGCCCCAGACGCCGTGCTTGGCGGGCTCGACGCCGGTCACGATGGTGGCCCAGCACGGTCCGGACATGGTCGGGGTGGAGTCCGCGACGGTGACCGGCACCAGGAACCCGGCCTCGGCGACCTCCTGGAGGCGCGGCATCGGCACCTGGGCGAGGTAGTCGTGGCGGACTCCGTCGATCCCGACCACGAGGACGCGGGGGCGGGGCCACTGGACTGCGGACATGGTGGGGCTTCCTCTCGGTCGTGCACACCCGGCCGCGCCCGCCGAGGGCGCCGCCGACCGCGCCATGCTTCACGGCCGGCCGTACCGGTCGGCGACGGGGTGCCGAACGGCGGGTGTCCGCGAGGTGTCGGGAGCGTCGGGAGCCTAGCGAGGTGTCGCGAGGTGTCGCGAGGTCAGCCCGCCGCCCGGACGAAGCGGCGGTCGGACTCCGCGAGGTCGGCGGCCGGCCCCGCCGCGCGCAGGACGACGTCCAGGACACCGTCCGGGTCGGCGGCGTAGCAGTTCGCGAACCAGGGCAGGTTGGCCTCGACCACGGCCCAGTGCTCGACCGGGTCGTACGGGTCGGCGATCGGGCCGACGTCCAGCGCGACGGCGCTGGGCAGGGCCAGCGGCCCGGTGTCCCCGACGGCGTCGAGCAGGCGGCGGGCGAAGGCGGTGGCCTCGGCGGTGAGCGGAGCCGGGTCGAGCCGGCCGAAGCGGGCGTAGCGGCTGCCGGTGCGCACCTGCCCGTCGAGCAGGAACAACCGGTACTCGGCGGCGAAGGTCACCGGCTCGCTGACCAGGACGGGGGTGTCCGGGCCGATCCGCTCGCCGGTGCGGGGCAGCCGGGAGCCGTCCGGGTGGACGGCGGGCGGGAAGGACTTGTCGGCGGGCGGCTTGACGAAGGCGGGGTGGCGCAGCGTCCAGGCCTCGGCGAGGGTGGTGAGTTCGATCCGGCGGCGGGTGAACTCCTCGGGGAGGCGGGCGAGCCAGTCGTCCTCGGGTTCGAGCAGGGCGAGCCCGAGCGGCGCCGCGATCCGGGCGGCCGCGAGCGGCCCGCCGTACCAGTGGACGGGCCGTCCGGCGAGCCGCCCGACCGTGTCCGGCCCGGCCAGTACGGCGGTGGCCAGGCCCCGGCGGGCGGCGGCCCCGGTGAGCAGGCCGGTGGTGCCGGTCGGCTGGGCCGAGGTGAGCAGGACGGGCGCGCGCACGGCCGTCAGCCCTCCGGCCGGAACTCGTGGACGACCTCGATCCGGCCGACGATGTGCCGGTTGAACTCCTCCAACTCCTCGGCGGGCACCCAGAGTTCGAGGATCGTCCGGCCGCCGGCCCGCTGCACCGGGTAGCGGGCGAGGAAGTCCGTCTCCACCTCGAAGCGGGTGACGTAGCCGACGCCGGAGGCGGGCACGTTCCAGTCGCGGGCGATCCGGATCGCGTAGTCCTCGTTCAGCACGGGGTAGAAGATCGGCTGCTCGGGCAGCCGGGGCGGCCAGGCGCGCCGGTCGGCGGCCTCGACCAGGGCCAGCTCCTCCGGGCCGGTGGGGCGCCAGAGGGTGGTGGTCGGGGGCTGCTGCCGGGCGGGCTGACTGGTCATGGCGGGACGGTAGCCGGGCCGCGAAGGACCCGGCCACCGGTTATTCGCCGTTCGGGGCGGGGGGCGGCGGTCGGTCAGCGGTAGGCGGACTCGCCGGTGATGGCCTCGCCGAGGACCAGGGTGTGGATCTCGCTGGTGCCCTCGTAGGTGAGCACCGACTCCAGGTTGTTGGCGTGCCGCAGCACCGGGTACTCGGTGGTGATGCCGTTGGCGCCGAGGACGGTCCGGGCGCTGCGGGCGATCTCCAGCGCGGTGCGCACGTTGTTGAGCTTGCCGAAGCTGACGTGCGGCGGGCGGGCCGCGCCCTCCTCCTTGAGCCGGCCGATCCGCAGGGCCACCAGGTACGCCTTCTCGACCTCCAGCATCATCTCGACCAGCTTCTGCTGGGTCAGCTGGAAGCCGGCGATCGGGCGGTCGAACTGGATCCGGCTCTTCGCGTAGTCCAGGGCGGCGGTGTAGCAGTCGCGGGCGGCGCCTACGGTGCCCCAGAGGATGCCGTAGCGGGCCTCGTTGAGGGAGGAGAGCGGGCCGCGCAGGCCGGTGACGCCGGGCAGCACGGCGTCGGCGGGCAGCACCACCTCGTCGAAGGCCAGCTCGCTGGTGACGGAGGCGCGCAGCGAGAGCTTGCCGTGCACGTCGGTCGCGGTCAGGCCACGGGTGCCGCGCTCGACCAGGAAGCCGCGCACGCCCTCCTCGGTCTGCGCCCAGACCACGGCGACGTCGGAGATGCTGCCGTTGGTGATCCACATCTTGCTGCCGGACAGCACCCAGTCGCCGCCCTCGCCGCCCTTGCCCCCCTTGCGGACGGCCCGGGTGCGCATGTTCGCCGGGTCCGAGCCGAAGTCGGGCTCGGTGAGGCCGAAGCAGCCGATCAGCTCACCGGCCGCCATCCCGGGCAGCCAGCGCTGCTTCTGCTCCTCCGAGCCGAAGGCGTGGATCGAGCGCATCGCCAGCGAGCCCTGGACCGAGACGAAGCTGCGCAGCCCCGAGTCGGCCGCCTCCAGCTCCATGCACGCGACCCCGTACGCCACGGCGTCGGCGCCCGCGCAGCCGTAGCCGTCGAGGTGCATGCCGAGCACGCCCAGCGCGCCGAGTTCAGGGGCGAGTTCGCGGGCCGGGAAGACACCGCGCTCGAACCAGTCGCCGATGTGCGGGCGGATCCGCTCCTCGGTGAACCGGCGGACGGTGTCACGGACCAGCCGCTCCTCGTCGGTGAGGAGGTCGCCGACCGCGAGCAGGTCGGCCGGGTCGATCCGGGTCGGCTTCGGCATGGAAGCTCCTTGTAGTCTCGGCGGGACATCGGCGAGTATTCCGCAACCCGCCCGGTCAGGGACCGACGGGAGCGAGTGAGGAAGGCGACATGTCCGGCACGGCGTACGTGGTCGACGAGGTGACGGCCGAGGAACTTGACGGCTCGGTGGCCGAGTTCGCCGGGCTGCTGACGGCGACCGTCCACGACGGTGCCTCGGTCGGCTTCCTCGCCCCGCTGGAGCCGGACGAGTCCGCGGCGTGGTGGCGGGCACTGGTCCCCGAGCTCGCGGCCGGACGGCTGGTGCTGTGGACCGCCCGGGCGGCGGCCGACGGGCGGCTCGCCGGGACGGTGCAGCTGCGGCCGGCCACGACGGCGAACGGGCGGCACCGGGGCGAGGTGGCCAAGCTGATGGTGCACCCGGCGGACCGCGGGCAGCGGCTGGCCGGGCGGCTGCTGGCGGCGCTGGAGGAGCGGGCGGCTCGGTCGGGGATCCGGCTGCTGGTGCTGGACACCGAGACGGGCAGCCCGGCCGAGCGGATGTACGAGGCGGCGGGCTGGACCCGGGTCGGCTCGGTGCCCGACTACGCGGCCGACACGACCGGCTTGCTGCACCCGACGACCATCTTCTCCAAGTCGCTGGTGCGCTGACGGGAACGGCCGGGCCGAACGCGAACGGCCGGTACGGAACACGGAAGGGGAGGCGGGGCATGGCGCGTTGGGCGCTGGTCGTCGAGGAGACGGTCGGGATCGGCAAGGACCGGACCTGGGGCAACAAGGTGCTCGGCGAGGTCGAGGGCACCCGGGAGGAGGCCGTCGCGGAGCTGCGGCGGATCGTCCCGACCTACACCCCGGAGCATCCGATGAGCAGTCGGCAGCAGACGCTGCTGCGGGACGGGAACACCTACCTGCTGATCTCGCGGGGGAGCATGCGGGACTACCACTGCGTGTTCAAGGTGTGGGAGCTGCTGTGGGACAGCAAGCGGCCCGAGGTGCAGGCGGAGCGGTTGACGACTGACGACTGACAGATGACAGATGACAGATGACAGTGTTCAGCGAACAGATGACAGATTTCGAAATCTGTCATCTGTTCGCTGAACACTGTCCGCCGTCCGCCGTCACCACACTCCGCACAACCTCAGCAGCGCCGCGGTCGCCGCCCCGGCCACGACCACCACCGGGAAGGGTGCCCGGCGCCACGCGAGCACGCCCGCGACCAGCACCCCCGCCGGACGGGCCCACCCGGCGAAGCCGTGCCCCTGGGTCAGCGCGCCGGTCGCGACCAGTGCGACCAGCAGTACCGCCGCCGCGACCGCCAGCAGGTGCCGGACCCGCGCGGAGAGCGCGAGCCGGTGCCCGAGCAGTGGGCCGGCCACCCGGTAGGCGTACGTCCCGGCGGCCAGCAGCAGGATCGCGTACAGCGGCATCATCGGACCTCCTCCTTCACGGCCGCCGGGGCGGCGGCCTGCTCTCCCGGTTCCCCTCGCTCCCCCGGCTCCCCTGGTTCCGACCCCGCCCCGGGCCGCCCGGCGAACAGCAGCCCGACCAGGGCCAGCAGCACCGGCAGCCCGCCCGGCACGAAGGGTGTGGCCGCGACGGCCACCACCGCGCCCACCACCGCGGCCGTACGAGTCGCGCGGTCGGTGAGCGAGGGCAGCACCAGTGCGAGCAGCACGGCCGGGAAGGCCGCGTCCAGCCCGAGCGCGTCGGTGTCCCCGATCAGTCCGCCGGCGAGGCCGCCGAGCAGCACCGCCACGTTCCACACCACGAACAGCGAGACCCCGCAGACCCAGAACGCCGCCCGGCGGCGGCGCGGTTCGTGCTGCTGCAGCGCGAAGGCCGCACTCTCGTCGGTGAGCATCTGCGCCCCGAACAGCCTTTGCCACCAGGGGCCTTGGAGTACGTCGGCGACCGCGAACCCGAACGGGAGCAGCCGGGCGTTGAGCACCAGCCCGGTGGCGACGGCCGCGAGCACGCCACCACCGGACAGCACCACGCCGACGGCCGCGAACTGCGAGCCGCCCGCGAAGACCAGGACGGAGAGGGCGGTCGGCACCCAGAGCGGCAGGCCGCCGGAGACGCTGATCGCGCCGAAGGAGGCGCCGACGAGTGCGTCGGCGAGGCAGACCAGGGCGATGTCGCGGAGGGTCGCATGTTCGAGTGTTCGGAGCAGCGAACGCATGTTCATCAGAATGAACCGGGGAGCCCGTGTTCGTCAAGGCGAACGGGAGGACCGATATGACGAACGCCCTTGCGTCCCGCAGCCCCATGCCCCATGGCCCCATGACCCCGACCCGCCCGGGGACCGGCGTGGCAGCATGAACGGCACCACCAGCGGGAAGCCGACCGAAGGAGCCTGGAGAAAGCGTGAGTGGCGAGCATGAGTGACCGGACCACCCGGCCCGAGGGCGCCAACGGCTCCGGTGCGGAGCTGATCGGCCAGATCGCCGCGTCCATCCGGCGCGAACGCGAACGCAGCGGACTGTCGATGGCCGAGCTGGCCCGCCGCGCCGGCATCGCCAAGTCGACGCTCTCGCAGCTGGAGTCGGGCGCGGGCAACCCCAGCGTGGAGACGCTCTGGGCGCTTGGGGTCGCGCTGAACGTGCCGTTCAGCAGGCTGGTCGACCCGCCGCGCCCCACCGTCAAGGTGCTCCGGGCCGGCGAGGGCCCGGTGACCCACTCCGAGCAGGCCAACTACGCGGCCACGGTGCTCTCCTCCTGCCCGCCGAACGCCCGGCGCGACATCTACCGGATCGAGGCCCAGCCGGGCGACACCAGGGCTTCCGAGCCCCATATGCCCGGCACCGTCGAGCACGTGCTGATCGGCTCGGGCCGGGCCCTGGTCGGCCCGACCGAGACGCCGGTCGAACTCGGCCCTGGCGACTACATCAGCTATCCCGGGGACGCCCCCCACGTCTTCCGCGCACTGGCCCCGGACACCCTCGCGGTGATCGTGATGGAGCACATCTGACGGGTGACGGCCAACAGATGACAGCTGACAGATTTCGAAATCTGTCAGCTGTCATCTGTTACCTGTTCTCTGTCAGCCGTTCGCCGTTCGCCGTTACTTCAACAGCCCGTCCAGGAACGGGTTCCCGAACACCCGGTGCGGGTCGTACCGGTCGAGCGTGGCGACCGCCTCGTCCCAGCCGGGCCCGCCCCCGGCGCGCAGGCTGTCGGGAACGGCCCGGCCGATCACGTCCTGGTCGGACCAGGCGGCGTCCGCCGTGTACGCCCACCCCTTGGACCACTCGACCCTCGCCCCGGCCCGGGTGCCGTCGAAGGTGCGCAGCAGCCACTGCTCCAAGTCCCGGGCGAAGCGCTCCAGTCCGGGCGTACCGGGGAAGGCGAGGACGTCGAGCCAGACCGCGGTGTCCCACTCCGGGCGGTCCGCCCGGGGGCGCAGCGCGGACAGCAGCGGCGGCCGGGCGCCGGGGACGCCGGAGTAGGACGGGTCGTCCAGGCCGGTGACCCGGATCTCCACCGCGCCGTTCACCGGGAACTCGCCCCTGGCCTGGTACTCGCCGAGCAACTGCCGGTAGTAGGCGGCGAATTCGCTGACAACCCACTGCAGGTCGGCGCGCTTGGTCAGGATCGCGTAGCCGTTGGCGGTGACCCGCAGCGTGGTGGGCCGGACGTACTGCAGCAGGGCGCGCGAGGGGCCCCAGAGGTCGGAGCGCAGGCCGCCGGCGAGCAGGTGGGTGATCAGGTCGCCGGTGAGCAGGTCACGCAGCAGTCCGCCGGAGAGCAGGACGTCGGTGAGGTCGCCGGTGAGCGCCACCTTGGCGACGAGGTACTGGAGTTGGCCGAACAGCGGGGCCGATCCCCAGGCGCCGGAGATGATTTGGCCGGCCAGTCGGGCGACCGGTTCCGGAATGCTGTCCGAGAAGGGGTAGTTGTAGGGCTGGTCGACGGCCCGGGAGGCGAGCGGCTTGCTCGGGGCGACGGTCCAGGTCTTGAGCCACGGGTAGTCGGTGTAGGCGAACCAGATCGCCTCGACCCGGCCGTCGCGCTCGACGAAGTCGGCGAGGGTGCGCGGGCCCCCGCCGCCGCCCAGCAGTCCGCCGAGCAGCCCTCCGCCGCCGGTGGGGGTGCCGGGGCGGGCGAACAGGTCGCTCGCCGGGATGTCCAGCCGGCTGACGCAGCGCAGCGGGCGGTCGGCTCCGACGCGCAGCACGACCTCGGTGAGGAAGGCGCGGCCGAGGTGCACCAGGAACGCGGCGCTGTCGGCCTCGGCGCGGTCGAAGGTGCGCAGCGCGTAGCGGCCGGTCGCCGGGTCGAGGACGACGGCGGTGAGCTTGACCACCTGGTTGCTGACCGAGCCGTAGCCGTGCCCGTCCGGCCGCAGTTCGCCGCCGGCGCCGGTGGCGGTGCCGTGGCCGCCGATGGCGAGCACTCCGCCGACGGTGAGGTCGCCCGGCGCCGGGCAGGCCGTCAGGCCGAGGCCCCGGTCGGACAGGTGGGTGAGCAGCGCGTCCATGCTCGCGCCGGTCTGCGCCCGCACGGTGGTGGGTGAGTCGGCGGTGATGGCCGTGAGGTACCGGTTGGTGTCCACGAGCAGGACGCGGGCGTCGGCCGGGGTGCCGTTGGCGACGGTGAGCGGGGCCCAGGTGTGCCGGTAGCCGGTGGCGCGCAGCCGCCAGCCGTTGGCGTGCGCCCAGTCGGCGAGGGCCGGGACCTCCTCGGGGGTGCGCGGTGCGCAGGTCCACAGCTGGTCGGTGCGGATCTCGCCGGACCAGTTCTGGAACACCCGCTGGTACAGCTCGGTGCCGGCGGGAAGGCCGGGCGGTACGGGCGTGGCCGCCTCGGCGCTGTCGGGGCCGATGGTGCCGCGCAGCAGCCAGGCGGCGGCGCCGAGCGCCGCGGAGGCGCCGAGCAGCTGCCGTCTGGTCAGGCCGCGGTGGGTGTCGTTGCCGTCGTGTTCTGTGGTCATCCGGTCCGCCCCCTGCGTCGGTTTCCCCGGGCCGGATCGCGGCGCTCCGGGGCGGTCGGAATCCGCCCGACCCGGTCAGGAGCGTACGAAGTGCCGTACGACCGTTTGAAGCGTTCCGGCCGGGATCTCACTCGTTCGAGTGATCATGGCGCGAACGGCCGAGGGCCGTCCACCCGGTGCGGCGGCGGGGCGGGGCGGGGGCGGCGTGGTTTCGGCGGTCGCCGAACTGTTGCCCGGCCGTCCGAGGGACGCATAGGTTGATCTTGACCACCGACTCCCCCGCCCGCCGGAGGCTCCGCCGTGCCCTCGTCCGCGCCTCCGTCCGCGCCGCTCGCCGACATCGGCACCGCGCCCGCGACCCCCTCCCCCGTCACGGTCACCGTCGCCCAGCCCGTCTGCGCCGCCCCCGGCCGTCCGGACACCCTGGCCGTCAACGCCGGACGGCACGCCGCGGCCGTCCGGGAGGCGGGGACCCGACTGGTGGTGTTCCCCGAGCTGTCCCTGACCGGCTACGACCTGACCGCCCCCGCCGTCGACCCGGCGGACGCCCGGCTCGCCCCGCTGGTCGAGGCCTGCGGCGCCACCGGCGCCCTGGCGCTGGTCGGCGCGCCGGTCGTAGAGGCCGACGGGCGCGAGTCCATCGCCACCCTGGCGGTCACCGGCGGGGGCGCCCGGGTCGTCTACCGCAAGATGCGGCTGCACGGGCCGGAGCTCGACCGGTTCAGCCCCGGCGAGCGGCCCGTCGTGCTGGAGCTGGACGGTCTGCGGCTCGGCCTGGCGGTGTGCGCCGACGCCGCCGACCCGGCCCATGCCGAGGAGACCGCCGCCCTCGGTATCGACGCCTACGTCGCCTCCACCCTGTACGGTCCCGGACCCGCGCAGGCCGAGCGGCTCGCCGGGCACCTGCGGGAGCGGACCGGCGCGCACGGGGTCTGGGGCGTACTGTCCACCAGTGCCGGGGCCAGCGGCGAGTTCGCGGAGACCTCGGGCTGCTCCGGCGTGTGGGCCCCGGACGGCACGGTCGTCGGGCAGCTCGGCGCCGAGCCGGGTGG
This sequence comes from Kitasatospora sp. NPDC056076, assembly GCF_042266305.1. Taxonomy (NCBI): domain Bacteria; kingdom Bacillati; phylum Actinomycetota; class Actinomycetes; order Kitasatosporales; family Streptomycetaceae; genus Kitasatospora; species Kitasatospora sp. NPDC056076. Next base: position 84,863 of record NZ_JBHJWG010000024.1, read on the forward strand.
GCTGCTGCGGGTGGAAATACCCGGGGCCCGCGAGCGGCTGTGGTGATCGGAAGTCCCGTGACCGGGCCGGACCGGCCCGTACAGGAGGTGCAGCGCGCGATGGGTGACGAGCGGGAGAGGCCGCAGGAGTACCGGGTCGAGCACGACTCGATGGGCGAGGTGCGGGTGCCGGCGGCCGCGAAGTGGCAGGCGCAGACGCAGCGGGCGGTGGAGAACTTCCCGGTGTCCGGCCAACGGCTGGAGCGCGCGCACATCGCCGCGCTGGCCCGGGTCAAAGCGGCCGCGGCGCGGGTGAACGCCCGCCTCGGGGTCCTGGACGAGGAGACGGCCGGGGCGATCGCGGCGGCCGCCGAGGAGGTCGCGGAGGGCCGCTGGGACGACGAGTTCCCGGTGGACGTGTTCCAGACCGGTTCGGGCACCTCGTCCAACATGAACGCCAACGAGGTGATCGCCACCCTGGCCGGCGAGCGGCTGGGGCGGCCGGTCCACCCGAACGACCAGGTGAACGCCAGCCAGTCGTCCAACGACGTGTTCCCGTCCTCGATCCACATCGCCGCCACCGCCGCCGTCACCCACGACCTGATCCCGGCGCTGGAGCACCTGGCGGAGGCGCTGGAGCGCAAGTCGGTCGAGTTCGCGCAGGTGGTCAAGTCCGGCCGCACGCACCTGATGGACGCCACGCCCGTCACCCTCGGCCAGGAGTTCGGCGGCTACGCGGCCCAGGTGCGGCACGGGCGGGAGCGGCTGCTGGCGACCCTCCCCCGGGTCGCCGAACTGCCGCTCGGCGGAACGGCGGTGGGCACCGGCATCAACACTCCGCCCGGGTTCCCGGCGGCCGTCATCGAGGAGGTCGCCCGGGCCACCGGGCTGCCGCTGACCGAGGCCCGCGACCACTTCGAGGCGCAGGGCGCGCGGGACGCGCTGGTCGAGCTGAGCGGCCAACTGCGCACGGTGGCGGTGGGGTTCACGAAGATCGCGAACGACCTGCGGTGGATGGGCTCCGGTCCGCGCACCGGCCTGGGCGAGATCAACCTGCCGGACCTGCAGCCCGGTTCGTCCATCATGCCGGGCAAGGTGAACCCGGTGCTGCCCGAGGTGGTGCTGATGGTCGCCGCCCAGGTGGTGGGCAACGACGCGACGGTGACGCTGGCCGGCGCGAGCGGCAACTTCGAGCTGAACGTGATGCTCCCGGTGATCGCCCGCAACGTGCTGGAGTCGGTGCGGCTGCTGGCCAACAGCGCCCGGCTGCTGGCGGACCGGACGGTGGACGGCATCACCGCGAACGTCGAACGGGCCCGCGAGTACGCGGAGTCCTCGCCCTCGGTGGTGACGCCGCTGAACCGCTACATCGGGTACGAGGAGGCGGCGAAGGTCGCCAAGCAGGCGCTGGCCGAGCGGAAGACCATCCGCCAGGTGGTGCTGGAGCGCGGGTACGTCGAGCGGGGCGCGCTCACCGAGGAGGAGCTGGACCGGGCGCTGGACGTGCTGCGGATGACGCACCCGTAGCCGGCCCGGCCCGGCCTCGTCGGCCGGTGCGCCGGGGCGCGGCGGGCAGGAGTGCCCTCCGTGCCCCGGACGCGGGCTGCGGGGAAGGTCAGCCCTTGGCGCGGCCGGCCCGGCCGAGCCGCATCGCTGCTCCGTTCGACGTGATCGTGGCCATCGAGAGCGCCGCGAGTCCGAGCAGGAACATCACGGCACCGACGATGACGCAGGTGACGATGTTCTTGCCGTGCGCGACGGACCCGGAGACGGCCCAGGGAGAGATGATCGTCCAGATACCGAGCGCGGCGGCGGCCCAGGCCCTCGCGTGGGTGCGCTCGTAGGCCGAGCCGTAGCCGGCCATCAGTGCCGTGTAGGCCAGCCCGACGATCAGGCAGGTCACGGTCAGGGTGCTGAACGCGGTGAAGCCGACGATCCACGGCGATGCCGCGAGGAACAGGCCGGCCAGAACGGCCAGGGCTTCGACGCCCTGGGCGCGGGGGGTCGAGGTGACCCGCTCGTAGTGTTCCCGGAGTTCGACGATGTCCGGGTGGTGCTCCATGCCTGTCGGCACATGGGTTGCCACCGATACCACCTCCTGTGGTTTCGGACCATGGGAAGGGGCAAGCCCCGTACCTATTCTGGCGCTTCTCCAAGGTTTTGCACCTGATAGTCCGGAATGACCGATAACCATCCGATCACGCCGGTGACCTGCGTCTCAACACTCCGAGGGCCCATTGCCTATGCAACTCGTTGCATAGCAGGATGCTGGGCATGGCACTGGAGCACGCGATCCTCGTCTCGCTGCTGGAGCAGCCCGGCTCCGGGTACGAACTGGCCCAGCGCTTCGACCGCTCCATCGGACGCTTCTGGACCGCCACCCACCAGCAGATCTACCGGGTGCTGCGGCGGATGGAGGCGGACGGCTGGGTCGCCGCCGAGGAGGTCGCGCAGGACGGCCGCCCGGACAAGAAGGTCTACTCGGCGGCCGGGCCCGGACGGGCCGCGCTGGCCGACTGGCTGCGCGAACCGGTCGAACCGGAGACCGTACGGCACGAGCTCGCAGTCAAGATCCGGGCCGCCGCCTTCGACGACCCGGCCGCGCTGATCTCCGAGGTCGAGCGGCACCGCGACAGCCACGCCGCCCTCCTCGCCCGCTACCTGCACGGCGAGCAGCGGGACTTCCCCGACCTCACCGCGCTGGACACCCGGCAGGAGCTCCAGCACGTCGTGCTGCGCGGCGGCATCGAGTTCGAGCGGATGACCCTCGCCTGGCTGGACGACGTGCTCGCCACCCTGCGCCGGCTCGCGGAGGACGGACGGGGAACAGATCACAGATGACGGATAACAGATGACAGAGTTTGAAATCTGAAATCTGTTCGCTGACATCTGTCTTCTGAACTCTGTTCGCCGCCGTCCGTCCACCCGCCCGCCGCACCCCGCCCCGCCGAGTCCTCACACCCTCGACCCCCTGGGAGCCCCCGATGCTCTTCAACCCGCGCACCTACGACCCCGCGCAGTTCGACGAGCCGACCCGCCGGCTGCTGCGCGCGACCGTCGACTGGTTCGAGTCCCGCGGCAAGAAGGCGCTCATCGACACCTACATCGACCGCGCCTGGTACGGCGACTTCCTGGAATTCGCCGCCCGGGAGGGCCTGTTCGCGGAGTTCCTGACCCCGTCCGCGGCCGACGCCGACAAGCGCTGGGACACCGCGCGGATCGCCGAGCTGAACGAGATCCTCGGCTTCTACGGCCTCGGCTACTGGTACACCTGGCAGGTCACCATCCTGGGCCTCGGCCCGGTCTGGCAGAGCGAGAACGAGGCCGTCCGGGCCCGCGCCGCCAAGCTCCTCGCCGAGGGCCACGTGATGGCCTTCGGCCTGTCCGAGCGCTCCCACGGCGCCGACATCTACTCCACCGACATGATCCTCACCCCGGACGGCGAGGGCGGCTTCACCGCGACCGGCCCCAAGTACTACATCGGCAACGGCAACGTGGCCGGCCTGGTCTCGGTGTTCGGCCGCCGCTCGGACGTCGAGGGCCCCGAGGGCTACGTCTTCTTCGCCGCCGACAGCCGCCACGACGCGTACCACCTGGTCAAGAACGTCGTGAACGCGCAGATGTACGTCAGCGAGTTCCGCCTGGAGGACTACCCGGTCCGGGCCGAGGACGTGCTGCACACCGGGCAGGCCGCCTTCGACGCCGCGCTGAACACCGTCAACGTCGGCAAGTTCAACCTCTGCACCGCCTCGGTCGGCATCTGCGAGCACGCGATGTACGAGGCCGTCACGCACGCCCACAACCGGGTGCTGTACGGCCACAAGGTCACCGACTTCCCGCACGTGCGGCGGGAGTTGACCGACGCGTACGCCCGCCTGGTGGCGATGAAGCTGTTCAGCGCGCGGGCCGTCGACTACTTCCGCACGGCCTCCGCCGAGGACCGCCGCTACCTGCTCTTCAACCCGATGACCAAGATGAAGGTCACCACCGAGGGCGAGAAGGTCATCGACCTGATGTGGGACGTCATCGCGGCCAAGGGCTTCGAGGCGGACACCTACTTCGACAAGGCCGCCAAGGACATCCGCGGCCTGCCGAAGCTGGAGGGCACGGTCCACGTCAACCTGGCGCTGATCCTCAAGTTCATGGGCAACTACCTGTTCGCGCCCGCCGAGTACCCGCCGGTGCCGACCCGGCTGGACGCCGCCGACGACGCCTTCCTGTTCCACCAGGGCCCGGCCCGCGGCCTCGGCGCGATCCGCTTCCACGACTGGCGCGCCGCCTACGACCGGCACGCCCAGCTGCCGAACGTCGCCCGCTTCCGCGAGCAGGCCGACGGCTTCTGCGAGCTGCTGATCAAGCACGCGCCGAGCAAGGAGCAGCAGGCCGACCTGGACTTCCTGCTGGAGATCGGCCAGCTGTTCGCGCTGATCGTCTACGGCCAGCTGGTGCTGGAGCAGGCCGAGCTGACCGGCCTCGACGCCGATGTCCTGGACCAGGTCTTCGACGCGCTGGTCCGCGACTTCTCCGCGCACGCGACCGAGCTGCACGGCAAGGCCTCCGCCACCGAGGAGCAGGCCGCCTGGGCGCTGGCCAACGTGCGCCGCCCGGTGGCGGACGCCGAGCGCGCCGCGAAGGTGTGGGCGCGGGTCGAGGCGCTCTCGGGCGCGTACGAGATGCAGCCGTGACGCAGTGGTGACGCAGTCGTAGGTCCGGTGGGACCAGGACGACTCCGGGGGTGCCGGTCGGCGGACCGGCGCCCCCGGACGGCTGCGGCGCTCCCCCGTCGGGGGCGGGTTCAGCCGTCGCCGAGGCCCATGTCGCGGGCCCGGGCGACGGCCTCCGCGCGGGTCGCGACGTGCAGTTTCTCGAAGATGTGGGTGACGTGGTTGCGGACGGTCTTCTCCGCGACCACGAGCTCCCGGGCGATCCGCCGGTTGTCGTGGCCGCGCGCGACCAGGTCCAGCACCTCGGCCTCGCGGGCGGTGAGGTCGGGGAAGAGCTGCCCGGCCTCGCGCATCTTCGCCCCGGCCAGCAGCGCCGTGATCCGCCCGGCGACCTCGCCGCCGAACACCGCGCCGCCCGCGGCGACCGTCCGGACGGCGTGCAGCACCTCCTCGCGCCCCGCGCCCTTGACCAGGTAGCCGCGGGCGCCCGCCTGGAGCGCGGCGAGCAGGTTGCCGTCGTCGTCCGACATGGTCAGCATCAGCACCGGCGGGGACTGCTCCTGGCCGGAGAGCCGGCGGACGGCCTCCAGCCCGGAGCCGTCGGGCAGGGAGAGGTCCATGATCACCACGTTCGGGCTGTGTCGGGCGACCGCGTCCGGGACATCGGCGACCCGCTCGGCCTCGGCCACCACGGTGACGCCCTCGGCACTCTCCAGCGCCGCCTTGAGCCCCTCGCGGAAGAGGGGGTGATCGTCGACGATCAGTACCCGAACGGGTGCCGCCCCGCCCGCCGGGCCGGAGGGTGCGACCAGCTGGTGTTCATCCACCCGGCCGACACTAGCAGCGGCGATCACGTGACTCTCCGTGACATGCCCGGAGGTCGTCCGCACGGCGGGGGTGGCGCCCACCGCCGTCCCGCCCGGAATGCGTGACCGCTGCCTCAGGCGACCGGGACACCGGGCCGAGCAGACTGGGACCGGACACCCTGGGGACGAGGCGCCGGCGGACCACGACGCGGCCGGCGGAACACCCGCTGTCGAGAACCGAGGTGGTGCCATGATCACGGTCTCCTCTCCCCCGCGCCGCACCCGGGCCGAGCGGCAACTGACCGCCGCCGCGGTCGTCACCGCGCTCTGCTTCGTCTCGGCGACGGTGTGGATCTGCTACGTGCTCGTCCACCTCGGCGAACCGGGCGTCTCCCACCCCCGCGACGAACTCGCCATCCTGGTCTACGCCCTGCCGACCGCCGGGGCCGGCATGCTGCTCCACGCGCACCGCCCGGGCAGCCCGCTCGGCTGGGTGATGCTCGTCTACGCGCTCACCAACATCCTCCCCCGGGTGGCGGCCGCACCGCTCTGGGTCGAGGTCCGCGACCCGGGCATCGCCGGCGCCGTGCTGGCCTTCGACACGGTGCTCAGCGCGGTCAGGACGACGCTCATCTACGCGCTGCCGCTCTGGCTGCCGAGCGGACGGCTGACGACGCGGCGATGGTGGTGGTTCATCGGGGCCGTCGGCGTGTGGGTGAGCGCCGAGGTGGCCCAGGGCCTCGCCGACCCGACGACCTACGGGCGGACCAACCCGCTGGCCGACAGCCCGCCGGCGCACCTCGCCGTGAGAGTGGTCGACGGACTGGGCGGCCACGACCTGCTGATCAGCGAGTGCGTGCTCGGGTTCGTCACGCTGGTCCTGCTGTCCCGGCTGCTGCGGCCGGCCGCCGTCCCGGGGCGCGACGCGGCCGAGACCCGTCGGCACCGGCTGCGGGTGGCGGGCATGCTCGGGGCGTACGTGCTCTGGGTCGCGCTGCAGGACTTCTACATGCGCAACCGGGCCGACCACTACTGGCTCAGCTACTGGCTGTTCACCGCGGCGGGGGCGGTCTGGGCCGTCGCGATCGGCTTCCTGGTGATCCGGGACCACGGCTGGCGGCTCGACCGGGCGGCGCGCAGCGTCCTGATCGGCCTGTTGCTGGGCACCGGCGTCACCGGACTGTTCGTGGTGGCCGCCGCCGCACTGTCCAACTCGCTGCTACCGGGGCGCGGTGGGGCCGCCCTGCTGCTGATCGCCCTGGTGTACGCGCTCGGCGCCACCCTGCCGAAGGCGGCGCGACGGGCCGTCGCCGTGGTGGACCGGCTGTACTACGGCGAACGCGCGCAGCCCTACCAGGTGCTGCGCGCGCTCGCGGGGCGGGTGCGGCAGGTCGTCGACCCGGAGCAGCTGCCGGCGGCGCTGTGCGCGACGGTCGCCGAGGAACTCAAACTGCCCGGCGTCACCCTGGCCGTCACCACCCGGGCCGGACGGCGCACGCTGGCCACCGCCGGGCGGCTGAACGGCCGCAGCCAGGGCTTCGCGCTCGTCCACAACGGGCTGCCGATCGGCGAGTTGACCGTCGGGCTGCGGACGGGCGAGGAGCGGCTGGCGGCGACCGACGTCGACATCCTGCGCTCGCTCGCCGACCAGGCCTCGCCCGCCGTCGCCTCCCTGCAGCTCCAGGAGGACCTGCTGGCCAGCCGGGAGCAGATCATCGCCGCCCGGGAGGAGGAACGACGATGGCTGCGGCGGGACATCCACGACGGGCTCGGACCGGCCCTGGCCGGCCTGCGACTGCGGGTGGACAACGCGGCCTCGACGGCGGACGGCGGGCTCGCGGACCCGCTGCACACGGTCTCCGAGGGCCTGGGGATGGCGATCCAGGAAGTCCGCCGGATCACCGACCGGCTCGGGCCGGCGCCGCTGGGCGAACTCGGACTGGCCCGGGCGGTCCGGCAGCTGGCGGACAACTTCAGCGGGGCCGGGCTGACCGTGACGGTCGAGGTCTCGCCGGAGCCGCTGCCGGAGCTGGCGGCGGCGGTGGAGGTCGCGGCCTACCGCATCAGCGCGGAGGCGCTCAACAACGTGCTGCGGCACGCCCGGGCCCGGACGGTGCGGGTGGCGCTCCGGGTGGACGACGAGGCGCTGACGCTGACCGTGCAGGACGACGGGGTCGGGTACCGGGAGACGGAGACCGTCGACGAACCGCCGGGCGGCGGGGTCGGCCTGCGGTCGATGGCCGACCGGGCCGCGGAGATCGGCGGCCGCTGCACCGTCGGACCGCTGCCCCAGCAGCACGGCACGCAGGTACTGGCGGTGCTGCCGCGCTCGGCGGCGGCCAACCGGTAGCGGGCTCAGCAGTAGCGGGCACGGGGGTGGCGGTGCGAGCGGGCGGCGGGCAGCGGGCAGCCGGCAGCCGGCAGCGGGCGAGAGCCGACGGATAACAGCTGACAGATGACAACGAACAGCTGACAGATGTTGAAATCTGTCAGCTGTTCGTTGTCATCTGTCAGTCGGAAGAGGGGGCGGCCGGGGTGAGCTACTGGCCGGGCCCGCATCCGAACGGGCAATCCTTCGGCGTGACCGTGCCGGACTTCGACCCGGAACGCCCGATCGACTCCGAGGCGGAGCCGGAACAGACCTTGCGCAGTGCCAGGGCTGCCGCGATCACGCCCGCCAGCACTCCAGCCGTACAGATCATCCTGGTCGCAGTCGTCGAGGCAGTCGCGGTGTTCGTGGACATGAGGCGGTACTCCTGATTCTTCCGAGCGGCCGATCCGATCGATCAATCGCTCTGCCCACCACTGTGCGGACGGGCCTGCCCCGTTCGCATGGGTTCGAGGTCCTGTTCAGGTCCCAGAACCGCGCCGACCCGGCCACGCACGGCGGCCACCGGCCCGGAGGTAGACCAAGTCACCTGGGAACAGCGGAACTTCACGGTCGTCGAGAACGAGGCGGGCGTCGGCGCCGGAGAGCAGCACCAGGAACGTGTCCACCGCGGCCACGGCGTACGGCCCGTGCTGCCCGCCGGGGGCGAGGAGCACGGTGTCGACGGCGATCCGCCGGGCGGACCGGACGGGCCCGAGGGCTCGCGAACCGCCGCGCTGGACGGGGATGTCGGCTGCGGACAGGACCGGCCGGACGGTGAGCACGGCGGTCGGTGCGCCGCGCACGGCGGTGAGCCGGTGACTGCTGCCGGGCGGGTGGTGCAGCACCTCGCCCGGGGACAGGATCCGGCCGCCCGCGGACAGCCGTCCGGCCAGCACCACGGTGACCGACTCGACCGGTTCGCAGGGGAGTTGCTCGACCAGGACGCCGGGCGGCAGGGTCTCGACGGTCAGCGCGGCACGGACGGCCGGACGGTGCCCGGGGTCGATCAGCCGCTGGAAGACGGGCGCGGTGCGCGGGACGGCAGCGGGGACGAGGATCACAAGTGGCTCCCGGAGAACGGTGAAGGTCAGGGCCGGTCGCGGCGTTCGGCGCGACGGCGGGCGAGGGAGGCCCGGGTGCCGGCGCGGTGGCGGGGCACGGCCAGGGTGAGGCAGAGCAGTTCCGCGCCGAGCGGGCCGGCCTCGATCCGCAGGGTGCGGCCCCTGCGGGCCAGCAGCAGGTCGCCGTCCGAGGCCAAATGGTCCGGCTGGTCGGCGAGTTGCCCGATGACGGCGGCGCCGCGCAGGACGTGCAGTACCGTCTCGGCGTCGGGCCGCCCGGGCAGGACGTGATGGGCGCCCGGGCTCAGCCGCAGGTGGTCGAAGGCCTCGCAGGCGCTGGCGAGCATGGCGCGACGGGCCAGTGAGCGGATCCGGACCCGCTCCCCGTTCGGGCCGAGCAGGACCGTGGCGGAGCCGGTGTCGGTGGTGACGATCATCTCTGGTCACCTTCTTCGGGTTCTTCGGGTTCTTCGGGTATTTCGGGGGAGGTTTCGGCTTCTCCGGCGGACCGTTCGGCGGCAGGTTCGACGGCCGGCTCCGCGGACGGGAAGACGGCCAGGACGGCGTGGAAGTACTCCAGTCCGGCCGTTCCGGCGGTCAGGACGGTCCGCGCGCCGAGCGGGAGCACGACGGCAGTGCCCTCGACCAGCGGCAGGCCGGTGTCGGCGCGCTCGGGGTGGTCGGGGTGCACGACGTCCTCCGGCAGGGCGGCGAGGCCGGAGCCCGCGGTGACGTACAGCGCGTGCTCGACGCCCTCGGCGGTCACCTCGGCGCTCCGTCCCGGTTCGAGCCACTGCAGGCCGACGGCGCGCAGCGGTCCCGCGAGCAGGCCTCCGGGGTCGACGGCGCAGCCGCGGCGGCGCAGGTCGGTGATGACGGTGCCCGGCATCTCGGACGCTCCTTCGGTGCTCTGGGCGGGCTCTGCGGACCGCCTCTGCGCACCACGTTCCGCCGCCCGCCGTCCCGGTCGCACGGGGGTGTCGTCCCGTCCCGTTCCCGGCCGCGCGGCCGGACCGTCCCGGGCCCGTACGCGCGAAGTCCCGGGCGGTGCCCGTCGCGGTCCCGGGCCCGTGGCCGCCCCGGTCCCACCCCGGTCCCGCCCCTGTCCCACCGGGCCCCGCACGCCCCCCGTACGGCCCCCAGCAGGCGGCCGCCGGACAGCCCACCGAACCCCCCGCAGCGACGCCCGGGACCGGTGTACCGGACCGGCGTACGGTGGAACCCGGAGGCCGTGGAATGCACGTCACCGGAACCCCCTTCACCGACCGCGGAGAGGCGGGCCGCCACCTGGCCGGCCGGCTCGGCCACCTCGCCGGCCCCGGCACCGTGGTGGTCGCCCTGCCCCGGGGCGGCGTACCGGTGGCGGCCGAGGTGGCGGCGGCGCTCGGTGCGCCACTGGACATCTGCGTGATCCGCAAGCTGGGCGTGCCGTACCAGCCCGAGCTGGGCATGGGGGCGATCGGCGAGGACGGCGTCCGGGTGCTGAACGAGCAGGTCATCCGGCTCGCCGGGGTGGGTGACGGGCAGCTGGCGCAGGTGGAGCGGCGCGAGCGCGCCGAGTTGGAGCGCCGGGCGCTGCGCTACCGGGGCGACCGCCCGGCGGCGGACCTGCGCGGGCGCACGGTGGTCGTGGTGGACGACGGCGTCGCCACCGGCTCGACCGCCCGGGCCGCCTGCCGGATCGTCCGGGCGCGCGGGGCGGCGCGGGTGGTGCTGGCCGTCCCGGTGGCGCCGCGGGACTGGACGGAGCGGCTGTCCGAGGTCGCCGACGAGCTGGTCTGCGTCGACACGCCGTCGCCGTTCTTCGCGATCGGCGAGTTCTACGCCGACTTCACGCAGACCGGCGACGAGGAGGTGCTGCGGCTGCTGGCCGAGGCCCGGCGCGAACCGCCCGACGGCGAGCCGCCCGGCGGGGAGCCACCCGACGGCGAGCCGCACGACCGCCATCCGCCCGACGAGGAGCCACCCGACGAGGAGCCGCCCGACGGGAACGGCATCGACCGCGAGCTGCCGCTGGCCGTCGCCGGGGTCCGGCTGACCGGACGGCTGACCGTGCCGGCCGGGGCCCGCGCGGCGGTGGTCTTCGCGCACGGCAGCGGCAGCGGCCGGCGCAGTCCGCGCAACCGGCACGTCGCCCGGCACCTGAACCGCCGCGGGCTGGGCACCCTGCTGTTCGACCTGCTCACCGAGGCCGAGGAGCCGGACCGGCGCAAGGTGTTCGACGTCGCCCTGCTCGGTTCGCGGCTGACCGCCGTGGCCGAGGAGCTGGGGCGCACCGAAGGGGCCCGCGGGCTGCCGCTGGGGCTGTTCGGCGCCAGCACCGGCGCGGCCGCCGCGCTGTACACGGCCGCCGAACTGGGCCCCGCGGTAGGTGCCGTGGTCTCCCGGGGCGGGCGGCCGGACCTCGCCGGGCCGGACGTGCTGGCCCGGGTGGACGCGCCGACGCTGCTCGTGGTCGGCGCGCTGGACACCGCCGTGCTGGACCTCAACCGGCGGGCCCTGGCCCGGCTGGGCGGGGCGGGCGAGCTGGTGGTGGTGCCGCGCGCGAGCCATCTGTTCGAGGAGCCCGGCACCCTCGACCAGGCCGCTGAGCTGGCCGGGGACTGGTTCCTGCGCCACCTCCCGCCCGCCGACGGGCCCGGCCCCGTGGACCGGTAGGTGCGGCTGCACAGAATTCGGGCGGCGACCGCCCGGAGGCAGCGCATTTTGCGCAGCCGAAGCCGGGATTTCCTGGCCAGCTTGTACACATTGAGCAGTGAAAAACCGACCTGTTGCCCAACCCCCACGACAGGAGCAAGCTCTCCGCAACCGCACCGCCCACCCGTCGCCGTGCGGCCGCGATCCACGCGATCCGACCCGGCGGGCCGCAAGGCCCCCGAACACCCCCGGAAGCCTCAACGCCGAGGCCCTGACTGGAGGAACGAGCGATGACCCCGCAGTCCCACGCCCTTGAGCTGACCCCCGAGGAGCGCGAGGCCGGCCTCGACGCCGACCAGCTGCGCCGCCTCGTCGGACTCGTCGAGCACGACCAGGCCTCCGACCCGTTCCCGGTCACCGCCCAGGACGCGGTCGTCTTCGTGGTCGGCAACGCCACCCAGACGGCCCAGTTCTACCAGGTCGTGTTCGGCATGGAACTGGTCGCCTACTCCGGCCCGGAGACCGGCCGCCGCGACCGCAAGGCCTACGTGCTGCGCTCCGGCTCCTGCCGCTTCGTGATCAAGGGCGGCGTCCAGCCGGACAGCGCGCTGCTGGACCACCACCGCCGGCACGGCGACGGCGTGGTCGACCTCGCCCTGGAGGTCCCGGACGTCGACAAGTGCATCGAGCACGCCCGGGCCAGCGGCGCCACCGTCCTGGAGGAGCCGAACGACGTCTCGGACGAGAACGGCACCGTGCGCCGCGCGGCCATCGCCACCTACGGCGAGACCCGCCACACCCTGATCGACCGCTCCCGCTACCAGGGCCCGTACCTGCCGGGCTACGTCGTGGCGAAGAGCAGCGTCACCCGCCCGGAGGGCACCCCCAAGCGCCTGTTCCAGGCCCTCGACCACGCCGTCGGCAACGTCGAGCTGGGCCGGATGGACGAGTGGGTCCAGTTCTACAACCGGGTCATGGGCTTCGTGAACATGGCCGAGTTCGTCGGCGACGACATCGCCACCGAGTACTCCGCCCTGATGTCCAAGGTCGTCGCCAGCGGCAACCACCGGGTGAAGTTCCCGCTCAACGAGCCGGCCATCGCCAAGAAGAAGTCCCAGATCGACGAGTACCTGGAGTTCTACACCGGCCCCGGCTGCCAGCACATGGCGCTCGCCACCAACGACATCCTCACCACCGTCGACGTGCTGCGCTCGCGCGGCGTCGAGTTCCTCAACACCCCGGACGCCTACTACGACGACCCGGAGCTGCGGGAGCGCATCGGCAAGGTGCGGGTGCCGATCGAGGAGTTGAAGAAGCGCGGCATCCTGGTCGACCGCGACGAGGACGGCTACCTGCTGCAGATCTTCACCAAGCCGATCGGCGACCGTCCGACCGTCTTCTACGAGTTCATCGAGCGGCACGGTTCGCTGGGCTTCGGCAAGGGCAACTTCAAGGCGCTGTTCGAGTCCATCGAGCGCGAGCAGGACCGTCGCGGCAACCTGTGAGCGTCGGCCTACCCTGATTGACGGCGGCCCTGACGGACGTTCGAGGCGTCGAGGAGGAGCACGGAGATGGCGTACTACCGGCAGCTGGGCAGCATCCCGCCCAAGCGGCACACCCAGCACCGCACACCCGAAGGCGGGCTGTACTACGAGGAGTTGATGGGCGAGGAGGGCTTCTCCTCCGACTCCTCGCTGCTCTACCACCGGGGCATCCCCTCGGCGGTGGTCGACGCGGTGCCGTGGGAGCTGCCCGACCAGTCCACGGTGCCCAACCATCCCCTGCTCCCCCGCCACCTCAAGCTGCACGAGCTGTTCGCGGACCAGGAGTGGAAGTCCGCGGACGTCGTCGGCAGCCGCCGGCTCGTCCTCGGCAACGGCGACGTGCGGATCTCGTACGTCGCCGCCGGGGCCCCGAGCGAGCTGTACCGCAACGGGCTCGGCGACGAGTGCGTGTACGTGGAGTCCGGCGCGGGCACGGTCGAGACGGTCTTCGGCTCGATCGAGGTCGGCCAGGGCGACTACGTGATCATCCCGCGCGCCACCACCCACCGCTGGGTGCCGACCGGGGACGAACCGCTGCGCGCCTACTGCATCGAGGCCAACAGCCACATCACCCCGGTCAAGCGCTACCTCTCCAAGTACGGGCAGCTGCTGGAGCACGCGCCGTACTGCGAGCGGGACTTCCGCGGGCCGGTCGGGCCGCTGGTGGTCGACGCCGACGGCGACGTCGACGTGCTGGTCAAGCACCGCGGCCCGAACGGGGTCTCGGGCACCCGCTACACCGTGCCGCACCACCCCTTCGACGTGGTCGGCTGGGACGGCTGCCTGTACCCGTACGCCTTCAACATCCGGGACTTCGAGCCGATCACCGGGCGGATCCACCAGCCGCCGCCGGCCCACCAGGTGTTCGAGGGCAACAACTTCGTGATCTGCAACTTCGTTCCCCGCAAGGTGGACTACCACCCGCTGTCGATCCCGGTGCCCTACTACCACGCCAACGTGGACAGCGACGAGGTGATGTTCTACTGCGGCGGCGACTACGCGGCCCGCAAGGGCTCCGGCATCGCCCAGGGCTCAATCTCGCTGCACCCGGGCGGGCACACCCACGGGCCGCAGCCGGGCGCCTACGAGCGCAGCATCGGCGCGGAGTTCTTCGACGAACTGGCCGTCATGGTGGACACCTTCCGCCCGCTGGAGCTCGGCGAGGGCGGGCGGGCGAGCGAGGACGCCAACTACGCCTGGACCTGGGCGGGTCGGGGGCCCGCGCGATGAGCGCCGACGGCTCGCCGGCACAGGCTTCGCCGGTCCCGGAGCTGTTCCGCGGCCTCTTCGACGACGCGGCGGTGTTCCCCCCGGGGAACCTGCCGGTCGTCGAGGCGGTGCCCGCGCACCGCGTCCACCGCACGGCCTGGTACGCCGACGCGGTCGGCCCGTTCCTGTGCGGGGCGGGCCGGTTGGGCGAACTGGCCGCGGCGGTGGCGGGCACCGGGCCGCTCAGGGTCGGGCTCGTGCTGCCGGGGGGCGGCGCCGAGCTCGGGCCGGCGCTCACCGCCGCCGCACCGTTCGAGCTCGCGGGCGTCGAACTCGCCACCCGGGACGTGCGGGAGGCCGTGGCCGAACTGGACCGGCTGCTGCCGCCGGACGTGCCGGCCGCCGTCGAGCTGCCGCGCGAACTCCTGCGCGGGGACGGCCTGGACGAGACCCTGGACGCCCTGGTCGACAGCGCCTACCGGGCGAAGTTCCGCACCGGCGGGGTCGTCGCGGCGGCCTTCCCGGACGAGGACGAACTGGCCGCCTTCCTCACCGGCTGCGCGCAGCGCGGCCTGCCGTACAAGTGCACGGCCGGACTGCACAACGCCGTCCGGCACACCGACCCGGTGACCGGCTTCGAGCACCACGGCTTCCTCAACGTGCTGCTGGCCGCCCAGGAGACCGACCGCGCGGCAGCCGCCGCGGTCCTGGCCGAACGCGACGGCGAGGTACTGGCCAAGGCCGTCCACGCCCTCACCGGGCACCAGGTTACGGTGATCCGCAACTCGTTCACCGCGTTCGGCACCTGCAGCGTCGCCGAACCCCTGGACGACCTGGCCGCGCTCGGCCTGCTGTCGCCCAGTCCACTCCTCCAGGAGGACCATTGAGCACCCCCCGCAGCTGGCTGGCCAGCGCCCAGGACTCGCCGTTCGGCGTGCACAACCTGCCGTACGGCGTCTTCACCGCGGCCGACCGGCCCGGGCGGCGCCGGATCGGCGTGCGGGTCGGGGACTTCGTGCTGGACGCCGGGGCCGCCGCCCGCGCGGCCGGGGCGCCGTCCGTCCTGCTGGACGCGGACTCGCTCAACCCGCTGATGGCGGGCGGTCGTTCGGTGTGGACGCAGGTGCGCACCGACCTCACCACCTGGCTCACCGACGAGACGTTCCGGGAGGCACTGTCGCCGGCCCTGCTGCCGGCCGACGAGGTCGAACTGCACCTGCCGTTCGAGGTCGCGGACTACGTCGACTTCTACGCCTCCGAGCACCACGCCACCAACCTGGGCCGGATCTTCCGCCCGGGCTCGGAGCCGCTCACGCCCAACTGGAAGCACCTGCCCATCGGTTACCACGGGCGGGCGGGCACGGTCGTGGTCTCCGGCACGCCGGTGGTGCGCCCGCACGGGCAGCGCAAGGCGCCCGCCGACACCGCGCCGAGCTTCGGGCCGACCCGGCGGCTGGACATCGAGGCCGAAGTCGGCTTCGTCGTCGGCACGCCGTCCGAGCTGGGCCGACCGGTCGTGCTGGACGACTTCCGCGAGCACGTCTTCGGCGTCTGCCTGCTCAACGACTGGTCGGCGCGCGACATCCAGGCCTGGGAGTACGTGCCGCTCGGCCCCTTCCTGGGCAAGTCCTTCGCGACCTCGATCTCGCCGTGGATCGTGCCGCTGGACGCCCTCCAGCACGCCCGGGTCACGCCGCCGGAGCGCGACGTCGAGCCGCTGGCGTACCTGGACGACCGCGGCGGCGAGCCGTGGGGCCTGGACCTGGCCATGGAGGTCCGGCTGAACGGGCACCTGGTGTCGCGGCCGCCGTTCGCCTCCATGTACTGGACGGCGCAGCAGCAGCTGACCCACATGACCGTCAACGGCGCCTCGCTGCGCACCGGCGACCTGTTCGCCTCGGGGACGGTCAGCGGGCCGGAGCGGGACACCCGCGGCGCGCTGATCGAGCTGACCTGGAACGGCGAGGAGCCGCTCAAGCTGCCGGACGGCACCACCCGGACCTTCCTGGAGGACGGCGACGAGGTCGTCATCACGGCGACGGCCCCGGGGCCGGACGGCGTGCCGGTCGGCTTCGGCGAGGTCTCGGGGCGGGTGCGGGGCTGACGGCTCGGCGGCTCGGCGGCTGACAGATGACAAGTAACAGATAACAGACGACGGACAACAGCTGACAGATTTCATCATCTGAAATCTGTCAGCTGTTCGTTGTTCGCCCGCCCCACCCCCGCCCCACCCCCGCCCCGCCCTGTGCCCGCCCCGCCTACAGCCCGGCGCCGCCCGTGGCGTCGACGACCCGCCCGGTGACCCAGCGCGCATCGTCCGAGGCCAGGAAGGCGACGATGTCCGCGATGTCCTCCGGCTGCCCGACCCGGCCGAGCGCGGCGAGCGAGGCCGCGTGCGCCTCCGCCTGCGGGTTGCCGCGCAGCCAGCCCGCGTTGACGTCGGTGTCCACCACGCCGGGCGCGACCGAGTTCGCCGTGATCCCGCGCGGGCCCAGCTGCTTGGCCAGGTTGAGCGTGAAGGTGTCGAGCGCGCCCTTGGTCGCGCCGTAGGCGATGATCTCCGGCATCGCGAGCCGGGCGGCCCCGCTGGAGACGTTGATGATCCGGCCGCCGTCCCGCATCCGCTCCAGCCCGTGCCGCACCACGAAGAACGGCGCCCGGACGTTCACCGCGAACACCTCGTCGAAACCCTCCTCGGTCAGTGTCGCGAGGTCCGAACTGCGACCGATCCCGGCGTTGTTGACGATGATGTCGACGCCGCCGCCGGGCGCGTGCGCCCCGACCTCCGCGTCGAAGGCCGCCCAGAGCGCGGCCGCGTCCCCGTGCTGCCCCAGTTCGGCGCGCAGCGCGAAGGCCCGCCCGCCGTCGGCCCGGATCCCGTCGACCACCTCCCGTGCCGCCGCGTCGTCCCGGGCGTAGCCGACCGCGACGACGGCACCGTCCCGTCCGAGCCGGCGGGCGATCGCCCGGCCGATCCCCCTGCTGCCGCCGGTGACCAGCGCCACCTTGCCCTCGAGTCCGTACGCACCCATGACCGAGCCCTCCTGCCGCGTCCACATTTCTTGAGCGATCGCTCAAGAAAAAACCTAGCACACACTTCTTGAGCGACTGCTCTAAAATTCGATCCATGACCGAGGCAGCGACACCCGACAGCGCACCGGCGGCCGGCCCGGCCCCCCGCCCCCGGCGCGGACGGCCACCCGCCTTCGACCGGGACGAGGCCCTGTCCGCCGCGACCCGGCTGTTCTGGGAACGCGGCTACGAGGCCACCTCCGTCACCGACCTGACCACCGCCATGGGCATCCGCCCCGGCAGCCTCTACGCCGCCTTCGGCGACAAGCGCTCGCTCTTCGAGGAGGTCGTCCGCCGGTACGGGCACTCCCCGGTCGGCGCGTTCGTCGGCGTCGCGCTGGCCGAGGAGACCGGCGCCCGGGCCGCCTTCGCCCGGATCCTGCGCGAGGCCGCCGCGATCTACCCAGACCCGTCCCACCCCGCCGGCTGCCTGGTGATCAGTGCCGCCACCAACATCACCCCGCAGGACGCCGGGGTCCAGGCCCTCCTGCGCGACCTGCGCAACCGGAACCGGCAGGTCTTCGAGGACCGGCTGCTCGCCGCCCGGCAGGACGGCGAACTGCCGCCCGGGACCGACCCGAAGGCGCTGGCCGGGTATCTCGCCACGGTCATCCAGGGGATGTCCCAGCAGGCCCGCGACGGCGCCACCGCCGAGGAGCTCGGCCGAGTCGCCGAACTCGCCCTGCGCGCCTGGCCGTAGCCACCACCTGCCGCGGCCGCCCGCCACGAGCGCCCGCCACGACCTCGGCCACAACCGTCACCCCGGCCGCCCCTGCCGCCCCACCCTAGGGGCCGCAGGCCCGGGCGGCCTCGTGATCACAACGGCCCCACCGCCCCGGTACGGTGGACCGCGGCAGGCCAGATCACCGAGGGGACGGGAGCGGTTCCGATGAGCGCAGGGGCGGCAGAGACGGCAGCGGTCCAGGAGGTCCAGGCCGCCCTGGACGGCGACGGCGGCCTCGGGCGGATCGTGCTCAACCGTCCGCGGGCCCTCAACTCCCTGACCCACGGCATGATCACCGCCATCCGGGCGACGCTGGACGACTGGGCCGCCGACGACCGGGTGCGCGCCGTCGTCCTGACCGGCGCCGGCGAGCGCGGCCTGTGCGCGGGGGCGGACCTGCGCGCGATGCACGCCGACGTCACGGCCGGCGGGGCCGGCACCCGCGCCTTCTTCCGCGACGAGTACCGGGTGAACGCGCTGATCGCCCGCTACCCGAAGCCCTTCGTCGCGGTCATGGACGGCATCACCATGGGCGGCGGCATCGGCCTGTCCGCCCACGCCGCGGTGCGGATCGTCACCGAGCGCTCCGTGATCGCGATGCCCGAGACCCGGATCGGGCTCACCCCGGACGTCGGCGGCAGCCTCCTGCTCGCCCGTGCCCCGGGCGAGTTCGGCACCCACCTCGGGCTCACCTCGGCCTCGATCGGCCCCGCCGACGCGCTGCTGTGCGGTTTCGCGGACCACTTCGTCCCGTCCTCCCGCCTGCCCGAGCTGCTCGACGCCCTCGCCGGTGGCGCCGATCCGGCCGCGACCGTCGCCGCCCACGCCGAGCCCGCGCCGACCGCCGGAACCACCGGAGCCGGCGGAGCCACCGGGACCACCGGCCCCGCCGGATTGGCCGCTCAGCAGGAGTGGATCGACACCTGCTACGCGGCCGACACCGTCGAGGAGATCGTCCGGCGCCTGCTCGACTCCGGCGTGCCGGAGGCGAAGGAGGCCGCCGAACTGCTGCTCGGGAACTCCCCCACCGCCGTCAAGGTCACCCTGGCCGCACTGCGCCGCGCCCGTACACTGCCCTCGCTGGAGGCCGCGCTCGACCAGGAGTACCGCATCTCCTGCGCCGCGCTGGACCGGCCGGACCTCGCCGAGGGCATCCGCGCCCAGGTGATCGACAAGGACCGCGATCCGCAGTGGTCGCCGCGCACGCTCGCCGAGGTGACGGAGGCCGAGATCGCGAGCTTCCTCGCCCCGCGCGAGGGCGACGAGTTGGGCCTCGCCTGAGCCGCCCGCCCCTCACCGGAACACCCACCCCGCCGGAACGCCCACCCCGCCGGAACACCTTCCCCGCCGGAACACCTGCTCCCCGGAACGCCTGGAGAACGCCATGACCCATCCGCTGCCGACGCGGGCGGCCACGCCGACGCCGGACGGGGGCGCCGACCCGCTGTCCCGGGTCCCGCTCGGCGAGCAGGTGCGCGGGCTGCTGCTGGAGGGCCTGCTCGGCGGTCGCTGGCAGCCCGGCGACCGGATCGTCGAACGGCGCCTGGCGGCCGAGTTGAACGTCAGCCAGGCGCCGGTGCGCGAGGCGCTGCGCTCGCTGCAGACCCTCGGGCTGCTCGACGCGGAGCCCAATCGGGGCGTCCGGGTGCGCGAGATCGGCCCGGCGGAACTGCGCGAGGTCTACCTGGTACGGGCGGCACTGGAACGCCCGGCCGCCGAGGCCGCGGTCGTCCGGCTGGCCGGTGACACCACCGCACTGGAGCGGCACGCCGAACGGATGGCGAGCGCCGCGGCGGCCGGCGACACCCTCGGGCAGGCCCGGCACGGGGTGGCCTTCCACCGCGAGATCGTCGCCGCCTCGGGCAACGGGACGCTGCTGCGGACCTGGGAGGGCCTGGGCGTGGAGGTCTGGACGGTGCTGTCGCTGCACCGGGTCCGGCCCGAGCTGCACGAGAACGCCGCCGACCACCTCCCGCTGATCGAGGCCTTCCGACGGCAGGACCCGGAGGTCGGGCGGCTGCTCGCGGAGCACGTCCTGGAGTACGCCGACCGCTCCCACTGAGCACCGGCTTCGACGCCCCCGCTCGGCGTCTCCCCGCCCTCCCATTGTTCGCACGAGGATGATCGATCATCGAGCAGACTACTCGCCGGTAGCGGTTGACGCACCGCCCCGCCAGTCCCTACCGTCCACAGTGAGTTCCATTAGGAGAAACACTATTCCGCATCACGGAATAAGTGCCCTGAGGCAACCGGTAAAGGGGAACCACCCGTGTCCCAGCTCGACCAGCTTCACGACCAGGACCCCGAGGAGCTCGCGGAGTGGCGCGACTCGCTCGACGCCGCCCGCGACTTCGGCGGGCCCCACCGCGCCGCCCACCTGCTGCGCCGCCTCGTCGAACACGCCCAACTGCGCCGCCTCGACGTCCCCCCGCTCCTGGACACCCCGTACGTCAACACCATCCCCACCGCCGCCGAACCCGAGTTCCCCGGCGACGAGGAGATGGAGCGGCGGATCACCGCCTGGAACCGCTGGAACGCCGCCGCCATGGTGACCAGGGGCAACCACCGCGGCGGCCTCGGCGGGCACATGGCCACCTACGCCTCGGCCGCCTGGCTGTACGAGGTCGGCTTCCAGCACTTCTTCCGGGGCAAGGAGGCCGACGGCTCCGGCGACCAGCTGTACGTCCAGGGCCACGCCGCCCCGGGCGTGTACGCCCGCGCCTTCCTGGAGGGCCGGCTCACGGAGGCCCAGCTGGACCGCTTCCGCCAGGAGACCGGCGGCGACGGACTGCCCTCCTACCCGCACCCGCGCCGACTGCCCTGGTTCTGGGAGTTCCCCACCGTCTCGATGGGGCTCGGCCCGCTCTCCGCGATCCACCAGGCCCGTTTCAACCGGTACTTGACCGCGCGCGGGATCAAGGACACCTCCGGCTCGCACGTGTGGGCCTTCCTCGGCGACGGCGAGATGGACGAGCCGGAGTCCACCGCCGCCCTCGCCCTGGCGGCACGCGAGGGCCTGGACAACCTCACCTTCGTGGTCAACTGCAACCTCCAGCGCCTGGACGGTCCGGTCCGCGGCAACGGGAAGATCGTGCAGGAGCTGGAGCGCCAGTTCCGCGCGGCCGGGTGGAACGTGGTCAAGTCGCTGTGGGGCGAGGCCTGGGACGAGCTGCTGGCCCGCGACACCGGCGGCGCCCTGGTCCGCCGGCTGGGCGAGGTGCCGGACGGGCAGTTCCAGACCTACGCCGCCTCCGACGCCCGCTACATCCGCGCGCACCTCTTCCACGCCGACCCCCAACTGCGCTCCCTCGCCGACGCCTTGGACGACCGACGGCTCTCCGAGATCGTCGCCACCTCCCGCGGCGGCCACGAGCCCCGCAAGGTGTACGCCGCCTACCGGGCCGCCCTGGAGCACCGGGGCGCCCCCACCGTGGTGCTGGTGCAGACCGTCAAGGGCTGGACCCTCGGCCCCGGCTTCGAGGCCCGCAACGCCAACCACCAGATGAAGAAGCTCTCCGGGGCGCAGTTCCGCGCCATGCGCGACCTGCTCGAACTCCCCATCCCCGACAGCGCCCTGGACACCGAGCTGGTCCCGTACGCGCACCCGGGCCCGGACTCGCCCGAGGTCCGCTACCTGCGTGAACGACGCGCCGCGCTCGGCGGCCCCGCCCCGGCCCGCCGGGTGCGCTTCACCCCGCTGCCCGAACTGCCCGCCAAGCCCTTCGAGACACTGTTCAAGGGCTCCGGCACGCAGGAGATCGCCACCACCATGGCCTTCGTCCGACTGGTCAAGGACCTCGTCCGGGACAGGGCCACCGGCCACCGCTGGGTGCCGATCGTCCCGGACGAGGCGCGCACCTTCGGCATGGAGTCGCTCTTCCCGACCGCCGGGATCTACTCCCCGCTCGGCCAGACCTACGACCCCGTCGACCGCGACCAACTCCTCCACTACAAGGAGTCGGTGAGCGGCCAGATCCTCAACGAGGGCATCACCGAGGCCGGTTCGATGGCCTCGCTGACCGCCGCCGCGACCTCGTACGCCACCCACGGCGAGCCGGTCGTCCCGTTCTACATCTTCTACTCGATGTTCGGCTGGCAGCGCACCGCCGACCAGATGTGGGCGCTGGCCGACCAGTTGGGCCGCGGCTTCCTGATCGGCGCCACCGCCGGGCGCACCACCATGACCGGCGAAGGCCTGCAACACGCCGACGGCCACTCCCCGTTGATCGCCTCCACCAACCCGGCCGCGCTCTCCTACGACCCGGCCTTCGGCTACGAGGTCGCCGTGATCGTCCGCGAGGGACTGCGCCGGATGTACGGCCGCAGCGAGCAACACCCGGACGGCGAGGACGTGTTCTACTACCTGACCGTCTACAACGAGCCACTGCCCCAGCCCGCGCTCCCGGACGGCCCGGCGGCCGCGAACGGAGTGGCCGGGGACGGAGTGGTCGACGGCATCCTGCGCGGGCTCTACCGGTACCGCGCGGCCGACGCCGACCACCTGCCCACCGACGCGCCGAGGCTCCAACTCCTCGCCTCCGGCACCGCCGTGCACTGGGCGCTCGCCGCACAGCGGCTGCTCGGCGAGGAGTGGGGCGTGGCGGCCGACGTCTGGTCCGCACCGTCCTGGACGGAGCTGCGCCGGGAGGCGCTCGACTGCGACGCCGCCAACCTGGCCCGGGCCGCGGCCGGCACCGGCGCGGCGGACCGCGTCCCGTACGTCACCCGGGCGCTGGCCGGGGCACCCGGCCCGGTGCTGGCGGTCAGCGACTGGATGCGCGCGGTGCCGGACCAGATCCGCCCCTGGGTCGAGCAGGACTGGACCTCCCTGGGCACCGACGGCTTCGGCCTCTCGGACAGCCGGGCGGCCACCCGGCGGCACTTCGGGGTGGACGCCGAGTCGGTCACGGTCGCCGCGCTGGCCGCACTGGCCCGCCGGGGCGAGGTCAAGGCCGAGACCGTACGCCAGGCCGCGGAACGGTACGGCGTCCGGTTCTGAACCCCCCGCCGCGCTGGTGACCGGCGTCTCGCATGCCAAGACTGGCGCGCGACGGGGCGCGTCGTAGATCGTTGGGTGGTCAGGGCGCGCCCCTAGGGCGGCGAGCAGTGGAATGGCCGAGCAGCGGATGGGAAGTGCGGCGATGACCGAGAGCGGGACCGAGACCTACGAGACGATCCTGGTCGAGCGCAAGGGCCGGGTCGGGCTGATCACGCTCAACCGGCCGAAGGCGCTGAACGCGCTGAACACCCAGCTGATGAACGAGGTCGTGGCGGCGGCCACCGCGTTCGACCGGGACCCGGAGATCGGCTGTCTGGTGATCACCGGCTCGGAGAGGGCCTTCGCGGCCGGCGCCGACATCAAGGAGATGCAGGGCAACCGGTTCCCGGACGTCTACCTCGACGACTGGCTGGGCCCGTGGGACCGCTTCGGCGCGCTGCGCAAGCCCGTGGTCGCGGCGGTCGCCGGGTTCGCGCTGGGCGGCGGCTGCGAGCTGGCGATGATGTGCGACATCCTGCTGGCCGCGGACACCGCGAAGTTCGGGCAGCCGGAGATCAAGCTCGGCGTCCTCCCGGGCATCGGCGGCTCGCAGCGCCTCACCCGCGCCATCGGCAAGGCCAAGGCGATGGACCTGTGCCTCACCGGCCGGATGATGGGCGCCGAGGAGGCCGAGCGGGCCGGCCTGGTCGCCCGGATCGTCCCGGCCGACCAGCTGCTCACCGAGGCGCTGGCCACCGCCGAGACCGTCGCGGCGATGTCCACCCCGGCCGCGGTCATGCTCAAGGAGAGCGTCAACCGCTCCTTCGAGACGACGCTCGCCGAGGGCGTCCGCTTCGAACGCCGGCTGTTCCACTCGGTGTTCGCCACGGCGGACCAGAAGGAGGGCATGGCCGCCTTCGCCGAGAAGCGGGCGCCGAAGTTCGAGAACCGCTGACGACTGGCAGGCGGTCGGCGACCGGCCACGGGTGACCGGTGACCGGTGGCGGGTGGCGGCGAACAGATAACAGACGACAGATGACAGCGAACAGATTTCATCATCTGAAATCTGTTCGCTGTCATCTGTTTGTTGTCAGTTGTTCGCCGTCAGCCCTCCTCCACCAGCACCGTGTTCAGCCGAGCCAGCCCACTGCGGGTGGCGGCGACCACGATGCGGTCGCCCGGGGTCAGTCGCCGGGTGCGGTCGGCGAAGCCCCAGTGCAGCTGGTTGCTGCGGGCGAAGCGGACCGCGATGACCCGGACGCCGCCCGGGTCCTCCAGGTCGTGCCGGTTCAGGCCGATCAGTCCGCTGCCGTCCTCCACCGTCAGCTCGGCGATCAGCAGCGCGTGCCGGAAGACCGAGAGCGTCCCGCGCACCTCACTGCCCATCAGCGCGGCGGCGAAGGCGGGCGCCGCCAGGTAGGAGACCGAACGGGAGGCCGCGTTGTCCAGCGTCTTGTAGAAGTGGCCGGCGAAGTTGTCGTCGAAGAGCCGGACCACCACCCGGACCTCGGGATTGCCGTGGCGCGCCTCCAGCGCCGCCTCCAGGTTGGTGGCGTCGTCCCCGCTGACCGCGACCACCGCCCGGCTGTGCTTCAACCGGGCCCGGCGCAGCTGCTCCTCGAACGGGCCGTCCCCCAGGACCACCGGGATGCCGAGCGCCCGGGCGGCGGCGATGCCGCGGGCCTGCGGGTCGCGCTCCATGCAGACCACCGGCACCCCCATCTCGTGCAGCTGGGTCGCGACCCGGGTGCCGACGTTGCCGAGCCCGACGACGATCACGTGGTCCCGGGTGCCGGCGCTCGGGTTGCGCGGCAGTCCACGCCGTCCGGAGCCGAGCACCTCGACGACGATGGCGGTGGCGACCGGTGCGAAGGTGATCCCGCAGAGGGTGATCACCACCTGGGCGACCCGCTGCCAGGCGCCGCCCGTACCCGTCCCGGCGGCGATGTCGGCCTGCTGGTCGGGCTGGGCGGCGCCGGCCAGGTCGAGCAGGGAGATGTAGACCGTCCAGCCGAAGTCCCGGCTGAGGTACCAGAGCACGCTGAACGCCAGCAGCACGGCGGCGAGCGCGGTGAGCAGCACCAGCCGCATCCGGGCGCTGGTGAAGAAGCGCATGGTGTCGAGCACCCGCCAGCGCAGCCGCCGCGCCCAGGTGATCGGCTCGCCGGGCTCCATCCGCAGCGCCTGGAGGGCGGCGATCCCACCCGGCGACTCCTCGGGCTCGGGCTGAGGTTCAGGGCCAGGCCCCGGCTCGGGCTCCGGCTCGGGCTCAAGGCCAGGCTCCGGCTCGAGCCCCGGCACCGGCTCGGGCTCAGGCCCCGGCGCCGCCTCGCGGCGGACCCCGCCGGGCCGGACCGGCCCGTCGCCGCCGAACTCGGTGGCGAGCCGGACGAACTCCGCCGAGTCGCCCTCCTGTTCCGGCAGCAGGCGGATCTTGCTGAGGTCCTGCCGGTCGATCTGGTCGGCGACCACGCAGATCCGGTCCGGGGTGATGGCGTCGTCGAACGCGATGTGCAGGTAACGGCCGCCGATCTCGACCGAGTTGGGCCGGCCGAGCGCCGCCGCGGCGAAGGCCGGGGCGGCGGTGGCGGAGCCGGAGAGCGCGGCGCCGTTCCTGAGCAGCCGTTCGATGTTCTCGCCGAGGCGCTGGTTGAACATCCGGAAGACGATCCGGATGTTCGGGTTGTGGCCCTGGGCGCTGAGCGCGGCGTGGATGTTCTCCTGGTCGCTCCCCTCGACCAGGGCCAGGCCGCGGGCGGTGTCGACGGAGACCGCGCGCAGTGCCTCCTCGGTGATGTTCGGGTATTCGACGACGGCGGCGACGCCGGTGATCTCTTCGATCCGCGGTGCGTGGTCCCGGGTGCGGTCGGTGACCAGAACGACGACCGGGACTTCGTAGTGCTCGACGAGTTCCAGGACCAGCCGGTGCGCCAGGGCATTGCCCCCGCACACGATGTAGTGCTGGCTGATCGGCTCGACCGGAGGGGTCCCCCACCCTTCAGAAGTCATACCGACGGATGGTATCGACGGCAGGTGACCGGAGGGTGTCAATCCGGAGACCGAGGGGGATCACTCGAACGGATGTACCTGACGGGCGGTCCGGTGACGGTGCGCGGAGGCTGGGGTTCGTTCTCCGCCCCCGACCACGAGGAGTACGCCGCCGTGGCCCCTCCGATCATCACCCCCGACGGAACCCCGGTCCAGGGCCCGCTCGGCCTGCTCGCCAAGGCCGCCTGGCAGGTGCTGCTGGCCGCGGGAGTGGCCTCGCTCGCGCTGGGGATCGTCGTCTTCGCCTGGCCGCGGGAGACGCTGCTGGTGGTGGGCGTACTGTTCGGCCTCTACCTGCTGGTCATCGGCATCGTCCAGCTGGTCGCCGCGTTCGGCACCCACGCCACCACCGCCCTGCGGGTGCTGGCCTTCATCAGCGGCGCGATCTGCGTGCTGCTCGGGCTGCTCTGCTTCCGCAGCGCGGTGCAGTCGCTGCTGCTGCTCGCCCTCTGGATCGGGATCGGCTGGCTGTTCCGCGGCATCACCCAGCTCGCCGCCGCGATCTCCGACCCGTTGATGCCCGCCCGCGGCTGGCAGGCCTTCGCGGGCGCGGCCAACACCCTGGCCGGCGTGCTGCTGATGGTCTGGCCGGTCGGCTCGATCGCCGCGCTGACCGTGCTGGCCGGGTGCTGGCTGGTGATCCTGGGCCTGGTCGAGATCGCGACCGCCGTCCAGGTGCGCGGTCGGGCCAAGCGAATCCCCTCCGGGGTCTGACCCACCGCCACCGCGGGGAGGCCGCGGCCTTACGGTCGGCGCGCGTAGCCGAGGCGGAAGGTGGCGGCCTCCAGCCGTTCCGGGGTGAGCCGCACGTCGGTGAGCCGCTCGGCGAGCGCGAACGCAGCCTCGGTGTGCAGCGCGCCGCGCTCCCCGTCCAACCGGAAGCCGCAGGCCGTGAGCAGTTCGGGGATGCCCGGGGCGTCGGCGTCGTCGCCGTGCCGCTGGTCCGCGAAGAGCGGCTCGAACTGCAGGCGGCAGGCGGCGCGTTCCCACCAGTTGAAGTGGTCCACCGCGTTGGCGTTGCGGAAGTGCGAGACCAGCCGGGTGCCCTCGGTGAGCCGGGAGATGACCTCGGGCAGGCTGCCGAGGTATCCGTACGGTTCGATCGCGAGGGCCCAGCCGTCGAGCTCGGTGACGGCGACGAGCAGCCGGTCCTCGTCCAGGTCGAAGAGCTCCTCGGCTTCCGCGTCCTCGCCGTCGTCGAAGGTCTCCCAGGCGGCGACGACCGCGTTCAGCCCGGTCACCTCCCGGCCGGTCAGGGCGTCGAAGCGGGGCAGCAGTTCCTCCCCGGTCACCGCCTGGACGTGGGTGAGGCAGTAGGCCTCGCCCAGGACGGGGTAGCGCTGGTCGAACCAGGTGAAGTCGGTGGCGTGCGGGGCGGTCATGCGGTGATGCTGTCAGACCTCACCGACACCGCCCACCCCGCCCCCGTCCACGCCCCGGCCCCGCCCATGCCCCGGCCCGACCCCGCTCAGCGCCAGACCGGCGCGTCCGTCCCCCAGCGCCCGGGCGGGCGGGCCCAGTCCGTGGGGGCGCCGGCGTAGCCGATCGGCGGCAGGGCGTACCGCAGCCGCCCGTACGCCGAGTCGGTCTCGGTGAGCCAGCGCGCCGGGTCGTACGGCTCGGCACCCGGCAGCCCCGGTCCGGCCGGCCCGGCCGGGATGCCGTGCATCAGCCAGGAGGCCGAGCCGACGAAGGAGAAGCGCAGGTGGCGGCCGCCGGGGCGGTGGGTGCGCTGCTCGGTGAGGGCGCGCAGGACGGCGGCGGCGAGGAGGTAGCCGGTGCCGTGGTCGAGTGCCTGGGCGGGCAGCACCCCGGGCCGGCCGTCGGGCCCTGCCTCGTGGGCGGCGATCCCCACACCGGCCTGGACCAGGCTGTCGAAGCCGCGGCGTCCGGCCCACGGGCCGGTCCAGCCCCAGGCGCTGATCCGGGCGAGGACCAGGTCGGGCCGACGGGCGAACAGCGCCTCGGGGGCGAGGCCGTGGGCGTCGAGGGAGCCGGGCCGGTAGGCGTTGACGACGACGTCGGCGGTGTCGAGCAGGCCCTCGAAGGTGGCGCGGTCGGCCGGGTCGGCGAGGTCGAGGCGGGTGGAGCGCTTGCCGAAGCCGGTGTCGGTGTGGGCGTCCTCGGCCTCGGGCAGCCGGGGCGAGTCGATCCGCAGCACGTCGGCGCCGAGCAGGGCGAGGGTGCGGGTGGCGACCGGTCCGGAGATCACCCGGCTGAGGTCGAGGACGCGGATCCCGGCGGCGGGGCGGTCCAGCGGGGCCGCGGCGAGCGGGCGCACGGGCGCGGCGCCGATCTCCCGGCACTCCACCAAGGGGTGCGCGGCCGTGCTCGCTGGCGCGACCGCCACGGCGAGCGCCCCGGCCGCGTACGCGCGCTCCTGCACCTGCTCGCCGGGCAGTTTGCCGAGCGCCTCGGCGAGTTGCTCGGGCCCGGCGCCGGGGGCGAGTCCGAGGACGGCGAGCAGCCGGTCCCGGTGGTGCGGGTAGTTGGCGTGGGTGCGGATCCAGCCGTCGGCGGTGCGCCAGAAGCCGGAGAGCGGGGCGAAGCCGACCGGCTTGCGGCCGTCGATCTCCAGGTGGCGCTCACTGACGAAGGAGGTGGCGACCGCCCCCTCGTCCACCCGGACCGCGGGGACGGGCCCGCCACCGCGGAGCGCGGCGAGTTCGGCGGCGGCCAGCGAGCAGGCGGCCACCGTGGCCCGGGCGAACCGGCTCACCGGCAGGCCCGAGGGCAGGCCGCCCTGCGGGCCGTGGAAGGCCACCCGGTCGAGGAGCCCGGCCGACCCGCCGAGGGCGGCCCAGACCTCCGCGGTGGGACGGTCGGCGGCGGGGCCGCCCGCGGACCGGGACTCAGGCCGGGACTCGGGCCGGGCCCCGGGTGCAGACGCAGACTCGGACGCGGACTCAAGCGCGGACTCGGGCGCGGACTCGGGCGGTGTCGGACGATCGGTCATGCCGCGCATTGTGCTCCGCATCCGGACCGCCCGCCGTGACGCACGCCACCGCGCCCGCCGGCCGCCCACGCCGCCCACTCCGCCCACTCCGCCCCGCATTCCTGCCCGCCGGAGCAGCCCTGACGGACGAGCAGCCGAAGTCCGGCCGGCGGCTTCCGGACTCCGGGTAGGGTGCGAACGGCGGCCGCCACGGCCGGCACACGGGGGCTGAGCGAAAAGGGGGACGCATGCACACGATCCGCCGTCTGGACCTGGGCCACATAGTCCGGCCGGCCGCCGAGGTGGGCGGCCCCGAACCGCGGGTGGAGCCGGTGCTCGCGTACCTCGTCCGCGGCCCGGGGTCGCTGCTGCTGTTCGACACCGGGATCGGCGCGGGCTCGCCGGAGACCGAGGCGCACTACCGCCCGTCCCGCCGTCCGCTGCCGGAGGCGCTCGCGGCCGCCGGCGTCGCGGTCTCGGACATCGACCTGGTGGTCAACTGCCACCTGCACTTCGACCACTGCGGCGGCAATCCGCTGTTCGCCGGGACACCGGTCCTCGTCCAGGCCGAGGAACTGGCCACCGCCCGGCGCGGCGGCTACACCATCGACGCCCTGGTCGACTTCCCCGGCGCCGTCCACCAGGAACTCGACGGCGAGACCGAACTCTGGCCCGGCGTCCGGGTGCTGCCCACGCCCGGCCACACCGCGGGGCACCAGTCGCTGCTGGTCGAGCGCATGGACGGTTCCAGGGTGCTGCTGGCCGGGCAGGCGTACGACTTCGCCTCCGAGTACGGACAGGCGGTGCTGGCCCGGCAGGCCGCGCGCGACGGGGTGGCGGCGCCGCTGCCCGGCTACCGGGCCTGGCTGGACCGGGTCGCGGAGCACCGGCCGTGCCACGCGATGTTCGCGCACGACCACGCGGTGTGGGAGCTGTCGGTCTAGCCGACGCCGAGCCGTGCGGGTCCGGCCGAGCCGTGCGGGCCCGGAAGCCGAGCGGTGCGGGTTCAGAAGGTGAAGCCCAGCGAGCGGACCCGGTGGTCGAAGCTGGACGGGACGAGCACCGGTTCGCCGACCGACCGCGCCCCGGGCAGCCGGGTGAACAGCTCGCGGAACAGCGCCGTCATCTCCTGTCGGGCCAGGTGCGCGCCCAGGCAGTAGTGCGGCCCGCCGCCGCCGTACCCGAGGTGGGGGTTGGGGGTGCGGGTGATGTCGAAGGCCTCCGGATCGGGGAAGACCGCCTCGTCCCGGTTCGCCGAGCCGTAGTACAGCGTGACCTTCTCCCCCGCCCGCAGCAGCGGGCCGCCGGGGCCGCCGAGCTCGTGGTCGACGGCGACGGTCCGGCGGAACTGGACGATCGGGGTGGCGTGGCGGACCATCTCGTCCACCGCCCCGGGGAGCCGGCCGTCCAGGTCGGCGAGCAGCAGCGCGCGCTGTTCGGGGTGGACGGTCAGCAGGTGCAGTCCGTGGGCGAGCGCGTTGCGGGTGGTCTCGACCCCGGCGACCAGCAGCAGCGAGAAGAAGGCGCCCAGCTCGCGGCCGGTGAGCCGGCGGCCGTCCACGTCGGCGGCGACCAGCGCGGAGATCAGGTCCTCGGCGGGACGGCGTCGGCGCTCGCGGCCGACCGCGGCCACGATGCCCTGCATCCGGGCGAGCGCCGCCAGGCCTCGCCCGGGCACCCGGAGCCGTCGGCGCAGCGGCCGCGCCACGCCGACGTCCGCGGAGTTGCGGTCGACCAGGTCGAGGATGGTGCGCCGGGGCTGCTCGGGGATGCCCATCATGGTGCAGATCACCTGGAACGGGAGCTGGGCGGCGACCGGGCGGACGAAGTCCTCGGGCCGGTCGCGCTCGACCGCGTCGACCAGGGCGGTGCAGACGTGCCGGATGTCCTCCTCGACCCGGCCGAGCAGCCGCGGGGTGAAGGCCCGGGAGACGATCCGGCGCAGCTGGGCGTGCCGGGGGTCGTCGAGGTTGACCATCGAGTCGCCGAACAGCAGCCGGACCCAGCGGGCCGGTTCGGGGGTGGTCACCCCGGGGGCGGAGCGGAAGACGGCGGGGTTGCGGCTCGCCTCGACCACGTCGGCGTGCCGGACCAGGGCGTGGAAGCCCCGGCCGGTGGCGCGGTCGCCGAAGTAGACGGGGGCGGGGCGGCGGCGCAGCTCGGCGAAGGCGGCGGCGCGGGCGGGCGCCGGCAGCTGCCAGAAGCGGGGGTCAGTGAGGTCGGGGGTGCCTGCCGCCGGGGCGGAGACCTCCGTCGGGGTGTCCATCGCCGTGCCTCCTGCTTCCGGTCGGGTTCGCGCCGACTCGTGCCGGTTCGGTCAGGGTTCGTTCCGGCGCACACGTTCCGTGCCGGAGTGTGCACATTTAGTGAGTGGAGGGTGCGCGTGTCAAGCCGGTTGGACCGTGGTGCGGGGTGGTGTTAGAAGCCGGTGGCCGGTCGACCCGACGGGCCGGGCATGGTCTCACGGGCCGGAACCGGCCATCACCGGAGGGTGCGGCACGGGCGGGGCGTGGCGGGTGCGACGATGAGTGCCATCGTGATGACCGACCGGATCCGCCTGCTGCGCGCCGCGGTCTTCGCCGCGCTGTGCGTGGCGATGGCCGCCGCGGCGCACGTCGCCATGGCCGGGGCCGGGGTCTCGGCTCCGGTCCTGCTCGGCGCGTTCGGGGCGGTCCTCGGACTGACCTGGCTGCTGGCCGGGAAGCGGCGCGGGCTCGGGGTCATCAGCGCCTGGATGGTCTCGGCGCAGGCCGCCCTGCACCTGCTCTTCGAACACGCCGCGACGCTCGGCCGCGGGGGCGGGGGCCTGGGCCGGCTCGCCGCCACGGACTGGGCCGCCCTGCTGCTCTGCAACCCGGACCGGACGGCCGGCGGGCTCTCGCCCGCCGAGCTAGCCCGGATGGCGGGCATCGACCCGGACGTCCCCCCGGCCGCGGGCAGCCTGCGGCCGATGGCGGGCATGCACCACGGGGCGACGGCGGGGACCGGGGTCGCTCCCGGGAGCGGGGGCGGGGGCGGGACGGCCGACGGGGCGTCCATGGACATGGGCATGTCCGGGATGCCGGACATGCCGGGGATGTCGCACGCACTGCCGACGGGCCCGGCCCACGGGACGGCCCACGGGATGAGTCACGGGATGGGCCACGACATGGCGCACGGCATGTCGCCCGGGATGGCCCTCGCCCACGTCCTGGCGGCGCTGGCCTGCGCACTGCTGCTCTGGCGCGGTGACGCCGCGCTGGTCCGGGTCTTCGAGCTGCTCGCCGCCCTCGGGGCGGTCGTCGCCGAGGCGCTGCCGCTTCCGCTGCTGACGCTGTTCGCCCGCCCCTTCGGGTACCGGCCGCCGGTCGTCCCCCGGCCCGTCGAACGGCCGGACGGCCTGGCCCGGTCGGTACTGCTCACGCATGCCGTCGTCCGGCGCGGTCCACCGGCGTTCGCCCTCGCCTGCTGACGCGCCCGACGCGCTCCCCCATCCGGCCGATGACCGGTCGGTGACCGGCCCCGCTGCCGGAACTTCCGGGACCCCGCCGTCGGGCAGGTCGCCCTGTCGCTCCACCGCGCCCTTGCGCCGTCACGTCCCGTGTCGTCGCCTCCCGCGCCGTGGGTGCCGTCGGGGCCCGGGCCCGGATCCGCGACCGCCGACACCTCCGCGGGAGGTGCGCAGCGCCGCGCGGCCGGCCCATGGACGCCTGCGGTGCCGCTGTGCGCGGCGCCGCTCCCTGCCTTCCCCTCGGGACCTTCCCATGCCTCACTTCGACGGCGCACCGGTTCGTACCGGCGCCACCGTCCTACCGTTCCGTGGCCTGCGGCGCCTCCGGCGCGGGGCCGACCGGGCCCTCCAGCCCCAGCCGGGCGGACAGCCCGGCCGCCCACTCGGGCGCCGGGCCGTCGTCGGCGGCCGCCCGCACCTGGGCGCGCAGTCGCTCGGCCCGGTCCAGCCAGTCGCGGCAGCCGGCGCAGCGCGCCAGGTGCTTGTCCAGCCGGGCGCCGGGCAGGCCGCTCAGTTCGCCGTCGAGCCGGGCGGACAGAGCGGTACGGAACTGCGCGCATCTCATATGACCATCGTCCCGCACGGCGGCCAGGGCGGTACCGGCCGGGGCAGCGCGGGCCAGGCCCACGCGGACCGGGTCAATGCAGGCCGGGCCCACGCGGGCCGGGGCAGCGCGGGCCGGATCGGGGGCCGCCGTGGATGACGACCAGCTCACCGCGCTCGCGCTGACCGCCCGCTCGGGCCGGGCGGCGGACGTCGAGGCCTTCGTCCGGGCGACCCAGCGGGACGTCTGGCGCTTCGTCGCCCACCTGACCGACGTGCAGTCCGCCGACGACCTCGCCCAGGAGACCTTCCTACGGGCCCTGCGCGGCCTGCCCGCCTTCGCCGGTCGCTCCTCGGCCCGCACCTGGCTGCTGTCGATCGCCCGGCGCACGGTCATCGACCGGTACCGGATGGCCGCCGCCCGGCCGCGCTGCGCTGCGCTGCCGGACTGGCAGGAGGCGGCGGAACGGCAGAGCGGCACCCCGACGGCCGGGTTCGAGGACGGGATCGCCCTCGGGGACCTGCTCGAACGGGTACCCGCCCAGCGACGGGAGGCCTTCGTCCTGACCCAGGTGGTCGGCCTGAGCTACGCGGAGGCGGCCGAGGTCGCCGGCTGCCCGATCGGCACCGTCCGCTCCCGGGTCGCCCGGGCACGGGAGGAACTGGTCGCGCGCCTGCGGGCCGCCGAGGCCGGGGAACTCGCGGCGGCCTGCTGAGGGGCGGGCACAGCCGACGGCTGACGGCTGACATCCAACAGTCGGCGGCCGACGACCGACGGCCGACGGCGAACAGATGACAGCGAACAGATAACGGATAACAGATGACAGATTTCGAACTCTGTCATCTGTTATCCGTCTGCTGTCATCTGTGCGCCGCCGACGCCGCGACGGCCTCCGCCGAAAAATCCCCCAAGTGTTCGGAACTGGAGCCCGCCCGCCTCCGACTGCTGTACCGGACGCCGCCGCCGAGGCGGTGCCGGTACGGCAGCGGGGAACGGAGGACCTTCATGCGAGCGCAACGCCCCTCGGCCACGAACGACCTGACGGACCATCAGATCGAACCGGTGGACCGGTGGAGCCTGGTCGTGGCCGCAGGGATGCTCTCGTTCGTCGCGATGCTCGACATGAACGTGGTCAACCTGGCGCTCACCGACCTGGCCTCCGGCCTGCACGTCTCCGCCGGGGTCGCGCAGTGGGCCGCGCTCGGCTACCAACTTCCCCTGGTGGCCCTGCTGTTGCCGGCCGGGCGGTGGCTGGACCAGGTGGGCACCCGGTCCGCGCTCCTGCTCGCCGTCAGCTGCTTCGCGGCCTGCAGCGTGCTGGCCGCCCTTGCCCCGTGGGCGAGTTGGCTGATAGCCGCACGGCTGCTGCAAGGTGCCTTCGGGGCCGTCCTGTTCGTGCTGATGCCGGTCCTGGCCGCCACCTCCGTCCGGCCCGAGCTGCGCGGGCGGGCGATGAGCGTGCCCGCGACACTGGGGCCGCTCGGCGCCGTCACCGGGCCGGTGGTCGGCGGCCTGCTGCTGGACCACTTCGGCTGGCGGGCGGTCTTCCTGGTGAAGCTGCCGGTCTGCCTGGCCGCCGTACTGATCGTGCACCGCCACGCCCCGCGGCGCGGTGGGCTCCGCCTGCCCGAGCGGGGCTCACTCGGCGACGCCGCCCTGATCGGCGGAGCCGTGGCCGCTGTGCTGCTCGGGCTCACCCTGGCACCCACGGCCCCGGCGTGGCTGCTGCTCGCGCTGCCCGCCGTCCCCCTGGTGCTGCGGTGGCTGCGCCGCCCGGGCGGGCGGCCGGTCGCCGAGGTGCTGCGGGCCGCCCGAACGACCGGGGTGAACGCCTCGGTGCTCGCGCTCGCCGCCGGCTTCGCGGCCTGCCAGTACCTGCTGGTCCAGCAGCTGCGCGGCCCCCGTGGCGAGAGCGCCACCGCCACCGCGCTGACCATGCTGGCCTTCCCGCTCGGCATGGTGCTGGCCGGCCGGGTCGGCGGGCGGCTGGCCGACCGCTGGGGCGCCCGGCCGACGGCGCTCACCGGCGCCGTCGTCACCACCTGCGGCCTGGCCTCGCTCATTCCGGTGGGCGGCGACTGGTCGGCCCTCGACATCGCCGTCCGGCTGGCCGTCGCGGGCGCCGGCATGGGCCTCAACGGCGGCCCGACCCAGGCCCTGGTGATGACCGCCGCCCCGCCCGGGAAGCTCGCCACCGCCGGCTCCGCCGTCCAACTCTCCCGCAGCCTGGGCTTCGCCCTCGGCCCGGCCCTGGCCACCGCCGCCGCCCTGGCGGGCGACCGCGCCACCACCGGCACCCACGCGGGCATCGCCCTGGCCACCGTGGCCGCCGCCACCGCCGTACCGCTGCTCGCCCTGCACGGCCGCCGCCCGCGCGCGTAAGGCCCCCGACACATCCGCCCCCCTCGGAGGAAGCACACCCATGACCGACACCGCCCCCATGCCCACCACGTCCGGAACCGGGGCGCAGGCCCCGGCCGAGGCCGAACCCCCGCGCTGCCCGTACGGGCACGACCGGCTCCCCAGTCCCGTCCCGCTGTACGGCGAGGCCTACAAGAGCGACCCGTACCCGCTCTACGCCCGGATGCGCGAGGCCGGGCCGGTGCACCGGGTGGAGTTCCCGAGCGGCATCCACGCCTGGCTGGTCACCGGCCACCAGGCCGCCCACGCGACCCTCAACGACCCCCGGCTCGGCAAGAACCACAGCCTGGGCAACGAGAACTGGCGCCGGCTGGCCTCGATCATGCCGGAGCCGCAGCACTCCCAGCTCCAGGTCCACCTGCTGCACCAGGACCCGCCCAAGCACACCGTGATGCGCCGCCTGGTGCTGGACGCCTTCGCCCCGCGCCGGGTGGAGTCGCTGCGCCCGCGGCTGCGGGAGCTCGCCGACTCGCTGGTGGACGGCCTGCCCGCCACCGGCGGCGCCGACCTGGTGGCGGGCTTCGCGGCCCACTACCCCTTCCGGGTGCTGGCCGAAGTCATCGGCCTGCCGGCCGAGTTGGCCGAGCGCTTCGACCGCGACTGGGGCAAGGTGGTCCAGCCGGTCGGCCCGCAGGACCCTGGCCGACCGGCGTACGAGGCACGGCTTCGCGGGCTGCAGACGTACATCGCCGAAGTGGTCACCCGCAAGCGCGCGGACTGCCGGGAGCCGGGCTGGACCGAGGCCGAGGACCTGCTGGGCCGGCTCGTCGCCGCCCACGACGCGGGCGAGTTGAGCCGCGAGGAGCTCGACTCGATCGTGTTCCAGCTGCTGGTCGCCGGCCAGGAGCCAGTCACCAACCAGATCACCACCATGCTGATCACCCTGCTGCGCCACCCCGAGCAGCTGGCCGCGCTGCGCGCCGGCCTCGACGAACCCGGCCGACTGGCCCGGGCGGTGGAGGAACTGCTGCGCCACGACGCCGCGTTCGAGCTCACCACCTGGCGCTTCTTCGCCGAGGACAGCGACCTGTTCGGCACCACCGTGCCGGCCGGCGACTCGGTGATCGTCTCGCTCTGCGCCGCCAACCGGGACGACGCGCAGTTCCCGGACGCCGACCGCCTCGACCTCGACCGCACGCCGAACGCCCACCTCGCCTTCGGCCACGGCATCCACTACTGCCCGGGCGCCGCCCTGGCCCGGGCCGAGCTCCAGATCGCCGTCCACGCCCTGGTCGGCCGACTGGACGGGCTGCGCCCGGCCGGTGCGCCCGGGGACGGCCTGGACGAACTCGCCTGGATCCCGGCCGTCCTGGCCCGCGGGGTGAACCGGCTGCCGGTCGCCTACGACCGGCGCCGCTGAGCCCCCCGCCCCTCGCCACACCCACCGACCAGCCCTACCCGCCGCCCCCGGAGGAGATCCATCATGCCGCCCGTCGGCACCGCCACCCTCGTCACCAGCGCCCCCGGTCAGCCGTCGACGGCGCAGCTCGCCGCCCGCGTCCTCGGCCTGCTGCTCCCGCACCGCCGCGCCTCCGACCCGGAGTTCGACGCCCGGCCCGAGCACTTCCCCTTCCAGCTGGCGCAGTTGGCGGACTTCATCGCGGCCGGTGAGCCGATCGTCCTCACCCTCCCGGGCTTCCCCTGCAAGTCGCCGAACCCGGCCAAGGTGCTCGGCCACCTGCCCGACGAGGGCGAGCGGCTGTCGCTGACCTTCCTGGACGGGCTCTGCCGGCGGATAGCCCGGATCCACCCGCCCGGCGCCCGGATCCTGATCTGCTCGGACGGCCACATCTTCGGCGACCTGATCGACGTCCCGGACCACCACATCGACGAGTACTCCGACGAGTTGACCGCGATGATCGAGCGCGAGGGCCTGCGCCACCTGGACACCTTCGACCTGCGGGCGGTGCTCGGCGACCTGCCGTACGACGAGAAGCGCGCCCGGGTGCACGCGCGGTACGCGCCGAGCGTCGAGGAGTTGCGCGAGCAGGTGCTGACCGAGCAGGAGACCCTGCGGCTCTACCGGGGCATCACCCGCTTCCTCACCGAGGACGCCGTGAACTTCCCCGGCACCAGGTCGGCCCTCCAGCGGGAATGCCGCCGGCGCGCCTACGGGGTGATCCAACGCAGTCGCGCCTGGGGCGAGTTGATCGCCGAGCAGCATCCTCGGGCGGTGCGGCTGTCGATCCATCCGCAGCCGGCCGGGGCGCCCAAGTTCGGCATCCGGCTGCTCGCCGCCGCCGACGCCTGGATGACGCCCTGGCACTCCGCAGTGCTCCACCGGCCGGACGGCAGCTGGGAGTTGCTGCGCAACGAGGAGGCCGCGCGGCTCGGCCGGCCGGTGCTGCGCGACGGCCGGCCGAGCCACTACGAGGGCTACCCGGCCAGGCCCTGAGCCCCGGACCGCCGCGGCACGACGGAACCGGCGGGTACTGCCCCGGCCGACGCGGCACCGGCCGGGGCAGCTCCCGCCGGGTCGGCACCGGCCGGGGCGCGGTGGTCGAAGGCGATCAACGGATCCCCGGTCAGCGGGTGTTCGACCACCGCGGCCCGGACGCCGAAGACCTCGGCCAGCAGCTCCGCCGTCAGCACCTCGCGCGGCGCCCCGGAGGCCACCAGGGCGCCGCGGTGCAGCACGTGCAGCCGGTCGCAGACCGAGGCGGCGGCGTTGAGGTCGTGCAGCGCGACCAGGGTGGTGCGGCGCTGCTCCCGCAGCAGGGCGAGGAGTTCGACCTGGTGGCGGACGTCCAGGTGGTTGGTCGGCTCGTCCAGCACCAGGACGTCCGGCTGCTGGGCGAGCGCGCGGGCGAGCAGCACCCGCTGCCGTTCACCGCCGGAGAGCTGGGCGAAGCGGCGGTCCGCGGCCCCGGACATGCCGACCCGGTGCAGGGCCTCGGCGGTGATCCGGTGGTCCTCTGGGTCGTCGGCCGCGAACGCCCGCTTGTACGGGGTGCGACCCATCGCGACCACTTCGCGCACGCTCAACTCGAAGTCCCCGCCGCGTTCCTGGGGCAGCGCCCCGATGTGCCGGGCGGACTCGGCGGGCCTCAGCTCCGCCAGGTCCCGCCCGGCCAGCAGGACCCGGCCGGCGCTGGGCCGCAGGTGCCGGTAGACGGTGCGCAGCAGGCTGGACTTGCCGCTGCCGTTGGGCCCGACCAGTCCGGCGATCTCGCCCTCCTCGGCGACCAGGTGGACTCCGGCCACCACGGTGCGCCCGGCCAGGGCGACGCTCAGGTCCTCGACGGCGATCCTCAACTGCGCTCCAGTCGTCGGTCCAGCAGGTAGAGCAGGGTGGGGGCGCCGAGTACGGCGGTGACCACGCCGATCGGCAGTTCCTGGCCGTCCAGGGCGGTGCGGGCCACGGTGTCGACGACGACCAGGAGCACGGCCCCGGTGAGGGCGGACAGCGGCAGCAGGCGCCGGTGGTCGCCGCCGACGAGCAGTCGGCAGACGTGCGGGACCATCAGCCCGACGAAGCCGATCGCCCCGGAGACGGCGACCAGCACTCCGGTGAGGACGCTGGTGACGACGAAGACCTCGCGGCGCAGCCGGGTGACGTCCACGCCGAGTCCGGCGGCCGTCTCGTCCCCCATCAGCATCGCGTTGAGCCCGCGGGCCCGCGCCTGGAGCAGGGCCAGGCCGAGTGCCACGGCGGCGACGGGGACGGCGAGTTGGGACCAGACGGCGCCGCCGAGGCTGCCCATGAGCCAGAACAGCACGCCCCGGGTCTGCTGTTCGTCGCTGGTCTGCAGGACGAGGTAGCTGGTGATGCCGCCGAGGAACTGGGCGATGCCGATGCCGGCCAGCACCAGGCGCAGGGGGGAGAAGCCGCCGCCGCGCCGGGCCATCAGCCAGACCAGGGAGAACGCGGCGAGCGCCCCGGCGAAGGCGGCCAGGGAGACGGTGAGGCCGAGCCCGCTGCCGAGGGAGAGTTCGAGCCCGAAGGCGGTGCCGAGGACGAGGGTGGCGACCGCTCCGAGGGAGGCTCCGGAGGAGATGCCGAGCAGGTAGGGGTCGGCGAGCGGGTTGCGGACCAGGGCCTGGACGGCGGTGCCGACCAGGCCGAGTCCGGCGCCCACCACGGCCGCCAACAGGGCGCGCGGGACGCGCAGTTGCCAGACGATGAGGTCGCGGGTGCCGGGCTCGGGGGCCCGGCCGGTGAGGTGGCGGGCG
>NZ_JBHJWG010000025.1:0-121324 GCF_042266305.1 Kitasatospora sp. NPDC056076
GACGAGAAGTCCCGGCGCCCCTTCGGCGTACCCGGCCCGGCGGGCCGCGGCGGGGCCGGCGAGGACTACTCGTCCTCGGCCCCCTCCTGGCTCTCCCGGGTCGTGCCCGGCCCCTCCGGCTCGGCCGGCCGCTCGGCCGTCGCGTGCCCGGACACCGGCTTCTCGCCGGTCGGGCCGACGTTCTCCCGGCGGCGCAGGTAGCGCTCGAACTCGCGCGCGATGGCGTCCCCGGAGGCCTCCGGCAGCTCCGCCGTGTCCTGCGCCTCCTCCAGCTGCTGGACGTACTCGGCGACCTCGCTGTCCTCGGCGGCCAGCTGGTCCACGCCCAGCTGCCAGGCCCGGGCGTCCTCGCCCAGCTCGCCCGGCGGGATGCGCAGGTCCAGCAGGTCCTCCAGCTTGTTGAGCAGCGCCAGCGTGGCCTTGGGGTTGGGCGGCTGCGCCACGTAGTGCGGCACCGCGGCCCACAGCGTCACGGCCGGCACCCCGGCGTGGGTGCACGCCTCCTGGAGCACCCCGACGATCCCGGTCGGGCCCTCGTAGCGGCTCTCCTCCAGGTCCAGCCGGCGGGCCAGGTCCGGGTCGGAGGTGACCCCGCTGACCGGCACCGGCCGGCTGTGCGGGGTGTCGCCGAGCAGCGCGCCCAGGATCACCACCAGTTCGACGCCCAGCTCGTGCGCGAAGCCCAGCAGCTCGTTGCAGAACGAGCGCCAGCGCATGCTGGGCTCGATCCCGCGGACCAGCACCACGTCCCTGGTCACCGGCTCGGTCACCCGGACCACCGACAGCCGGGTGGTCGGCCAGGTGATCCGGCGGACACCGCCGTCCAGCCAGACCGTCGGACGGTTGACCTGGAAGTCGTAGTAGTCCTCGGCGTCCAGGGCGGCGATCACCTTGCCGCCCCAGGTCTCGTCCAGGTGGGCCAGGGCCGCGGAGGCGGCGTCGCCCGCGTCGTTCCACCCCTCGAAGGCGCAGACCATCACCGGGTCGATCAACTCGGGAACATCTTCCAGCTCGATCACCCAGCGTCTCCCTCCGGTCGGCGGTCGGACCGGCACCGCCCCGGCTGGCCTGCCGGGGCAACGACGGGCCGGCTGCCGCCTGTCGAACCTCTCGTCTCCCGTGGAACGGCTCGCTCCACGGTCCCTACCTGCCCAGCCTACGGGCTTTGATGCGCATGGCGGCCGGGCACCGGGACAGTCTGGGGGAGCGGACCGCCCCGATCCAGCGGATATCCGGCCCTCGGCGGCTGACGCGGCGTCAGGCGGCCCGGGGCGGACGCACGGTGCCTGACCGGCGACGCTGCGCCACGGGGAGCGGGCCGGGCGCCGCGGCGCGATGATGGGGGCGGGGCGGGCGGAAGGGGCCGACCGATGAACCGATGGCTGTGGATCGGCGCGGGTGCGGGCGCGGCGGCGCTCGCCGGGACCGCGCTGCTGGCGGTGGACCGGGCCGGGCGCCGGCTGCCGGTGGAGCACGTGACCGAGGGCGGGCTGGAACTCGCCCAGTCGCCCGGCGCGGTCTGGGAGGTGCTGACCGACATCGACCTCTACCCGGCCTGGCGTCCGGGCCTCACCCACGTCGAACGGCTGCCCGCCGGGGCCGGCGGGCGTCCGCGCTGGCGCGAGTACGACCGGCACGGGCACACCACCTACGAGGTGGTGGCCAGCGAGGCCCCGCACCGCCTGGTGACCGGCATCGCCGACCCGGACCTGCCCTACGGCGGCACCTGGACGTACCGGCTCACCCCGGCCGGGCCCGGCTGCTCGCTGACCGTCACCGAGCACGGCGAGGTCCGCAAGCCGCTGTACCGGGCCGTCTCGCACTACCTCTCCGGCGAGGACGCCACCGTGCACCGCTACCTGGGCGCCCTGGCCCACCGGATGGCGGCCTGAGTCGGCCCGAGCAGGGCGGAGCCTAGGAGGGGTCCACCCAGCCGCGCCGGTACGCCGCCCAGTTCTCCGGCGTCGCGGCGAAGTCCACGTACAGCGCGACCCCGAAGTTGGCCCGCCGCGGGTCCTCCCGGCCCAGGCCGAGGCGGACGCCCCGGACGGCCGCCGGGACGGTCTCCGCGTCGCCCCAGTGGCCCCACTTGTCGTCCCAGAAGAACGGCAGGCCGATCAGGAGGTCGACCTGCGGCGGGGTGGCCGCCAGGGCCAGCTCGGTCTGCCGGGCGACGTAGCCGCCGTACAGCGGCTCGGTCGGCATCGAGGTGTCGTAGGTCATCACCGCGATCTGGTCGACCCGGCGGGCGGTCTCCCGGAAGTACGCCTGGTCCCACCACTTGCCGTGGTCGGTGAGCAGGATGCCGGCCGTGTGCAGGCCGGGGACGGGGTCGATCTGCGGGGCCGCCACCGACAGCTTCGCGCCGCGGGCGGCCGTCACCGGGTGGACCAGGTCGAGCAGGGCGAGCCAGCCGGCCGAGCCGGGGCGGATCGGCTCCATGTCGAAGTGCACCCCGTCGAAGCCCTGGTCCAGCACCTGGACCGTGGAGGCGGCGACCCGCTCCCGGGTGGGCGCGTCGTCGAGGTCCAGCGCGTCCCGCTCGGGCTTGACCTCGTCCCCCAGCCAGCCCTGCAGCCGCACCCCCGGCAGTGCCCGGTGGGCGGCCTCGGTGAACCAGCGGGCCTTCGGGTGGACGGCGGGCGGCAGCGAGCCGTCGTGCTCCAGCGGCCCGGTGTGGACGTACAGGTCGCGCACGCCGGTGCCGGCCAGCTGCCGGGCCAGCGCGGCGACGTCGGCGTCGGTCTTGCGGCCGTCCACCCAGGCGTGGCCGAGCCAGACGGCGTCCCGGCCGCGGGTGCGGGCCTCGGCGGCCGGTTCACCCGAGTAGTGCAGCCGGATCGCGATGAACAGCGAGCCCAGCGCGGCGACCGGCACGGCCGCCGCCAGCCCCAGCGCCACCAGGGCGCGGCCCCACCACGGCAGGCCTCTCCAGCGGCGCAGCGGGGCCCCCAGGGCACGCCCGATCCGCCGCGCAACGGTCCCGAACCGGGTCATACGATCGCTCTCCCCTCGCGGTCGAGCGCTCAGGATACGGAATGCACCCGCAGGCCGGGCCGTGGGCCGGATACCCTGGCCACGTGCGGGCCCGAGCAAGCGGGCTCGCAAAGCCGACAGCCGTCGCACCAGGGAGACGCCCCATGGCCACTGCAGCCAACCCGTCCATCACTCAGCAGAGCCGCGCGAACGCGCTGCGTGAAGCGCTCGCCACCCGGGTGGTGGTGGCCGACGGTGCGATGGGCACCATGCTCCAGGCCCAGGACCCGACGCTGGAGGACTTCCAGAACCTGGAGGGCTGCAACGAGGTCCTCAACGTGACCCGGCCGGACATCGTCCGCTCCGTCCACGAGGCCTACTTCGCGGTGGGCGTGGACTGCGTGGAGACCAACACCTTCGGTGCCAACTTCTCCGCCCTGGGCGAGTACGAGATCGCCGAGCGCATCTTCGAGCTGTCCGAGGCCGGCGCCCGGATCGCCCGCGAGGTGGCCGACGCCCACGCCGCCGACGGCCGCACCCGCTGGGTGCTCGGCTCGATCGGCCCCGGCACCAAGCTGCCGACCCTCGGCCACGCCCCGTACGAGACGCTGCGGGACGGCTTCCAGAAGAACGCGGCCGGCCTGATCGCCGGCGGCGCCGACGCGCTGCTGGTGGAGACCAGCCAGGACCTGCTGCAGACCAAGGCCGCGATCCTCGGCTCCAAGCGCGCCCTGGCCGAGGCCGGACTGGACCTCCCGGTGCTGGTGCAGGTGACGGTGGAGACCACCGGCACCATGCTGCTCGGCTCCGAGATCGGTGCCGCGCTCACCGCGCTGGAGCCGCTCGGCGTCGACTACATCGGCCTCAACTGCGCCACCGGCCCGGCCGAGATGAGCGAGCACCTGCGCTAC
Source organism: Kitasatospora sp. NPDC056076 (assembly GCF_042266305.1). Taxonomy (NCBI): domain Bacteria; kingdom Bacillati; phylum Actinomycetota; class Actinomycetes; order Kitasatosporales; family Streptomycetaceae; genus Kitasatospora; species Kitasatospora sp. NPDC056076. The sequence goes on from NZ_JBHJWG010000025.1 coordinate 3,888, forward strand.
CTGGCCAAGAACGCGAGGATCGGCCTGTCCTGCATGCCGAACGCGGGCCTGCCGGTGCTCGGCAAGGACGGCGCCCACTACCCGCTCTCCCCGGCCGAACTGGCCGACGCCCACGACGTGTTCACCCGGGAGTACGGCCTCTCGCTGGTCGGCGGCTGCTGCGGCACCACCCCCGAGCACCTGCGCCAGGTGGTGGAGAAGGTCCAGGGCCGTCCGGTCGTGCGCCGCGAGCCGCAGCCCGAGCCCTCGGCCTCCTCGCTGTACCAGGCGGTGCCGTTCCGCCAGGACACCTCGTACCTGGCGATCGGTGAGCGCACCAACGCCAACGGCTCGAAGAAGTTCCGCGAGTCGATGCTGGCGGGCGACTGGCAGGCCTGCGTGGAGATCGCCCGGGACCAGATCCGGGACGGCTCCCACCTGCTGGACCTGTGCGTCGACTACGTCGGCCGCGACGGTGTCGCCGACATGAAGGAGATCGCCGGCCGGCTGGCCACCGCCTCGACCCTGCCGATCGTGCTGGACTCCACCGAGCCGGACGTGCTGCGGGCCGGTCTGGAGGCGCTCGGCGGCCGCGCGCTGCTCAACTCGGTCAACTACGAGGACGGCGACGGCCCGGACACCCGGTTCGGCCGGATCGCTTCGCTGGCCCGCGAGCACGGCGCCGGCCTGATCGCGCTGACCATCGACGAGCAGGGCCAGGCCCGCACCGCCGAGACCAAGGTCGCCATCGCCGAGCGGCTGATCGCGCAGCTCACCACCGAGTACGGCATCGACGAGGGCTCGATCCTGGTCGACTGCCTGGCCTTCACCCTGGGCACCGGTCAGGAGGAGTCCCGCCGGGACGGCATCGAGACCATCGAGGCGATCCGCGAGCTCAAGCGCCGCCACCCGGACGTGCAGACCACCCTGGGCCTGTCCAACATCTCCTTCGGCCTCAGCCCGGCCGCCCGCGTGGTGATCAACTCGGTCTTCCTGAACGAGTGCGTCGAGGCCGGACTGGACTCGGCGATCGTGCACGCCTCCAAGATCCTGCCGATGGCCCGGATCCCCGAGGACCAGCGCGAGGTCGCGCTCGACCTGGTCTACGACCGCCGCAGCGAGGGCTACGACCCGCTGCAGAAGCTGCTCCAGCTCTTCGAGGGCGTCTCCTCGGCGTCGGTCAGGGCCTCCAAGGCCGAGGAACTGGCCGCCCTCCCGCTGGAGGAGCGGCTGCAGCGCCGGATCATCGACGGCGAGCGCAACGGCCTGGAGGCCGATCTGGACGAGGCGCTGACGGAGCGTCCGGCGCTGGACATCGTCAACAGCACGCTGCTGGCCGGCATGAAGGTGGTCGGCGAGCTGTTCGGCTCCGGCCAGATGCAGCTGCCGTTCGTGCTCCAGTCCGCCGAGGTGATGAAGACCGCGGTGGCCCACCTGGAGCCGCACATGGAGAAGTCCGACGACGAGGGCAAGGGCACCATCGTGCTGGCCACCGTCAAGGGCGACGTCCACGACATCGGCAAGAACCTGGTCGACATCATCCTGTCCAACAACGGTTACAACGTGGTCAACCTGGGCATCAAGCAGCCGGTTTCGGCGATCCTGGACGCCGCGCAGGAGCACCGCGCGGACGTGATCGGGATGTCCGGCCTGCTGGTGAAGTCCACCGTGATCATGAAGGAGAACCTGGAGGAGCTGAACCAGCGCAAGCTGGCCGCGAGCTTCCCGGTGATCCTCGGCGGCGCCGCCCTGACCCGGGCCTACGTGGAGCAGGACCTGCACGAGATCTACGAGGGCGAGGTCCGCTACGCCCGGGACGCCTTCGAGGGCCTGCGGCTGATGGACGCGCTGATCGCGGTCAAGCGCGGCGTGCCCGGCGCGACCCTGCCGGAGCTCAAGCAGCGCCGGCACGCCAGGGTCGAGGTGGCGGAGCCGGAGCCCGAGGTCAACCTCGGCCAGATCCGCTCCGACGTCGCGCTGGACAACGCGCTGCCCGCCCCGCCGTTCTGGGGCGACCGGATCGTCAAGGGCATCCCCTTCGCCGACTACGCCTCCTGGCTGGACGAGGACGCGCTGTTCAAGGGCCAGTGGGGCCTCAAGGCCGCGCGCAACGGCGACGGCCCGTCCTACGAGGAGCTGGTGGAGACCGAGGGCCGGCCCCGGCTGCGGGGCTGGCTGGACCGGCTGCAGACCGAGGGCTGGCTGGAGGCGGCCGTGGTCTACGGCTACTACCCGGCCAACTCCAAGGGCGACGACCTGATCGTCTTCCACGAGGACGGCACCGAGCGGACCCGCTTCACCTTCCCCCGCCAGCGGCGCGGCCGCCGGCTCTGCCTGGCGGACTTCTTCCGCCCGGAGGAGTCCGGCGAGCGGGACGTGGTCGGCCTCCAGGTGGTCACCATGGGCAACCGGATCTCGGAGGCGGCCAACGAGCTGTTCGCCGGGAACTCCTACCGCGACTACCTGGAGCTGCACGGCCTCTCGGTGCAGCTGGCCGAGGCGCTGGCGGAGTTCTGGCACGCCCGGGTCCGCTTCGAGCTGGGCTTCTCCGGCGAGGACCCGCAGGACGTCAAGGACATGTTCGCGCTCAAGTACCGGGGTGCCCGCTTCTCGCTCGGCTACGGGGCCTGCCCCGAGCTGGAGGACCGCGCCAAGATCGCCGAGCTGCTCAAGCCGGAGCGGATCGGCGTGGTGCTCTCCGAGGAGTTCCAGCTCCACCCCGAGCAGTCCACCGACGCGATCGTGATCCACCACCCCGAGGCGAAGTACTTCAACGCGCGGTAATCCGTACGTCCCTCTCCGTTCGCTCTTTCCGGGCGAAGCGGGCGTATCCTGGATGATCCTGAACGGGCCGGTCCGCTGACCAGCGGGCCGGCCCGTGTCATCCCCGGGACCGTCCTGGGCGCAGCCGGAAGGACTTGCCATGACGACCAGCTCCACCGCCGCCCCGGCGCTCGACCTCGGGCGCGAGCCCGGCCTCCAGGCGGTGCTGCTGGACATGGACGGCACGCTGGTGGACACCGAGGACTTCTGGTGGCAGGCCGAGGTGACGCTCTTCGCCGAGCTGGGCCACCGGCTGGACGAGCAGGACCGGGCGCACGTCGTGGGCGGGCCGATGACCCGGGTGATGGAGTACCTGGTCGCCCGCACCGGGGTGGACATCGCCCCGGCCGACCTGGGGGCGCTGGTCAACCAGCGCTTCGTCGACCTGCTGGCCGGCGGGGTGCCGCTGATGCCGGGGGCCGAGCGGCTGCTCAACACCCTTGCCGCGCACGGCGTTCCGGCCGCACTGGTGTCCGCCTCGCACCGACACGTGATCGACATCGTGCTGCGCTCGCTGGGCGCCGAGCGGTTCGCCTTCACCATCGGCGGGGACGAGCTGCCGCGCACCAAGCCGTTCCCCGACCCGTACCTGGAGGCGGCCCGCCGGCTGGGCGCGGAGCCGGCCCGCTGCGTGGTCGTCGAGGACACCCCGACCGGGGTGCGGGCGGGCGAGGCGGCGGGCTGTCCGGTGATCGCGGTGCCCTCGGTGGCGCCGATCGAGGCGGCTCCCGGGCGGCTGGTGGTGCCGTCGCTGGAGCAGGTCGATCTCGAACTGCTGCGGTCGCTGGTCGCTTCGCGGGTGTGATTGTCATCTCATTGCGGCCGGGGTCTACTCGCCGGTAAGCGCCCCGGCCGAGGATCTCCGGGGGAGAAAACGGGCAATGGCTGACAACTCGTCGGGCGCGCCGTGATGCCCTCAACGACCGTGTCCCAAACGTCATCTGCACGGGTATCGGTCGTGCGTGTTCGATATGGCACGCTACTCGGGTTCGCGACACCCCCGAAGGACGCTCCCGTGAAGACTTCAGCTGAACGCCTGGCAGCACTCGGCTGCGCCGGTCTGGTCGCCGTGACGGTGGCCGGTTGCGGATCGGTCACCGACGCCGTCAAGGGGGACAGCGGCGGCAAGGCGATCACCATGGGGACCGTCCAGCTGACCGGCACCCTGGACCCCGCGGTGGTCTACGACTCCGGCTCCTGGCTGGTGCTGCGCAACGCCTTCCAGTCGCTGCTCACCTTCCCGGCCGCGGCCAGCACGCCCTCCCCGGACGCCGCGCAGTCCTGCGACTTCTCCGGCGGCGAGGCCACCGAGTACCACTGCACCCTGCGGCCCGGGTTGAAGTTCTCCAACGGCCACCCGCTGACCGCCGAGGACGTGGTGTTCTCGATCCAGCGGACCAAGAAGATCAACGACCCGAGCGGCCCGGCCGGCCTGCTCTCCTCGATCAAGAGCGTGGAGGCCAAGGGCGCCAATGAGGTGGTCTTCCACCTGGCCGCCCCCGACGCCACCCTGCCGGCCAAGCTGGCCTCCCCGGCCGGCGCCATCGTCGACCACCAGGTCTACCCGGCCGACAAGGCGCTGCCCAACGACAAGCAGGTCGGCTCCGGCCCCTACCGCGTGGACTCGGTCGAGGGCATGGCCGACGGCAAGCAGCTGGGCAAGGTCGTCCTGGTCCCCAACGACAAGTACAGCGGCGACGCCAAGCTGCGGAACAACAAGTTCACCGTCCGGTACTTCGACAAGCCCGCCGACCTCAAGGCCGCGCTGGACAAGGGCGACGTCGACGTCACCGACAACAGCCTGGAGCCCAACACCGCCGCCCAGATCCGCTCCGACCAGCAGGGCGGCAAGACCGACCTCCAGGTCGTCGAGGGCGACAGCAACGACACCCGCTCGCTGGTCTTCAACACCAAGGACCCGGTGATGAGCAACGTCGGCGTCCGCCAGGCCGCCGCCGCACTGCTCGACCGCAAGGCGCTCGCCCGCGACGTCTTCGCCCGCACCGTCCAGCCGCTGTACGCGATGGTCCCGGCCGGCGTCACCGGCCACACCACCGCCTTCTTCGACCGCTGGGGCGACCAGGACGTCGCCAAGGCCAAGAAGGCCCTGGTCGACAACAAGGTCCAGACCCCGGTCAAGCTCACCCTCACCTGGTCCCGCTCGCGGGCCGGCAACGGCGAGGCCGACACCTTGAAGAAGCAGCTGGAGACCGGCGGCCTGTTCCAGGTGACGGTCCAGCAGGAGCCCGACTGGGAAGCCTTCAAGAAGGGCTGGAACGAGGGCAAGTACCAGGCGTACATCGTCGGTTGGTTCGCCGACTACCCGGACCCGGACAACTACATCGCCCCGCTGCTGGTCGACGGCGGCACCTACCACACCGGCTGGGACGACCCGAAGATCAGCCAGAAGCTGATCCCGGACGGCCTCAAGCAGGCCGACCGCAGCGCCGCCTCGGCCTCCTACGCGCAGATCCAGCAGATCGTCGCGGAGAGCGTGCCGCTGATCCCGCTGTACCAGAACAAGGCCTTCTACGCGGCCCGTGCCAACATCACCGGCGTCGAGTCCACCGTCGACACCACCGGCTTCTTCCGCTTCTGGGAGATCAGCCGCAGCGGCAAGTAGCGCGCGACGCACGGCGGCCCGCCCGCTCCCCCCGGTGTCCCGGGGCGGAGCGGGCGGGCCGCCGTCGTGCTCCCCGGGCTACAGCGCGCCCGGCCGCACCAGACCGCTCTCGTAGGCGTACACCGCCGCCTGCACCCGGTCGCGCAGCTGGAGCTTGGTCAGCACATGGCCGACGTGGGTCTTCACGGTCGTCTCGCTGACGAACAGCTCGGCCGCGATCTCCGCGTTCGACAGCCCGCGCGCCACCAGCTTCAACACCTCCAACTCCCGCTCGGTCAGCGCGCTCAGCGCCTGCGGCGGCGCCTCCTCGCCCGAGGGCAGCTTGGTGGCGTACATGTCCAGCAGCCGCCGGGTGATGCTCGGCGCCAGCATCGCCGCGCCGTCCGCGACGACCCGGATCGCCTGCACCAGCTCCTCCGCCGGGACGTCCTTGAGCAGGAAGCCGCTGGCGCCCGCGCGCAGCGCCTCCACCACGTACTCGTCCAGGTCGAAGGTGGTCAGCACCAGCACCTTGGCCGGGCCGTCCCGCCCCGGGCCGGCGATCCGGCGGGTCGCCTCGACGCCGTCCATCCGCGGCATCCGGATGTCCATCAGCACCACGTCGGGCTGCAGCGCCCGGACCTGGTCCAGCGCCTGCTGACCGTCACCGGCCTCGCCGACCACCACGAGGTCCGACTCGGCCTCCAGGATCATCCGGAAACCGGTGCGCAGCAGCGGCTGGTCGTCGACCAGCAGCACTCGGATCGTCACTAGGACTCCTTGCTCATCGGATCCCCCGTGGGATCGCTCTCGTCCGACGTACGGGCCGGCCCGTCCGCGGTGCGGGCCGGCGGCACCGGCAGCGGGTACGGCGGCGGGGTGCCGCCGAACTCCGGGCAACTGGCCCGGTGGTCGCACCAGTCGCAGAGCCGGTTGCGGGTGGCCGGGAAGTCCCCGGTGGCCACCGCCTGCGCGATCCGCTCCCACAGGGCCTGCAGCTTGCGCTCCACCGCGAGCAGGTCGGCCTCGTCCGGGTCGTAGCTGACCACGTCCCCGCCGCCGCCCAGGTAGACCAGCTGGAGGCGCTTGGGGATCACGCCCTTCCAGCGCCACACCACCAGTGCGTAGAACTTCATCTGGAACATCGCCTTGCCCTCGAAGTCCCGCGAGGGCGCCCGGCCGGTCTTGTAGTCCACCAGCCGGACCTCACCGGTGGGGGCGACGTCCACCCGGTCGATGTAGCCGCGCAGCAGCAGCCCCGACTCCAGGGCCGTCTCCACGTACAGCTCGCGCTCCACCGGGTGCAGCCGGGTCGGGTCCTCCAGCCGGAACCACTGGCCGACCAGCTTCTCGGCGTCCGCCAGCCAGCCGGTCAGCGCCGCGCCGTCCGGGTCGTCCGGGAACAGCGAGCCCAGCTCCGGGCGCTCGCCCAGCAGCCGCTCCCACTGCGGGCGCAGCAGGCCCAGCGCCCGCTCCGGCGTCCGCTCGGCCGCCGGGCTGTCGAACAGCCGCTCCAGCACCGCGTGCACCAGCGTGCCCCGGGTCGCCGCCGGGCTCGGCGGCTCGGGCAGCCGGTCGATCACCCGCAGCCGGTACAGCAGGGGACAGGTGAGGAAGTCCCCCGCACGGGACGGGGACAGCCCGGTCGGGGGCGCCGCCGGGCGCGCCGGAGCCCCGGCGGCGCTGCTGGTGTCGGTCTGCTGCATGGCTACGACCCTATTGCCCTTTGCCGTCATCCCGCTGCCACCGGGCTGCCGCGCTGCCCCTTCCCGGCAGTCGGCCGGGGGCCGGTCCGGTCCGCGGCCGGTCCAGTGGGTATGAAGCCTGGCAGAGGGGCGCGCGCCGCCGGGTGGCCGCGATCACGTAGCGTGGGCGCACCGGGGCACGACGGCGGACGACCGAAGGGATCACGGTGAGCGACACCAGGGGGCAGCAGACCTCCGACCAGCCACCGCAGGACGGCGGACGCCCCGAGGGGCGCCCGCCGGAGCACGGCGGCGGCCTCCTGATGGGGCGGCCCTTCGGCGTGCCCATCTACGTCACCCCGTCCTGGTTCGTCATCGCCGCGCTGATCACCTGGGTGTTCGGCGGGCAGCTCGGCGACGTGCTGCCCGAACTCGGCAGCGGTGAGCGCTACCTGCTCGCGTTCTTCTTCGCGGTCGCCTTCTACGCCTCCGTCCTGGTGCACGAACTCGCCCACACCCTGGTCGCGCTGCGCTACCGGCTCGGGGTGCGGCGGATCCAGCTGCAGTTCTTCGGCGGCGTCTCCGAGATCGAGAACGAGGCCGGGAGCCCCTGGCGCGAGTTCTGGCTGGCCTTCGTCGGCCCGCTGCTGTCGCTGGTGCTCGGCGGGGTCTTCTACCTCGCGCTGCGCGCCGTCGAACTGTCCAGCGTGCCCGGGGTGCTGCTGACCGGCCTGATGGTCTCCAACCTGGTGGTCGCCGCCTTCAACCTGCTGCCCGGCCTGCCGCTGGACGGCGGCCGGATGCTGCGCGCGGTGGTCTGGGCGATCACCGGCAGGGCGATGACCGGCACCGTGGCGGCCGCCTGGATCGGCCGGGGCCTGGCCGTCGCGGTGCTGTTCGGCCTGCCGCTGGTCAGCGCCTCCCGCGGCGCCGAGCGCACCACCACCGACACCCTGGTGGACGCGGTGCTGGCCGCCGTGCTGGCCGCGATCATCTGGAACGGCGCCACCGGGAGCCTGCGCAACGCCCGGCTCAAGGAGGCGCTGCCCGCCCTGCGGCTGCGCGACCTCGCCCGCCGCACCGTCGAGGTCACCGCCGACACCCCGCTCGGCGAGGCGATGCGCCGGGCCCGCGAGGCCCAGGCCGGCGCGGTCGTGGTGGTGGACGGCCGGGGCGAGCCGATCGCCATCGTCCGGGAGTCCGCGGTACGGGCCGTACCGGAGCACCGCCGCCCCTGGGTGGCCGTCGGCCCGCTCGCCCGCGACCTCGAACCCGGGCTGCGACTGGACGCCGACCTCGGCGGCGAGGACCTGCTGCGGGCCGTCCAGGCCACCCCGGCGGGGGAGTACCTGGTGGTCGAGACGGACGGCCGGGTCTACGGCGTGGCCGCGCTCAGCGACATCGAACAGCGCCTCACGGCGGCGGTCTCCGGCCGCTGAGCAGGGCCTGGTGAGGCGGGACGCCCCGCTTCCCTTAGGATTGGCCGCATGTCCGAACCGACCGGTGCCGCCCGCCGACGCGGGCCCTTCCAGGTCGGGGACCAGGTCCAGCTGACCGACCCCAAGGGTCGCCACTACACGTTCACGCTCCAGGCCGGGAACCAGTTCCACACCCACAAGGGTGCGTTCCCGCACGACGAGCTGATCGGCGCTCCTGAAGGCACGGTCGTGCGCACCACGGGGAACGTCCCGTACCTCGCGCTGCGCCCCCTGCTCCCCGACTACGTCCTGTCCATGCCCCGCGGCGCCGCCGTGATCTACCCCAAGGACGCGGGGCAGATCCTGGCGATGGCCGACATCTTCGCCGGTGCCCGGGTGATCGAGGCGGGTGTCGGCTCGGGCGCGCTCAGCACGTACCTGCTGCGCGCCGTCGGCGAGCAGGGCCTGCTGGCCTCCTACGAGCGCCGCCAGGACTTCGCGGACATCGCCCAGGGCAACGTGGAGCGCTACTTCGGCGGCCCGCACCCGGCGTGGAAGCTGACCGTCGGCGACCTCCAGGACAACCTGGTCGAGACCGACGTCGACCGCGTCATCCTCGACATGCTGGCCCCCTGGGAGTGCCTGGACGTCGCCTCCCGGGCGCTCGTCCCCGGCGGTCTCATCTGCTGCTACGTGGCCACCACGACGCAGATGTCCAAGACCGTCGAGGCGCTGCGCGACCACGGCACCTTCACCGAGCCGCAGGCCTGGGAGACCATGGTCCGCACCTGGCACCTGGAGGGCCTGGCCGTCCGCCCGGACCACCGGATGATCGGCCACACCGGCTTCCTGCTCACCGCCCGCCGCCTGGCGGACGGCGTCGAGCCGCCGCTGCGCCGCCGCCGCCCGGCCAAGGGCGCCTACGGCGAGGACTACGACAACGGGGCGCCCGAGCCGTCCCTCCAGGAGCGCGCCGCGGCCCGCAAGGCGGCCCGCGACACCGACTCCGAGCAGCCCGACCTGGGCTGAGCCCGGCCGGAACAGCAGGGGTGGTGCGAGCATCGCGCTCGCGCCACCCCTTCGTCTTTCGGCCGGCGCGCCCTTCGGCTCCCCGGCCGCCGGCCCGCAGGCTCCGTGTGGGACGATGCTCGCTCACACGCTCCTGGAGCTCTGGAGGGGACGCCGGGTGGAGACCGCGGTCGGGACGACGGCGACGGCCGGACAGCAGACACCGCAGGGCCGCACCCGGCCCGGTCACGCGCGGACCGCACCCTGGCACTGGGCCCTCGCCCTGGCCGGCTGCGGCGCGGTGGTGGCCGCCGCACTCGCCGCCTCCCCGGCGACCGGCACCCCGCTGCCCGCCCGCGGCGGCGCCCCCAAGGCGCTCGCGGCCGGCGCGGCCCCCGATCCGGCCAAGGCCCAACTGCCCATGGACTGCGGCCCGTTCCCGGTCAGGACGGTGCTCAGCGTGCCCGCCGAACTGGGCGACGGCCGTCCCGGTACGGTCGTCGCCGCGCAGTGCGGCACCGACACCGGCACCCCGCCGGACTCCGTCTACCTGCTCGGCTTCGGCCCGGACCAGCGCCCGGTGGTGGTCGCCACCCTGCTGACCGACCGGGAGAACCTCACCCTGAGCCGGCTCACGGTGCGCTCCGACGGCGCCATCACCGGCCGCGCGCAGGGGTATTCGAGCGACGAGGTGCCGCGGTTCCGCCCCGACCTCTCACTCGACCTCACCTGGACGCACCGGGGCGGCGGCTGGGAACGCTCCCAGACCGCCGCCCCGGTCAGCGCGACCTGAACCCTCCGCGCGGCCCGAAACCCTATTCGGCGTCGGGCCCGTAGACCTCGACCCGGTCGGCGACCCGGCGCACGTGGATGCAGTCGCCGGGGCACTCCTTCGCCGAGTCCACCACGTCCTGAAGGAGCGTCAGCGGCACCGGGGCGGTCTCCCCGGGCTGCTGGCGCAGTTCGTCGTCCTCGCCCTTCACGTACGCGAGTCCGTCGATGTCCAGCTCGAAGACCTCCGGTGCGTACTGGACGCAGATGCCGTCGCCGGTGCACAGATCCTGGTCGATCCACACCTCCAGCTCGTCGGCCGCTGCCGCGTTCTGCTCGGTCACCGACATGGTCCCCTGCCGTTTCTGTCCCGGGTCGCCCCTATTCCGGGGGCAATCCCGCCATTCGTACAACGATCGGACCCACTACCGCGGTCGCGATCGGATATCACTTCGCCCGACGATACATCTGGCCCGCTTTGGGTGGTGCGCGGTGGGTATCCCCTTAGCAGAGGGGAAGCACGCTGGGGCGAAGATCGGACACGCCCGTTCCATCTTTCTTGATCTAGGGGTTTACGGACCCCTGGTCCCAGGTAGGGTCTGGAAGCGTCCAGCTCCCCGGAGGAGGTGAGGACCGTGGCAGCCCACGATGACGACTACAACCGCAGCACCGGCAGGCCCGCTCGTGGTTCCGACGAGGCCGCTCAGGTCTCGTACCTTGAGCAGGAAATCGCCGTACTGCGCCGCAAGCTCGCCGACTCGCCGCGCAATTCGAGAATCCTCGAAGAGCGGATCGTCGAGCTCCAGACCAACCTGGCCGGCGTGACCGCCCAGAACGAACGACTCGCCTCCACCCTGCGCGAGGCCCGCGACCAGATCGTGGCCCTCAAGGAGGAAGTGGACCGGCTGGCACAGCCCCCGGCCGGTTTCGGCACCTTCCTCGAGGCGAACGAGGACGGTACCGCCGACATCTTCACCGGCGGTCGCAAGCTCCGCGTCAACGTCAGCCCGAACGTCGCCCTCGACGAACTGCGGCGCGGCCAGGAAGTGATGCTCAACGAGGCCCTCAACATCGTGGACGCGATGGCCTTCGAGCGCATCGGCGAGATCGTCACCCTCAAGGAGATCCTCGAGGACGGCGAGCGCGCCCTGGTCATCGGCCACACCGACGAGGAGCGGGTGGTGCGCCTCGCCGAACCGCTGCGGGACATCACCGTCCGGGCGGGGGACGCACTGCTGCTGGAGCCCCGCTCCGGCTACGTGTACGAGGTGGTGCCGAAGTCCGAGGTCGAGGAGCTGGTCCTCGAAGAGGTCCCGGACATCGACTACCGCCAGATCGGCGGCCTGAGCAACCAGATCGAGCTGATCCGCGACGCGGTCGAGCTGCCGTACCTGCACGCCGACCTCTTCAAGGAGTACGAGCTGCGCCCGCCCAAGGGCGTGCTGCTCTACGGCCCGCCCGGCTGCGGCAAGACGCTGATCGCCAAGGCGGTCGCCAACTCGCTGGCCAAGAAGGTCGCCGAGGTCACCGGCCGCCCCCAGGGGAAGAGCTACTTCCTCAACATCAAGGGCCCGGAGCTGCTCAACAAGTACGTGGGCGAGACCGAGCGGCAGATCCGGCTGGTCTTCCAGCGGGCCCGGGAGAAGGCGAGCGAGGGCACGCCCGTCATCGTCTTCTTCGACGAGATGGAGTCCCTGTTCCGCACCCGCGGTTCCGGTGTCAGCTCGGACGTGGAGAACACCATCGTCCCGCAGCTGCTCGCCGAGATCGACGGCGTGGAGGGCCTGGAGAACGTCATCGTCATCGGCGCCTCGAACCGCGAGGACATGATCGACCCGGCGATCCTGCGGCCCGGCCGCCTGGACGTCAAGATCAAGATCGAGCGCCCGGACGCCGAGGCTGCGAAGGACATCTTCTCCAAGTACCTCAAGGACTCGCTGCCGTTCCACCCGGACGACCTCAAGGAGCACGACAGCTCCGTCGGGGCCACGGTGGCGGCGATGATCCAGTCGGTCGTGGAGCGGATGTACTCGGAGACCGAGGAGAACCGCTTCCTGGAGGTCACCTACGCCAACGGTGACAAGGAGGTCCTGTACTTCAAGGACTTCAACTCCGGCGCCATGATCCAGAACATCGTCGACCGGGCGAAGAAGATGGCCATCAAGGACTTCCTCGACCACGGTCAGCGCGGTCTGCGCGTCTCCCACCTGCTCGCCGCCTGCGTGGACGAGTTCAAGGAGAACGAGGACCTGCCGAACACCACCAACCCGGACGACTGGGCCCGCATCTCCGGCAAGAAGGGCGAGCGGATCGTCTTCATCCGCACGCTGGTCACCGGCAAGCAGGGCGCCGAGTCCGGCCGCTCGATCGACACTGTCGCCAACACGGGGCAGTACCTGTAAGCACGCGGTTGTCCGGGCCGGCGACGGTCCCCGGAGCTGTACGCACCCCGTCCGGCTGTGGCGCCTCGCGGCCCCGCAGCCGGACGGCGCGTCTCGGGGCCCGCCGTACGGCACGGAAATAGGCTCGACCCACCGTCCGCGGGCAGATGTCCGGCGCCGGTGTTGTTCAGCGGTACGTCAGCGTGTTCCGCCCGCCGGGGGCGGGGCACCGGGCAAGGAGGGCCGCATGACCGTACGGCGCGTGATGGGCATCGAGACCGAGTACGGGATCTCCGTGCCCGGGCACCCCAACGCCAACGCCATGCTCACCTCGTCCCAGATCGTCAACGCGTACGCGGCGGCGATGCACCGGGCACGGCGGGCCCGCTGGGACTTCGAGGAGGAGAACCCGCTGCGCGACGCGCGGGGCTTCGACCTCGCGCGCGAGGTGGCGGACGCCAGCCAGCTGACCGACGAGGACATCGGCCTCGCCAACGTCATCCTGACCAACGGGGCCCGGTTCTACGTGGACCACGCGCACCCCGAGTACAGCTCGCCCGAGGTGACCAACCCGCGCGACGCCGTGCTCTGGGACAAGGCCGGCGAGCGGATCATGGCGGCCGCCGCGCTGCGGGCGCTGGAACTGCCCAACGGGCAGAACATCCACCTGTACAAGAACAACACCGACAACAAGGGCGCCTCCTACGGCACCCACGAGAACTACCTGATGAAGCGGGCGACGCCGTTCGCCGACATCGTCCGCCACCTCACCCCGTTCTTCGTCTCCCGCCAGGTGGTCACCGGCGCCGGCCGGGTCGGCATCGGCCAGGACGGCTCGGCGAACGGCTTCCAGATCAGCCAGCGGGCGGACTACTTCGAGGTCGAGGTCGGCCTGGAGACCACCCTCAAGCGCCCGATCATCAACACCCGGGACGAACCGCACGCCGACGCCGAGAAGTACCGCCGGCTGCACGTGATCATCGGGGACGCCAACCTCTCCGAGATCTCCACCTACCTCAAGCTGGGCACCACCTCGCTGGTCCTGTCGATGATCGAGGACTCCTTCATCGCCTCCGACCTCGCGATCGACCAACCGGTGCGCACCCTGCACCGGGTCTCCCACGACCCGACGCTCAAGCACCTGATCACCCTGCGCAACGGGCGCAAGCTCACCGCCGTCCAACTCCAGCTGGAGTACTTCGAACTGGCCCGCAAGTACGTCGAGGACCGCTTCGGCACCGACGCCGACGAGCAGACCCTGGACGTGCTGGCCCGCTGGGAGGACGTCCTCGGGCGGCTGGAGCGCGACCCGATGTCGCTCTCCCGGCAACTGGACTGGATCGCCAAGCGGGAGATCCTGGAGGGCTACCGCAGCCGGGACGCCCTGGAGTGGGACAACCCGCGGCTGCACCTGGTGGACCTCCAGTACAGCGACGTGCGGCCCGAGAAGGGCCTCTACAACCGCCTGGTGGCCCGCGGCAGGTTCGAGCGGCTGCTGACCGAGGAAGAGGTCGAACGGGCCGTCTCCAAGCCCCCGGAGGACACCCGGGCGTACTTCCGCGGCCGCTGCCTGGAGCAGTACGCGGAGCACGTCGCGGCGGCCTCCTGGGACTCGGTCATCTTCGACCTGCCGGGCCGGGACTCGCTCCAGCGGGTGCCCACCCTGGAGCCGCTGCGCGGCACCCGCAACCACGTCAAGGAGCTGCTGGACCGCTGCCGCACGGCGGAGGACCTGCTGCGCGTCCTCTCCGGCGGGTAACTTTTCGATCACCACGGGTGAACGTCCGCCGAATGGGAATCATCCGGGGTGGCAGCGGGTGTTGGACAGGGAGCACCACCGGCAAACCGGGAGCGGCAGTCGCACCTTGTGTATAGGGTCGGTGCCAACCGGCAACGACCGACCGACCAAACCGTGCCAGACGATTCGAGCGGGGTGAGGGAAATGGCGAGCAAGGACACCGGCGGCGGCCAGCAGCGGGCAAACCGCTCCTCCGAGGAGGTCGAGGAGCAGGTCGCGGAAACCCAGAATTCCGACGACCTCAAGGAACGCCAGGAAAAGTTGAGCGACGACGTCGACGCGGTGCTCGACGAAATCGACGAAGTGCTCGAGTCGAACGCCGAGGATTTCGTCCGGGGATTCGTGCAGAAGGGCGGGCAATAGCCCGTACCCGGTCATCGGGAATTCACGGTCGTGACCGTCCGGGACGGTCGGGCGGCGCCGTCCGCCCGGCCGTCCCGGCACCGGCCCCTCCACGCGTTGGACGATGATCGTCGGCGGGTAGGGTGCGGGCAATGCGCGCTTCAAGCTACCTGGAAGGAATCGTGTGGAAGCCAACACTCGTGGCACCGGGCGTCTACCGGCTGCCTTCCTGACCCCGGGGTCCTCCTCGTTCCTGGACTTCCTCGCCGAGCACCGGCCGGAGCTGCTGCCCGGCCACCGCGGGCTCCCCGAGGGCTCCGTGGTCGAGGCCCCGCACGGGACCACGATCGTGGCCGCGGTCTTCGACGGCGGCGTGGTGATCGCCGGTGACCGCCGCGCGACCATGGGCAACGTCATCGCCCAGCGTGACATCGAGAAGGTCTTCCCGGCGGACGAGTACAGCGCCGTCGGCATCGCCGGCACCGCCGGCCTCGCGGTCGAGATGGTCCGGCTGTTCCAGCTGGAACTGGAGCACTACGAGAAGATCGAGGGCGCGGTGCTCTCCCTGGAGGGCAAGGCCAACCGGCTCACCACCATGATCCGGGGCAACCTCGGCATGGCGATGCAGGGCCTCGCGGTGGTGCCGATCTTCGCTGGTTACGACCTCGACCTCGGCCGCGGCCGGATCTTCAACTACGACGTCACCGGCGGGCGCTCCGAGGAGCACGGCTTCACCGCCACCGGCTCGGGCTCGGTCTTCGCCCGCGGCTCGCTCAAGAAGCTCTACCGCGACGACCTGACGGCCGAGCAGGCCGCCACCCTGGTCGTCCAGGCGCTCTACGACGCGGCCGACGACGACTCCGCCACCGGCGGCCCGGACCTCGCCCGCAAGATCTTCCCGATCGTCTCGCTGATCACCGCGGACGGCTTCCGCCGGCTCGACAACGCGGAGGTCGCGGCGATCGCGGTCGCCATCACCGACGAGCGCCTGACCCGGCCCAACGGCCCGCAGGCCCCGCTGATCTAGCCATCACCTCACAGGAAAGGGACGACCGCCGGTGTCGACACCGTTCTACGTCTCGCCCCAGCAGGCCATGGCGGACCGCGCGGAGTACGCCCGCAAGGGCATCGCTCGCGGCCGCAGCGTGGTCGTGCTCACCTACGCCGACGGCATCGTCTTCGTCGCCGAGAACACCTCCCGGGCGCTCCACAAGGTCTCCGAGATCTACGACAAGATCGCCTTCGCGGCGGTCGGCCGCTACAACGAGTTCGAGAACCTGCGCATCGGCGGCGTCCGCTACGCCGACCTGCGCGGCTACTCCTACGACCGGGCCGACGTCACCGCCCGCGGCCTGGCCAACGTGTACGCCCAGACCCTGGGCACCATCTTCTCCTCGGTCGGCGAGAAGCCGTACGAGGTCGAGCTGATCGTCGCCGAGGTCGGCCGCACCGCCGACAACGACCAGATCTACCGGCTCACGCCGGACGGCTCGGTCGTCGACGAGAAGAACTACGTCGTGGTCGGCGGCAACGCCGACTCGATCGGCAACTACCTGGGCCAGCGCCACCGCGCCGGACTGAGCCTCACCGAGGCGGTGAAGGTCGCGGTCGACTCGCTCGCCCGCGACCCCAACGGGGGCAGCCCGCGCGCCCTCACCCCGGAACAACTGGAGGTCGCGGTCCTCGACCGCCAGCGGTTCCAGCAGCGCAAGTTCAAGCGGATCCTGGGCAACCAGCTCGGCCGGCTGCTCGACGGGGACCAGTCCGCGGAGTCGGACGACGACGAGAACCCGGCGGCGAGCGCGCCGGAGTAGCAGTGCCTGCGGAGTCCCGTACGGCGGCCGGACCGCCGGCGTACGGGACTCCGGTGCCCCTGCGGCGGCCCAGTCGTCGTGGAGGCGGTTTCGGACAGCTCCGACAGAGAATGGAGTGCTCATGGACCGCCGGATTTTCGGGCTGGAGAACGAGTACGGCGTGACCTGTACGTTCCGCGGGCAGCGTCGGCTGTCGCCGGACGAGGTCGCGCGGTACCTGTTCCGCCGGGTCGTCTCCTGGGGCCGCAGCAGCAACGTGTTCCTGCGCAACGGCGCCCGGCTCTACCTCGACGTCGGCTCCCACCCCGAGTACGCCACCCCCGAGTGCGACGACGTGACCGAGCTGGTCACGCACGACAAGGCGGGCGAGCGGATCCTCGAAGGACTCCTGGTGGACGCCGAACGGCGGCTGCACGAGGAGGGCATCGCGGGGGACGTCTACCTCTTCAAGAACAACACCGACTCGGCCGGCAACTCCTACGGCTGCCACGAGAACTACCTGGTGGCCCGGCACGGCGAGTTCTCCCGGCTGGCCGACGTGCTCATCCCCTTCCTGGTCACCCGCCAGCTGATCTGCGGCGCGGGCAAGGTGCTGCAGACCCCGCGCGGCGCGGTGTTCTGCGTCAGCCAGCGGGCCGAGCACATCTGGGAAGGCGTCAGCTCCGCCACCACCCGCTCCCGCCCGATCATCAACACCAGGGACGAGCCGCACGCGGACGCCGAGCGCTACCGCCGGCTGCACGTGATCGTCGGCGACTCCAACATGTCGGAGACCACCACCCTGCTCAAGGTGGGCTCCACCGACCTGGTGCTGCGGCTGATCGAGGCCGGCGTGGTGATGCGCGACCTCACCCTGGAGAACCCGATCCGGGCGATCCGCGAGGTCAGCCACGACCTCACCGGCACCCACCAGGTGCGCCTGGCCAACGGCCGGGAGGCCAGCGCGCTGGACATCCAGGAGGAGTACTACAGCAAGGCCCTGGAGTTCGCCGACCGCAAGGGCATCAACACCGGCACCATCGCGCAGGTGCTCGAACTGTGGGGCCGCACCCTGGAGGCGGTGCGCACCGAGCGCCTCGACACGGTGGCCACCGAGATCGACTGGATCATGAAGTACAAGCTCATCGAGCGCTACCGCGAGAAGCACGAGATGAGCATGTCCAACCCGCGGGTCGCCCAGATCGACCTCGCGTACCACGACATCCACCGCCGGCGCGGCCTGTTCTACCTGCTCCAGGGCAAGGGCCAGGCGAAGCGGGTGACCACCGACCTCAAGACCTTCGAGGCCAAGTCCGTCCCGCCGCAGACCACCCGGGCCCGGCTGCGCGGGGACTTCATCCGCCGGGCGCAGGAGCAGCGCCGGGACTTCACGGTGGACTGGGTGCACCTCAAGCTGAACGACCAGGCGCAGCGCACCGTGCTGTGCAAGGACCCGTTCCGTTCGGTGGACGAGCGGGTGGAGAAGCTGATCGCCGGCATGTGACCGTCGGCGTGTGACCGACCGCCGTGCCCTCGGCGTTGACCGGCCCCGGTGGTGTCTACCGGGGCCGGACGCATGCCGGGCATACGCTGTCCGTCGAGTCGGGAGAGCCGACTTCGACCGACAGTTAGGACCACCGTGCGCCGCACCGCCGGTTTGCTTCTCACCCTGCCGCTGCTGCTCGCGGTCGCTTGCAGCAGCTCGCCCAAGGCGGCCGGACCGGCGACGCCGTCCACCCCGAGCGCGGCCCCGACGGTGCCGGCGCCGGTGGGCGAGGCCTCCCCGATGCCCACTCTTTCGGGTGGTGGTTTCGGCAGCAAGGCCACCATCACCATCCCCGAGGGCCAGCAGCCCAGCGGCCAGTTCGTGGTGAACACGGTGACGGACGGTGAGCGGTCGACGGTCGGCAAGGGCGACTGGGTGACGGTCAACTACACGGCGAAGGACTGGACCACCGGCAAGGACCTGCCCAGCTCGTACGACGACAACGGCAAGCCCCAGCTCTACCAGGCCGGCAGCGGGCAGCTGGTGCCGGCGCTGGACCAGACCGTGATCGACAAGAAGGTGGGCACCCGGCTGCTGGTGGTGGCCCCGCCGGCGGCCGCCTTCGGCGAGCAGGGCTCCACCCAGCTGGGCGTCAACAAGGGCGACACCGTGGTCTTCGTGCTGGACATCGTGGAGGCGCTGCCGCAGGACTCCACGCTGACCGGCAACATGACCCAGCCCGCCGCGACGCTGCCGCAGGTCAAGGACAACGGGAAGGCACCGGCGGGGATCACCGTCCCGGCCGGGCAGGCCGCCCCCGCCGACCTCCAGCAGGCCGTGCTGATCAAGGGCGAGGGCAAGCAGGTCAAGACCGGGCAGACCCTGATCGTGCAGTACACCGGGGTGCTGTGGAGCAACGGGCAGCAGTTCGACGCCTCCTGGACCCACGGCGGGGCGCAGGCCGTGCAGATCGGCACCGGCAGCGTGATCGAGGGCTGGGACAAGGGGCTGGTGGGGCAGAACGTGGGCAGCCGGGTGCTGCTGGTGGTGCCGCCGGCCCTGGGCTACAAGGACCAGGCCCAGGGGTCGGTGCCGCCGAACTCCACGCTGGTCTTCGTGATCGACATTCTGGAAGCGGTCTAGCGGGCGCTCTAGGAAGTCGCCGGGAGGATTCCGTACGCTTGGGCGGACGCTCGTACAACAAAGCGTCCGTCCTCATCCTGAGCTGTCATACTGCCCTCGCACTGTGGCAGGCGCCGCCCGGCGCCGGGGTCCGGGGCGGACGGGTACGGCGGCAGGCCGGCGCTCACCACGCCGGGCGCAGACCTGGAAGACCTCGTGGCGAGATGGATGGGGAGTCATGACTGAGAAGACGCCGAGCCCGGGCGCGGCCGGCACCGCGGCGAACGACGGCTCTGCGGGTGACCCGGCCGCCTCCCGCCCGGGAGGGCAGGCCACGGCGGACCGCGAGTCGATCGTCGTGCCCCCGGCGATCCTCGCGCAGCAGGCGGGCTGGGCGCAGCCCGGCGACAAGCCGCGCGCGGCCGGGCCCAAGTCGGACGACGACGAGGCCCCGCAGATCTTCGCCAGCAACGTGCGCAAGGCCGACAGCTCGGAGGCCGGGTACGACGAGAACCCGCCCGGCGTCGGCAAGCTGGGCGTGATCCTCGGCACGGTGCTCGCCGTGCTGCTGGTCGGCAGCGGCATCACGCTGTACATGGTGAACAAGGACTCGTCGAAGGACACCGCCTCGGCCGCCCAGCCGGACGCGACCAAGTCCGCGCCGCCCACGCCGACCGCCGAGCCGGTGCCGCCGATCAAGGACAGCGCCAAGGTGCTGCCGACCGTCACCGGTGACTTCGGCAAGAAGGCCGAGATCCAGGTGCCGGGTGAGGCCTCCGACGGCTCCTTCGTGGTGAAGGTGCTGTCCGAGGGCAACGGCCCCAAGGTGGACAAGAACTCCTGGACCTCGGTGGACTACACCGCCAAGGACTGGAACACCGGCAAGGACATCCCGAGCTCGTACGACGACAAGGGCAAGCCGCAGATCTTCCAGGCCGGCACCGACGCGCTGATCCCCGCGCTGGACCAGGCCGTGATGGGGAAGAAGGCCGGCAGCCGACTGCTGGTGGTGGCCCCGCCGGCGGCTGGCTTCGGCTCCCAGGGCAAGCCGGACATGTCGATCGGCCCGAAGGACAACCTGATCTTCGTGATCGACGTCCGCAACGCCAACGCGCCCGACGCGGTGGTCAGCGGCACCGTCACCCCGCCGCCGGCCGACTTCCCGCAGGTCAAGGACAACGGCAAGAAGCCGGCCGACATCACCCCGGTGGCCGGGGCCAAGGACCCGACCGAGCTCAAGACCCACGTCCTGATCAAGGGCACCGGGCCGGCGGTGGAGAAGGGCGAGAAGGTCGTCGTCCAGTACACCGGCGCGCTGGCCAAGGACGGCAAGGTCTTCGACTCCTCGCTCAGCAAGGGCCAGGCGTTCTCCTTCGCGGTCGGCGGCGGCCAGGTCATCCAGGGCTGGGACCAGGGGCTGACGGGCCAGACCGTCGGCAGCCGGGTCGAGCTGGTGATCCCGGCCTCGCTGGGCTACGGCGACAAGGGCCAGGGCGACATCCCGCCCGGCGCGACCCTGGTCTTCGTGGTGGACATCCTGGACGCCGGTCAGGGCTGATCGACTTTTCGGGGACAATGGTGCGCGTGTGACCTTCGGGTGCGGCCGCGTGGCCGCGTCCCGGCGGGCGGCGGGCGCCCGTACCGTGGTCCGGACGGACCGCGGCACGGGTGTCCGCCGCTTGGTCGTGTAGGGAATTTGGGAACGTGAGAAGAGGGACCATGGCTGTGAACCTGAACGAGAAGCCCGAGATCGACTTCCCGATCGGCGACGCCCCGACCGAGCTGCAGATCCGCGACATCGTCGTCGGTGACGGCGAGGAGGCCAAGCCGGGTCAGAACGTCAGCGTCCGCTACGTCGGCGTGACCTTCGAGACCGGCGAGGAGTTCGACGCGAGCTGGAACCGGAGCCCCAACGAGTTCCGCTTCCCGCTGGGCGGCGGCCGGGTCATCAAGGGCTGGGACCAGGGCGTCAAGGGCATGAAGGTCGGCGGCCGTCGCGAGCTGACCATCCCGTCGCACCTGGCGTACGGCAACCAGTCGCCGTCGCCGCTCATCCCGGCGGGTTCGACCCTGATCTTCGTGGTCGACCTGCTGGCCGTCTGAGCCTGCTGTGACCTCGGGCCGGACCCCTTCGGGGGCCCGGCCCGAGGCCGTTCCCGGGCCCGGACGGCGGCTCCCGGGGACCGGCCGCGGGACGCGGCTTTTGCAGTGCGTACCGCTACCGGTACGGTCGGTCCCGCCGGGTGAGGATCGCCCGGTTGGCGCACCCCGCGCGCGGCGCGGCACACCGGAAGGGTCAGCGATGGCGATCGCCAAGGCAGAGCGGCTGATGAATCTCGCCCTGTGCCTGATGAACACCAGACGTCCGCTCTCCAAGAAGGAGCTGCGGGAATCCATCGAGGCCTACCGCGAAGCCTGGCAGAACAGCAGCGAGGACGCCTTCAACCGGATGTTCGAGCGGGACAAGGACGACCTGCGCGAGCTCGGCCTGGTGATCGACGTCGACGAGAGCACGCTGGACGGTGAGCTGGGCTACCTCGCCCGCGCCGACCGCAACCGGCTGCCGGAGATCGCGCTGGACGCCGAGGAGGCGGCCGCGCTGACCCTGGCCGCCCGGGTCTGGCAGCAGGCCAAGATGTCCGGCGCGGCCAGCGGCGCGCTGCAGAAGCTGCGCGCGGCCGGGGTGCCGTTCACCGAGGCCGAGGGCCGGACCGCCCTGGAGCCGCGCATCCCCGCCCGGGAGGCCGCGTTCGAGCCGCTGCTCACCGCCGCCCGGGACCGCCGCCCGGTCACCTTCGAGTACCGCAAGGCCGGTGCCGCGGCCGTCGAGCAGCGCAGCGTCGAGCCGTGGGCGCTGGAGTGCTGGCGCGGGCACTGGTACTTGGCCGGGTACGACCGGGACCGCGGCGACGCCCGGGTGTTCCGGCTCAGCCGGATCACCGGCAGGGTGAAGGCCAGGAGCGGGGCGTTCCTGGGCACCGTGCCCGAGCACGTGGACGTCCGGGCCACCGTGGCCAAGTTCGCCGGTGAGGGGGCCACCGCCACCGCGACCGTCCGGGTCCGCCGGGGCGCGGGCTTCCCGCTGCGCACCAAGGCGCTCGGCAGCACCCGGGTCGACGAGGTCTGGGACGAGCTGGAGATCCCGTACGGCAACGGGCTGGGCGCCGACCTCGCGGAGTTCGGGCCCGACGTGCTGGTGCTCGGCCCGGAGGAGCTGCGGGCGGATGTCATCGACCGGCTGCGGGCGGTCGCGGGGCTGGACACGGAGGACGTTCGGGCATGAGCAATGCGATCGACCAGACGCGACGGATGCTGTCGCTGGTCACCTACCTGCGCGAGCGGCCCGGGGCCGAGGTCGCCGAGGTGGCGCGCGCGTTCGGGATCAGCGAGCGCGAGCTGATCGCGGACCTCAACGTGCTGCCGATGTGCGGCACCAGCTTCCGCGGCGGTGACCTGCTCGACATCGACACCGACGGCGAGCGGATCTGGTGGCACAACGTCGACGACGTGGCCCAGCCGCTGCGGCTGGCCGCCGACGAGGCGACCGCGCTGCTGGTGGCCGCCCGGGCGGTGGCCGGGCTGCCCGGTCTGCGGGCCGGGGACCGGGAGGCCCTCACCCGGGCCGTCGCCAAGATCGAGAACGCCGCGGGGGAGAGCGCCGAGGGCAGCGCCCGGGTCGGCGTGACCTTCGAGGCCGAGAGCCACGTCTTCGCCGACATCGACCGCGCGCTCAGCGAGGGCCGCCGGCTCTGGCTGCGCTACTACTCGCACGGGCGCGGCGGGATGACCGAGCGCGAGGTCGACCCGATCCGGCTGCTCACCGAGGGCCACACCTACCTGGAAGCCTGGTGCCGCACCTCGGAGGACCACCGGATGTTCCGGCTGGACCGGGTCGCCGAGATCCGCGTCCTGGACGTCCCGGCCGACCCGCCCCGGCGCGAGCCGCGCGACCTCAGCGGCGGGCTGGTCAACCCGGCCGCCGACGACCCGGAGGTGGTGGTCGAGGTCTCCTCCGGCGGCCGCTGGGTCGCCGAGTACTACACCCACGACCGGGCCGAGGAACTGCCCGACGGGGGGCTGCGGATCACCCTGCGCAGCGCCGACCCCTCCCAGCTGCGCCCGCTGGCGCTGCGGCTGGGCCGGGACGGCCGGATCGTCTCGCCGCCCGAGCCGGCCGAGCAGGCGCGCTCGGCCGCGCGGGAGGCGCTGGCCGCCTACGGGGAGGGGCGGGACTGAGCGGTGGAGCCCGGGACGAGATTCAAGGTGTACTGCTCGCAGTGCCGGGAGAAGGTCGAGCTCCCGGCCGAGGAGTTCCGGCTGACCCTCGGCCGGACTCCCGCGCAGGCGCACTACAGCTTCGGCTGCCCGCTCTGCGGGGCGGCGGTCCGCAAACCGGCCGGCGAGAAGATCGTCGAGGCGCTCACCGCGGCCGGGGTGCGCACCATGCGGCTCGTCCCGGCGGAGGGGTGACCCCCGTATAGGGTGGGGCGCATGTCCTGGATGCTCGTCGCCGCCGTCCTGCTCGCCACCGCGGGCCTGCTGGTCCTCGGGGTCCTCGCGATCCGGCTCTGGCTGGACGTGCGGGCGCTGGCCAAGGGCGTGGACGCGGCGTCCCGGGCGCTGGCCGAGGCGGCGGGGGAGCTGGCCGAGGCCGTTCCCGCCCGATAGCACGGCCGGGTCATCGGCGGTACGGGGGCTGCTGTCCTGAGGTGAGGGCGGGTTACGCTCTCAGTGGCTCCAGTCCTGCCGGTCGGGGCCGCTGTCCTGTTCGGGCGGCCGTCGTCGGGGCGTCATCCGCAGCGGTTACCATCCGCGGCGGGCGGCCTGTCGGGCCGCGGATGCTGAAGGTGGTCGGCGCATGCGCTTCTCGATGACCGCGATCGTGGTGGTCGTGGTGGTGGCCGTCGTGCTGTTCGGGGCCAAGCGGCTGCCCGACCTGGCGCGCTCGCTGGGGCAGTCGCTGCGGATCCTCAAGAGCGAGGCCAGGGCGATGCGCTCGGAGGAGGAGCCGGAGGGCAGTGCGTCGGCCGTCCGGCCGTCCGCGCCGCCGCAGGTCTCGGCGCAGGGCTCGGCGCAGGTCTCGGCGCAGCCGGAGGCCCGGATCGTCGAGCCGGCGCCCGGCGCCCCGGGTGTGCCCGGCGGCGAGCGCCCGCACTGAGCGCGGCGCGCGTGACGTACCCGAGGTACGCGGCACGGGTGCCGCGAGCGACCACGGAGGCCCGTCGACCGGCGGGCCTCGACGCACGAGTTGAGGACCGGGGTTGAGCAAGCTCTCCAAGGCGCCGCAGAAGGCGCCCAAGGATCCTGAGGGGCGGATGGCCCTCGCCGATCACCTGCGGGAACTGCGCAACCGCGTGGTCAAGTCGGTCCTGGCGATCCTGGTGATCACCGTCATCGCGGCGATCTACCACAAGCAGATCGAGGACTTCCTGCTGCAGCCGCTGCCGCGCTGCACCGTGGAGACCGCCGGGCAGTACCACGGCAAGTGCGCCCAGGTCTCCAACATCGGTCTGACCGCCGGTTTCACCTGGATGTTGAAGGTCTCGTTGACGGCCGGCGTGGTCGGGACCGTGCCGATCTGGCTGTACCAGGTGTGGGCCTTCGTGGCGCCCGGTCTGCACAGGCACGAGAAGAAGTACGCGGTCGTCTTCATGCTCTGCGGGGCGCCGCTGTTCCTGGCCGGTGTGGCCGTGGCGATCCTGGTGCTGCCGACCACGGTCGACGTGCTGATCTCGTTCACCCCGAACAACACCACGCCGATCCTGCCGCCCGAGGACTACCTCGACATCGCGACCCGGATGGTGCTGGTCTTCGGCCTCGCCTTCGAGTTCCCGCTGCTGCTGGTGATGATGAACCAGGTCGGGATGGTCACCGGCAAGCGGCTGCTCGGCTGGTGGCGCGGCATGGTCATGGGCATCACGGTGTTCGCGGCCTTCGCGACGCCGAGCGCCGACCCGCTGAGCATGCTGGCGCTGGCCGCGCCGATCTGGGCGCTGTACTTCATCGCGGTGGGCATCTCGATCATGAACGACCGGCGCAAGCGCCGGAACGACCCGGACGCCGAGCTGGACGACGAGGAGGCCTCCGAGGTGGACCTCTCGGTGCAGCCGGTGGCGGGTACGGAGACGGTCGAGGCCTCGGCGACGCCGGCGGCGGGCGCCGCTCCGGTGCCGGGCGCACGGCGGGAGCAGATGGACGACATCACCTGAGCCGGTGAGTGATCGGGCCGCGGCCCCGGTTCCCGCTTCGTGCGGGGGCCGGGGCCGTCCGCCGTTCCGGGGACTTTCGGGGGACTCTTCGGGGAAGGGCAGGGGACTCTTGGCAGAGCAGATGGCATGTGACATATTACTGGCGTGCTGAAGACCTGGACACCTCCACTGGACGTCGTCGTGGTCGGCGCCGGAGTCGTCGGCGCCGCCTGTGCCTACTACGCCGCCCGGGCCGGACTCGCCGTCGCCGTCGTCGACCGCGGGCCGGTCGCCGGTGGCACCACCGGGGCGGGCGAGGGCAACCTGCTGGTCTCCGACAAGGAACCCGGGCCCGAACTCGACCTCGCCCTGCTCAGCACCCGGCTCTGGCGCGAACTCGCCGAACAGCTCGGCCCGGCCGTGGAGTACGAGCCCAAGGGCGGCGTCGTGGTCTCCTCGACCGAGGCCGGACAGCAGGCGCTGCGGGCCTTCGCCGCCGGTCAGGCCGCGGCCGGGGTGAGCGCCGAGGAGGTTCCGGCCGAGCGGCTGCGCGAGCTGGAGCCGCACCTCGCCCCCGGGCTCGCGGGCGGCTACCACTACCCCCAGGACGCCCAGGTGCAGCCCGCGCTCGCCGCCGCCCAGCTGCTGCGCGAGGCCCGCCGGGCGGGCGCCGAACTGATCACCGGGGAGGACGTGACGGCCGTGGAGCGCGGCCCGGACGGCGCGGTGCGCGGCGTACGGACCGCCCGGCGCCGACTGGCCGCCCCCGCGGTGGTCAACGCCGCCGGCACCTGGGGCGGCGAACTGGCCGCGCTGGCGGGGGTGCACCTGCCGGTGCTGCCCCGGCGCGGGTTCGTCCTGGTCACCGAGCCGTTGCCCAGGATCGTCCGGCACAAGGTCTACGCCGCCGACTACGTGGCGGACGTGGCCAGCGGCTCGGCCGATCTGCAGACCTCCGCCGTGGTCGAGGGGACCCCGGGCGGGCCGGTGCTGATCGGCGCCAGCCGGGAGCGGGTCGGCTTCGACCGGACCCTCTCCCAGGAGGTGCTGCGCCGGCTCGCCGTCCAGGCGGCGGAGCTGTTCCCGGTGCTCGCGGACGTCACCGTGATGCGCGTCTACCGGGGCTTCCGCCCCTACCTGCCGGACCACCTGCCCGCGATCGGCGAGGACCCCCGGGTGCCGGGGCTCTACCACGCCTGCGGGCACGAGGGGGCCGGGATCGGGCTGGCGCCCGCCACCGGGCTGCTGATCGCCGAGCAACTGACCGGCAAGCGGCCGGAGCTGGACCTCGCGCCGTTCCGGGCCGACCGGTTCCCGGCGGGGTGAGGGGCGTGAGTGTGGTGACGGGCGTGGGTGTCGGTGTGGGCCGGGCCGTGGACGGATCGGATCGGATGAGCTGGACGACGGAATGGAGAAGCCGGTGACGCGTCGCCGAACCCCTGCCGGGCTGGTCGGGGCCGACCCCGGGCCCGGGCACCTGATCGAGTTCGACGGGCGGGCCGTCCGCGCCCTGCCCGGGCAGTCGATCGCTGCCGCGCTCTGGGCCGACGGCGTGCTCGCCTGGCGCACCACCCGGACCGGCGGGCGACCGCGCGGGGCGTTCTGCGGGATCGGCGCCTGCTTCGACTGCCTGGCCACCGTGGACGGCCGGGCCAACCAGCGGCTGTGCCTGCTGCCCGCCGAGCCCGGCACCGTCGTCACCAGTCAGGAGGGCCACGGTCGTGCCGATCTCGCCGTCTGAGCGCTCCGAGTCGTCCGAGGGCTCGGGGTCGGCCGGGCGCTCCGGGTCGGGCTACGACCTCGCCGTGGTGGGGGCCGGGCCGGCCGGGCTGGCCGCCGCCGTGACCGCCGCCGACCTCGGGCTGCGCTGCGTCCTGCTGGACGGCGCGGACCGGCCCGGCGGGCAGTACTACCGGCACCCGGCGCCCGGACTGGGCGCGAGCCGCCCGGACCGCCTGCACCACCGCTGGCCGGTGTACGCCGGGCTGGCCGCGCGGCTCGAAGCCCACCCGCGGGCCGACTTCCGCGGCGGGCACCAGGTGTGGGCGCTGGAGCGGACCGCCGACGGCTTCGCCCTGCACGTCACCCGCGGCCCGCAGGCCGCCGACCGGGCCACCCTCCGGGCCGGGGCGGTGCTGCTCGCCACCGGCGCGTACGAGCGCCAACTGCCCTTCCCCGGCTGGACGCTGCCCGGGGTGGTCACCGCGGGCGGCGCCCAGGCCATGCTCAAGGCCGGGCTGGTGCTGCCCGGCCGGCGGATCGTGGTGGCCGGCAGCGGACCGCTGCTGCTCGCCGCGGCCTCCTCGCTGGTCGCCGCCGGGGCGGAGGTCCCGGCGGTGGTCGAGGCGAGCGGCTACCTCGGGTACGCCCGGCGCCCCGGTGTGCTGGCGGCCGTCCCCGCCAAGCTCGTCGAGGGCGCCGGGCACGGCGGCGCGCTGCTGCGGCACGGCGTACGGCTGCGGCCGCGCAGCGCGGTGGTCGAGGCGCACGGGACGGACCGGGTCACCGGCGTCACCGTGGCCCGGCTGGACGCCGACTGGCGGCCGCTGCCCGGCACCGAGCGGCGGATCGCCTGCGACGCGCTCGCCGTCGGCCACGGGCTGCTGCCGCAGATCGACCTGGCCACCGAACTCGGCGCGGACACCCTCACCGGGCCGGACGGCGCGGTCGCGCTGCGGGTCGACGCCCGGCTGCGCACCTCCGTCCCGGGCCTGTGGTCCGCGGGGGAGACCAACGGCGTCGGCGGTGCGGACCTCGCGCTCGCCGAGGGGGAGCTGGCCGCGCACGCGGTCGCCGGGGTGCTGCCCGGGCGGGCGCTGCTGGGCCGCCGGGCCCGGCTGCGGGAGTTCGCCGCGCTGATGGCGGCGGCCCACCGGCCCGGGCCCGGCTGGACCGGGTGGCTGCGGCCGGACACCGACGTGTGCCGGTGCGAGGAGGTGCCGGTCGCGCGGATCGCGGAAGCGGTGGAGGAGCTGGGCGCGGGCGATCCCCGGACCGTCAAGCTGCTCACCCGGGCGGGGATGGGCTGGTGCCAGGGGCGGATGTGCGGTCCGGCCGTGGCCTGCCTGTCCGGCGCTGCGGAGCCGGGGGCGGACCGGCGGCCGATGGCCTGCCCGGTGCCGCTCTCGCAGCTGGCGGCCGGCCCGGGGGAGTAGGCCGGTTCGGCGGAAGGGCCGGGCCCGATCCGTCGGAACGTCTCGGGCGGGGACCCTTGTCTCCGGCCTGTCACTGTTTATAAAATGTCACACCTCACCAAGGAGCCCAACGTGTCCATCACCCCGCACGACACCACCCGCCCCTGGCGCGGCATCATGGTCGCCACCACGATCCCGCTGCGCCCGGACCTCTCCGTCGACTACGACGCCTACGCCGAGCACGTCCGTTGGCTGATCGAGTCCGGTTGCGACGGCGTCGTCCCGAACGGCTCGCTGGGCGAGTACCAGACGCTCACCGCCGAGGAGCGCACCCGGATCGTCGAGGTCGCGGTCGAGGCGGCCGGCGACGGCGCCCGGGTCATGCCCGGGGTCGCCGCCTACGGCAGCGCCGAGTCCCGCCGCTGGGCCGAGCAGGCCGCCGAGGCCGGCGCCGGCTCCGTCCTGCTGCTGCCGCCCAACGCCTACCGGGCCGACCACGCCTCGGTGCGGGCGCACTACGCGGAGGTCGCCCGGGCCGGGCTGCCGGTCGTCGCGTACAACAACCCGATCGACACCAAGGTCGACCTGGTGCCCGCGCTGCTCGCCCAACTGCACGGCGAGGGCTCGATCGTGGCGGTCAAGGAGTTCAGCGGGGACGTCCGCAGGGCCTACGAGATCGCCGAGCTGGCGCCCGGGCTGGACCTGCTGATCGGCGCCGACGACGTGCTGCTGGAGCTGGCGCTGGCCGGGGCCGTCGGCTGGATCGCCGGGTACCCGAACGCGCTGCCCGAGGCGTCCGTGGCGCTGTACCGCGCGGCCGTCGGGCATGACCTGGAGACCGCGCTGCCGCTCTACAAGTCGCTGCACTCGCTGCTGCGTTGGGACTCCAAGACCGAGTTCGTCCAGGCCATCAAGCTGTCCATGGACATCGCCGGACGCCCCGGCGGGCCGGTCCGGGCGCCGCGGCAGTCGCTGGAGCCGGAGATCGAGGCGGCCGTGCGCGCGGCCACCGAGAAGGCCCTCGCGGAGGGTCTGGCGTAGGGCCTGCCCGACACGCGCCGGCACCACTGGTAGCACCGGCACCACCCGTCGTACGGCCGGCTGTGCGGGCAGCCGGCCTCAACCAACCGCTTCGTCAGAGGAGTTGTGCGGAATGCGCAGCCGTCACGTGTTCCACGCCGTCGACTCGCACACCGAGGGCATGCCGACCCGGGTGATCACCGGGGGCTTCGGCGTCATCCCCGGCGCCACCATGGCCGAACGCCGGGTGCACTTCCAGCAGCACCTGGACCACTTCCGCACCCTGCTGATGTACGAGCCGCGCGGGCACGCCGCGATGAGCGGCGCGATCCTCCAGCCGCCGACCCGGCCGGACGCCGACTTCGGGGTGCTCTACATCGAGGTCTCCGGGCTGCTGCCGATGTGCGGGCACGGCACCATCGGCGTCGCCACCGTGCTGGTCGAGACCGGGATGGTGCCGGTGGTCGAGCCGGTCACCACGGTACGGCTGGACACCCCCGCCGGACTGGTGGTCGCCGAGGTGCGGGTAGAGGGCGGCGCGGCCAAGGCCGTCACCATCCGCAACGTCGCCTCGTACTCCGTCGCGCTGGACCGCAAGATCGAGGTGCCCGGCCACGGCACCATCGGCTACGACCTCGCGTACGGGGGCAACTTCTACGCCATCCTGCCGCTCGCCGAGTTCGGGCTGCCGTTCGAGCGCGAGCGCAAGCAGGACATCCTGGACGCCGGCCTGGCCCTGATGGACGCGATCAACGCGAGCCCCGACCGGCCGGTGCACCCGGAGGACCCCTCCATCCACAGCTGCCACCACGTCCAGCTGCTCGCCCCCGGCTCCACCGCCGAGCACTCCCGGCACGCGATGGCCATCCACCCCGGCTGGTTCGACCGCTCGCCCTGCGGCACCGGCACCTCGGCCCGGATGGCCCAGCTGCACGCGCGCGGCGAACTCCCGCTGGGGCGGGACTTCCGCAACGACTCCTTCATCGGGACCACCTTCACCGGGCGGCTGGTCGAGGAGACCGAGGTGGCCGGGCGGCCGGCCGTGGTGCCCACCGTGACCGGGCGGGCCTGGATCACCGGCACCGCCCAGTACTTCCTCGACCCGGACGACCCGTTTCCGGCGGGCTTCCTGCTCTGACGCTCCCTCCCGAACGCGCTCCGAAGGGCTGCTAGTTGTGACCATCACCTCGTACAACCCCGCCGACCCGACCGACCTGGTGGTCGCCGTCGAGGCACCCGGCGCCGAGGCCGTGCGGGCCGCCGTCGGGCGGGCCCGGGCGGCCCAGGACGGCTGGCTGGCGGCCGGTGCCGGCGCCCGCTCGGCCGCGCTGGGCCGGATCGCCGAGGCGGTCGAGGCGCACGCCGAGGAACTCGCCGCGCTGATCGTGCGCGAGGTCGGCAAGCCGCTCGCCGAGGCGCGGGGGGAGGTCGCCCGGACGGCGGCGATCTGGCGCTACTACGCCCAGGCGCCGTACGAGCCGTCCGGCGCGGTGCACGAGACCGCCGCCGGGCCGGGCCTGCTGTTCACCCGGCGCCGCCCGCACGGGGTGGCCGGGCTGATCGCGCCGTGGAACTTCCCGCTGGCGATCCCGAGTTGGAAGGCCGCGCCGGCGCTGGCGGTCGGCAACACGGCGGTGCTCAAGCCCGCGCCGGAGGCGACGGCGTGCGCGCTGCGGCTGGCCGAGCTGGCCGCGGCCGTGCTGCCCCCGGACGTGCTCGCGGTGCTGCCCGGCGGCGCGGAGGAGGGGGCGGCGCTGGTCGCGGCGGCGGACGTGGTCTCCTTCACCGGCTCCACCGGCGTCGGCCGGGCCGTGGTCCTGGCCGCCACCGGGCGCGGGGTGCCGGTTCAGGCCGAACTCGGCGGCCTGAACGCGGCGTTGGTGCTGCCGGACGCGGACGTGGAACTGGCCGCCGGGCACATCGCGGCCGCGATCGCCGGGTACGCCGGACAGAAGTGCACGGCGACCAGCCGGGTGATCGCGGTCGGGACGGCGTACGAGCCGCTGCGCGAGGCCCTGGTCAAGGCGCTGGCGGCGGTGGACGACGCGGTCTGCGGGCCGGTGATCGGCGCCGACGCGCGGGAGCGGCTGGTGGCGGCGGTCGAGTCGGCCGTCGCGGACGGGGCGAGCGTGCTGGTCGGCGGGGGCGCGCCCGACCGGGCCGGCTGGTACGTCGAGCCGACCCTGCTCGCCGACGTCCCCCCGCAACACCCGCTGGCGCGCGAGGAGTTCTTCGGACCGGTCGCTGTGCTGCACGCGGCGGCCGACCTGGACGCGGCCGTCGCGCTCGCCAACGACACCCCGCACAGCCTGGCCACCTCGGTGCACACCCGGAGCCTGGACGCGGCGCTGGCCGTCGCCGACCGGCTGGACGCGGGCATGATCCGGGTCAACGCCCCGTCCAGCGGCGTCGACTTCCACCTGCCGTTCGGGGGGACCAAGGGCGCGGCCCACGGGGAGCGCGAACAGGGCCGGGCGGCACTGGAGTTCTACACCGTCGGCCGGACGGTCAGCGTGCTGCCGGGCGGGGGGCTGTGATGCCGGGCAGGGCAGCGGGGACGGGCTCGGGGACGGGGACGGGGGTGGGGACGGCGCCGGGTGCGGGGCCGGGGCCGGTGCTGTGCGTCCGTACGGTCGACTACCACACGGCCGGCGAGCCGTTCCGGATCGTGCTGGACGGCGTGCCCCCGATCCCCGGCGACAGCGTCGCCGAGCGGCGGGCCATCGCGATCGGTGCGGGCGGCAGCGCGACCGCGCCCCGGCCGAGCGCGCTGGAGGAGATCCGGCGGCTGCTGGTGCACGAGCCGCGCGGGCACGCCGGGATGTACGGCGGGTTCCTGGTACCGCCGGACGACGACGAGGCCCACCTGGGCGTGCTGTTCTGGCACAAGGACGGCTACTCGACCGCCTGCGGGCACGGCACCATCGCGCTCGGCGCCTGGGCCGTGGACTCCGGGCTGGTCCCGGCCCCCGCGGACGGCGTGGCCCGGGTGCGGATCGACGTCCCCTCCGGGCGGGTCACCGCCCTGGTGCGGCGCAGCGGCGGGCGCACCACCGGGG
The DNA here is from genome assembly GCF_042266305.1 of Kitasatospora sp. NPDC056076. Classification (NCBI taxonomy): domain Bacteria; kingdom Bacillati; phylum Actinomycetota; class Actinomycetes; order Kitasatosporales; family Streptomycetaceae; genus Kitasatospora; species Kitasatospora sp. NPDC056076. The sequence goes on from NZ_JBHJWG010000025.1 coordinate 36,497, forward strand.
TCACCTTCCGCAACGTGCCGAGCCGGGTCAGCGCCTTGAAGCTGCCGGTCGAGACCTCGCGGGGGACGGTCGAGGTCGCGGTGGCGCACTCCGGGGCGTGCTACGCCTCGGTGCCGGCCGCCGCCCTCGGGCTCGCCGTCGAGCCCGGGCTGCTGCCCGAACTCGTCGCCGCGGGGCGGGAGATCAGGGCGCTGCTGGCCGGGTCGGAGGCCGTCGCGCACCCGACCGACCCGCGGCTCTCCGGGGTGTACGGGGTCGTACTGTACGACGAACTTCCTGCGGAGGAGGGGGTGTTGAGCCAGCGCAACGTCGTGGTGTTCGCGGACGGGCAGATCGACCGCTCGCCGTGCGGCTCCGGCACCTCCGCGCGGCTCGCGGTGCTCGCCGCCGAAGGGCGGATCGCGCCGGGCGAGGAGCTGCGGCACGAGTCCGTCATCGGCACCGTGTTCACCGGGCGGGTGGTGGGCGGCGGCGACCCGCTGGGGGAGGGCGTCGTCACCGAGGTCGGCGGGACGGCGTACCGCACCGGGGAGCACCTGTTCGTGCTGGAGCCCGGGGACGCGCCGGGGTTCACGCTGTGACCCCCGATGCTGTGACCCCCGATGCCGTGACCCCTGATGAGCTGCCCGGCGCGGCGGCTGAGCCGCTCCAGTACGCCGTGCCGGGCACCGGCGGGATCGGGCCCGCCGGGGCGGTGCGGGCGATCGAGCGGGTGCTGCTGGACGGGCTCGACCCGGAGGCGGCGCCCGCCCGGTCGGCCGTACCGGTGCCCGCCGGCGAGCTGCTGCTGATGCCCGCCGCCGCCGGGCCGTACGCCGGGGTGAAGATCGCCGGGGTGGCGCCGGCCAACCCCGCGCGCGGACTGCCCCGGATCACCGGCAGCTACCTGCTGCTGGACGGGCCGACGCTCCAGCCGCTGGCGCTGCTGGACGGCGCGGCCCTCACCGCCCTGCGCACGCCCGCCGTGACGGCGGCGGCGCTGGCGCGGCTCGCGGTCCCGGAGGCCGAACACGTGGTGGTGTTCGGCTCCGGGCCGCAGGCCTACGGGCACCTGGACGCGCTGCTCGCCGTGCGGCCGCTGCGGCGGCTCACCGTGGTGGCGCGGCACGCCGGACGGGCGGCCGCGCTGGCCGAGTACGGGCGGGCGCTCGGGCTGACCGCCTCGGTGGGCGGGCCGGAGGCGGTCGGTCGGGCGGACCTGGTGGTCTGCTGCACGACCGCGCGCACCCCGCTGTTCGACGGTGCGCTGGTGCCCGACCACGCGGCCGTCGCGGCGGTCGGCTCGCACGAACCGGACGCCCGGGAGGTGGACGAGGTGCTGGTCGGGCGGGCCGAACTGTACGTGGAGGCGCGGGCCGTCGCGGCCCGGGAGGCCGGGGACCTGCTGCTGGCGGGCGCGCTCGGGCGGCGGCAGGTGTGGAACCTCGCCGAGCTGCTGCGCGGCGACGCGCTGCTGCCGCAGGGGCGGCCGCGGTTCTTCAAGAGCGTCGGGATGGCCTGGGAGGACCTGGCGGTGGCGGCGGAGGTGTACCGGGCCGGGGCGCCGTCGTCGCCTCAGTCCCCGTAGAGGCTCAGCCAACTCCCCGGGATCGCGGCGCAGTTGGCGAGCAGGTTGCGCAGGTCGCGGACGGCCGCCCGCTGCGGTTCGGTGGTGCAGCGGGCGAGCAGGGCGGTGGCCTCCTCGAAGGCGGCGGCCGCGTCCTGCTCGTTGAAGTGGGTGTCGCCGTACGGGTCGATCCGGGCGAGCCGGTGGTCGGCGGGCCGGGTGTGCGCGGCCAGGGCGGCGGCGAGGGCCGGGCCGTGGCCGGTGGACAGGTGCAGCAGGGCGGGGGCGGTACGGCCGGCGCCGGGCCGGCCGTCGTGCAGGGCGATCTCGATGCCCATGTCCCAGTGTGTCCGTTCGTCCGAGGGTGTTCCGGCGGTCGCCGGTGTGGCGTCGACCGTTGTGCCGACCGGTGGTCGCTGCCACCATGAACGTCGGCGGCGGCGACCGTGACAGGCTGTTCGGATTCCCGGCTTGTTGCACGCTCAACGTAACGTGACATTGTACGCTGGTGTTCTGCACCCACCGGAGGAACACCATGGCCGAGCTCAAGTCCCGCACCCTGATCTCCGTGCAGGAGCGGCTCCGCGACCAGGTCGCCCACGCGCTCCGGGCGGCCCTGATCTCCGGCGAACTGCGCCCCGGCGTCGTCTACTCCGCCCCCGCCCTCGCCGCCGACTTCGGCGTCTCCGCGACCCCCGTCCGCGAGGCCATGCTCGACCTCGCCCGGGAGGGCCTGGTCGAGGCCGTCCGCAACAAGGGCTTCCGGGTCACCGAACTGACCGAGCGCGACCTCGACGACTACACCGGCATCCGCGCCCTGATCGAGGTCCCCACCGTCGGCCTGGTCACCCGCACCGCCACCAAGGAGCAGCTGGAGCGGCTGCGCCCCGAGGCCGAGGCGATCGTCGCGGCGGCGCGCAAGCACGACCTGATCGGCTACCTGGAGGCGGACCGGCAGTTCCACCTCGACCTGCTCGGGCTGGCCGGCAACGCCCGGCTGGTGGAGGTCGTCGGCGACCTGCGCAAGCGCTCCCGGCTGTACGGGCTGACCCGGCTGGACGAGCTGGGGCAGCTGGTCTCCTCGGCGGAGGAGCACGTCGAGCTGCTCGACCTGATGCTGAGCGGCGACGCGGAGGCGGCCGAGGCCTGCATGACCCGCCACCTCAGCCACGTCCGCTCGCTCTGGGCGGGCCAGGACGAGGAGGCCGAGGCGGAGCGCCCGGGCCTGCGGCTCCGGGCTCGGTAGGGGGCTAAACCACCCGTTCGGGTGAATGCGGAGGATCGGGCGTCGGAGGGTGCCCGCGCTCTACCATGATGGTCCCGACATCGGCAGCCAGGAGGATTTCCATGTCCGCCGCCGCAGTGGAAGGACCCTTCGAGCAGGTGACGTTGCTCGAAGCCGCAGAGCTGATCTCCGATCGACTCGTGGGGCACCGGGTCGAGGTTCTTGGAGGACAGATCACGGTGACGCCGCCTCCGGACGGGCCGCACAATGACATGCTCACCGACCTGATCATCCCTTTGTCGGCGGCGGGGCTCCATGGTGATGTGTCCCGAGTGGTCCCGGGGATGGGTCTGTGGTTGCCGAGCGGACCGTCCGATTATGCGGTTCCGGATCTGTGTGTCGTCGATGCCGACTACCGAGAACACCTGATCGAGCTCAATTGCTATGACCCGATGGTCTTCCGTCTTGTACTGGAAGTGACATCGTCGAACTTCACGACTGATCTGAAGGTCAAGCCTCTGCTGTACGCCGAGGCAGGGGTGCCCGTCTACGTCATCGTGGACCGGACGAACCAGCGGGTCATGGTGCTCACCGACCCCAAGGACGGCGAGTACCGGGTGCACGCGGTACACCATCCGGGGCAGTCGTTCACTCTGCCCGAGTCGATCGGGGCAACGGTGACGCTCTCGGTGGACGACGTACTCATGACCAAGAAGTAGTCGTCTTCGTGCTCCACTTGGCTGACGCCCTTTTCGAGCGCTTTCCCCGGCGCCGGGTGGAGGTGCTCGGTGGCGAGGTGTCCGTTGAACCGGTGCCGGACATGCGGCATGCCAGGGTTCTGAACCGTGTGCGGAGGGCCTGCTCTGCGGCGGGGTCGGACGATGGAGATACCGAGGTTTTCCAACGGATCGCGATCTGGCTGCCGACCGGGCCCGATGACTTCGCGATGCCGGACCTGTCGATCGTCGATGCGGACAGCGACGATCACATGGTCACGTACAACTGCTACGACCCGAAGATCTTCCGGTTCGTGCTGGAGGTGACCTCGGCCGCATTGTGCAGCGATCTCACCAGGAAGCCCGCCGCCTACGCGCTCGCGGGGGTGCCGGTCTACGTGGTCGTGGACCGGATCGGGCGTCGGGTCCTGGTGATGACGGACCCTGTGGACGGCGTGTACCGGGAGCAGGCCGTCCACGCCTCGGGGGAGTTCACCTTGCCGGAGTCGATCGGCGCGGTGGTGGCCCTGAGCGTGGACGACCTCCTCTTCTAACGGGTCGGAGCGGGGATGGTCACGCGGCCGTCGTGGACCTCGGCGATCTGGTCGACGGCGGTCAGGTGGGTGCGGTCGTGGGTGACCAGGACGGTGGCGGTCGCCCGGCGGTGGGTGAGTTCGGTGATCAACTCCAGGACGGCCGCGCCGCGTTCGTGGTCGAGGGCGCTGGTGGGCTCGTCCACCAGCAGCACCGTGGGGTCGTTCATCAGGGCGCGGGCGATGTTGACCCGCTGGCGCTGTCCGCCGGAGAGCTGGTGCGGGCGGCGGGCGGCCTGGTCGCGCAGGCCGACGGCGTCCAGGAGTTCCAGGGCGCGGGGGAGGGCACTGCGGGGGGAGCGGCCGTCGAGGTGGGCCATCACCTGGAGCTGTTCGGCGGCCGTCAACGAGGGCAGCAGGTTGGGCTGTTGGAAGACGATGCCGATCCGGGTGCGGCGCAGGGCGGTGAGTTCGGCGCGGCCGAGGCCCGCGGTGTCGGTGCCGTCCACGACGACCCGGCCGGTGTCCGGGCCGATCAGGGTGGCGGCGACGGCCAGCAGGCTGGACTTGCCGGAGCCGGACGGGCCGACGACGGCCGTGAGGGTGCCCTTGGGGACGGTCAGTGAGACGTCGTCCAGGGCGGTGAGCCGGCCGTCGCCGTCCGGGTAGGTCAGGGTGATGCGGTCGAGTTCCAAGCTCATGCGCCCGCCTCGCTTCGCTCGGCGGGGGCATTCGCCCACGCGCACCTTTCGATGGTCACTTCGCTTCGCTCGTTCAACGGGCGCTCCCCAGGGCGGTCAGCGGGTCGACGGAGGTGATCCGCCGGATGGACAGGGCCGCGCCGATCGCGCCGAGGGCGATCATGACGACGGCGGGCAGCAGCAGGGTCGGGGCGTCCAGGACGAACGGCACGGCGGAGCCGATCAGCGAGCTGGCGCCGAGGGCGATCGCGGTGCCGACGGCCGTACCGAGCACCAGCAGCAGCACCGCCTGGCCGAGGGCGTCGCGCAGCAGGTAGCGGGTGGAGGCGCCGAGCGCCTTGAGCACGGCGATGTCGCCGCTGCGCTGGATCGTCCAGACGGTGAAGAAGGCGCCGATGACCAGGGCGGAGATGGCGAACAGGAAGCCGCGCATCAGCTGGAGGGAGCCGTTCTCGGAGGTGTACGAGCCGATCGCGGCGAGGGCGTCGTCCCGGGTGCGGGTCACGGTGCCGTGGTGGGCGTCGGCGGCGGTCAGGTCGGCGCCTGCGGCGGTGTGGAGGGCGATGACGGTGGCGTGGCCGGCGCCGCCGGGGGCGAACTGCTGCCAGTCGGCGAGGCTGGTCCAGATCACCGGGGTGTGGCTGTAGGCGGCGTCGCCGTCGACGGCGGCCACCTGCAGCGGGTGCCCGGCGAGGGTGAAGCCGGCGCCGGGGGTGAGGCCGCCCAGCTTCTCGGCGGCGGTCCGGGAGAGCACCGCCCTGCCCGGGGCGATCAGGCCGCCCTGCGGGGCCAGGTCGGAGCCGTCGGGGACGCCGAAGGCGGAGAGCGCGGCGGTGCGCTGTCCGGCGGCGGCCTTGGTGGTGGTGATGCCGAGCGGCTGGGCGGAGGTGACGCCGGGCTCGCGCGCCCAGGCCTGCCACTGGTCGGGGGTGACCTGGGAGTCGGTGAAGTTGAGTTCCTGGCCGTCGGCGGGCTTGCCGAAGACCAGGTGGTCGGCGGGCAGCCCGCTGATCGCGGAGATGTTCTGCCGGCCGAGTCCGGCGGTCAGCCCGGACAGCATGCCGACCAGGACGGTGATCAGCACGATGACGGTTCCCATCAGGGCGAACCGCCCCTTGGCGAACCCCAGATCCCTCCAGGCGACGAACACGGTGGGCCTTTCTGCGGGCGGAGCGGTGGACGGAGTGGCGGATGGCGCGTTGGATCGAAGGGTGGACGGTGCGGTGGACGGAACGAGCGATGCCCCCACGGTCGCCGAGCAGGGGGCCCGCGGGCATCGCGCCGGGGATTGCATCCTGGGCATCAAAGGGCAGAAGCGGAGTTCAACCTTTTGATTGATGCCGGGCGCCCGGCCGGAACTTAGGCTGGAGGGATGGCGACCGAACGATCCAGAACCACTCCCGTCGCCCTCGTCCTCCGGCTCTGCCTGCACCTGCTGGTGGCGGGCCTGCTGGCGATCGCCGTCGCCCGGGCCGCCTTCGCCGCCCGGGGCGGGGACCCGGCCGCCGTGGGCGCCGCGGCCTCCGCGATGGCCGCCGTGTACGCCGTCGGGCCGAGGCTGGCCGCCGTGCACCGGTCCCGTCGGGGCGCGGCGCTCTGGCTGGCCCTGCTCGGCGTCACCTGGGCGGGCGTGCTGGTCGCCACCCAGGACGGGGTGTGGCTGGCGTTCCCGCTGTACTTCCTGGAACTGCACCTGCTCGGCCGGCGCAGCGGGCTGGTCGCGGTCGGCCTGACGGCCGCGGCGGCGATCGCCGGATGGTCCTTCCACCAGCACGCCTTCAACCTGGCCGCCTCCATCGGGCCGCTGCTCGGCGCGGCCGTCGCCACCGCCACCGTGCTCGGCTACCAGGCGCTGTACCGGGAGAGCGAGGAACGCCGCCGGCTGATCGACGAACTGACCGCCGCCCGCGCCGACCTCGCCGCCGCCCACCACGCGGCCGGCGTGCTCGCCGAGCGCGAGCGGCTGGCCCGGGAGATCCACGACACCCTCGCGCAGAGCCTCAGCTCCATCCAGCTGCTGCTGCGGGCGGCCCAGCGGGCGCTGCCCGAGCGCACCGAGGCCGCCGCCGGGTACGTCGAGCAGGCGCGGCAGGCCGCCCAGGACAACCTGGACGAGGCCCGGCGCTTCGTCCGCGCGCTCACCCCGCCCGCGCTGGACGGCGATCCGCTGTCCGTCGCGCTGGAGCGGCTGTGCGCGACCACCACGGCGCACAGCGGTCTGCCCGTCCACCTGCACGTCTCCGGGGAGCAGGTGCGGCTGCCCGCCGCGCAGGAGGTGGCGCTGCTGCGGATCGCGCAGTCGGCGCTCGGCAACACCGTGCGGCACGCGAAGGCCTCGCGGGCCGAGGTGACACTCAGCTACATGGAGGGCGAGGTGGCGTTGGACGTGTTCGACGACGGGGCCGGGTTCGACCCGGCGGCGGTGGCCGGCCGCACCGACGGGGAAGGCGGCTTCGGCCTGCCCTCCATGCGGGCCCGGGCCCGGGCGCTCGGCGGCAGCTTCACCGTGGAGTCGGCGCCCGGGGAGGGGACGGCGCTGGCCGTGCAACTGCCCGTCGCCCCGGCACCGGAGGCCGGCCCGTGATCCGGCTGCTGATCGCCGACGACCACCCGGTGGTGCGGGCCGGGCTGCGGGCGGTGCTGGAGAGCGAACCGGACTTCGCCATCGTCGCCGAGGCCGCCACCGCCGAGCGGGCCGTCGAGCTGGCGGCCGGACCGGGCGTGGACGTGGTGCTGATGGACCTCCAGTTCGGGCCCGGCTCGGCGATGAACGGGGCCCAGGCCACCGCCGCGATCACCGCCCGGGCGGGCGCGCCGAAGGTCCTGGTGGTCACCACCTACGACAGCGACGCCGACACCCTGCCGGCCCTGGAGGCCGGCGCCACCGGCTACCTGTTGAAGGACGCGCCGCCGGAGGAACTCGCCCAGGCGGTCCGGGCCGCGGCGGCGGGCCGCAGCGCGCTGGCGCCCAGCGTGGCGGACCGGCTGCTGGAACGGATGCGGACGCCGGCCGCGGCGCTCAGCGCGCGGGAGACCGAGGTGCTCGGGCTGGTCGCGGACGGGCTGACGAACCAGCAGGTCAGCCAGCGGCTGCACCTGAGCCAGGCCACCGTGAAGTCCCATCTGGTGCACATCTACACGAAGTTGGGCGTGGACTCGCGCACCGCGGCGGTGCGGGAGGCGCGCGGGCGGGGGCTGATCCGCTGAGCCGGCCGGGCGTAGGGTGGGGGGCGATCCGTGCCCGCAGCCGCGTGAGGAGCCGCTCCGATGACCGTCCGTCTCGATGACCTCGCCGTGCCGGTGATCGGCGCCCCGATGGCGGGCGGGACCTCCACCCCCGAGCTGGTGGCCGCGGTGAACCGGGCCGGCGGGCTGGGGTTCCTCGCCGCGGGCTACAAGTCGGCCGCCGCGATGGCCGAGCAGATCGCCGAGGTGCGGAAGGCGAGCGACCGGCCGTACGGGGTGAACCTGTTCGTGCCGGCCCCGCCCGGGGACGCGGCGGCCGTCGCCGCCTACCGGGAGCGGCTGCGGCCCGAGGCCGAGCACTGGGGCGTCGCGCTGCCGGAGGAGATCGGGCCGGACCGGGACGACTGGGAGGCCAAGCTGGCCGCGCTGGTGGCCGACCCGGTACCGGTCGTCTCGTACACCTTCGGGCTGCCCACGGCCGAGGAGGCGGCGGCGCTGCGCGCGGCGGGCACGCTGCAGGTCGGCACCGTCACCGGCCCGGAGGAGGCGCGGGCCGCGCAGGCGGTCGGCATGGACGCCCTGTGCGTCCAGGGCCCGGAGGCCGGCGGACACCGCGCCACCCACCGGGTGACGGACCGGCCCGGGGAACTGCCGCTGCTGGAACTGCTGCCCGCCGTACGGGCGGTGACGCCGCTGCCGCTGATCGCCGCGGGCGGGCTGGGCGACGGCCCGGCGGTCGCGGCGGCGCTGCGGGCCGGTGCGGCGGCGGTGCAGCTGGGGACGGCGCTGCTGCGCTCCGACGAGTCCGGCGCCTCGGCGGCCCACCGGGCCGCGCTCACCGAGCTCCCGGAGACCGTGGTCACCCGCGCCTTCACCGGCCGCCCCGCCCGCGGCCTGCGCAACGCCTTCATCGACCGCCACGGCCCGTACGCCCCGCCCGCCTACCCCGAGGTGCACCACCTCACCGCCCCCCTGCGCACCGCCGCCACCCGCCGCGCCGACACCGCCGCCATGCACCTCTGGGCCGGTACCGCCCACCGCCTGGCCGCCACCGGCCCGGCGGAGCAGCTCGTGGCGGACCTCTGGCGGAGCGCGCGGGGGGCCCGGCTCAGCTGAGCAGGGTGGACATCCAGGATTCGATGGCCGGGACGGTCCTGGGGAGGGCGCTGGACATCAGGTGGGCGCCGTCCTCGGTGATGACGAGGTCGTCCTCGATGCGGATGCCGAGGCCGCGGAGTTCGAGGGGGAGGGTCTCGTCGTCGGGCTGGAGGTAGAGGCCGGGTTCGACGGTGAGGACCATGCCGGCTTCCAGGGTGCCGTCGACGTAGTGGTCGGCGCGGGCCTTGGCGCAGTCGTGGTAGTCGAGGCCGAGCATGTGGCCGCTGCCGCAGAGGGTGTAGCGGCGGTACAGGCCGTTGTCGTCGGCGAGGGCCTGCTCGGCGGGGACGCGCAGGACGCCCCAGTCGGCGAGGCCTTCGGCGATGACCCGCATGGCGGCGCGGTGGAAGTCGCGGAAGCGGGCGCCCGGGCGCAGGGCGGCGATGCCGGCGCTCTGGGCGGCGAGGACGAGTTCGTAGGCCTGGCGCTGGACCGGGGTGAAGGTGCCGCTGAGCGGGAGGGTGCGGGTGATGTCGGCGGCGTAGAGGGTGTCGGTCTCGACGCCGGCGTCGAGCAGCAGCAGGGCGTCCGGGTCGAGGGCGCCGTCGTTGCGGATCCAGTGCAGGACGCAGGCGTGGGCGCCGGAGGCGGCGATGGTGGTGTAGCTGGGGCCGTTGCCCTCGGCACGGGCGCGCAGGTCGAAGACGCCCTCGATCCAGCGTTCGCCGCGGTGGTGGCGCAGCGCGGCGGGGAGGGCGCGGACGACGTCCTCGAAGCCGCTGACGGTGTGGTCGACGGCGAGTTGCAGCTGCTGGACCTCCCAGGTGTCCTTGACCAGGCGCAACTCGGAGAGCACGGCGGCGAGTTCGTCGTCCTGGGGGAGGGAGCCGCGCCCGGTGGCCCGGTCGACGAGGGCGTCGGTGCCGGCCAGCACCCGGGTGGGGGGCTGCGGTCCGGCGAGCAACTTACCGAGGTCGTCGAGGTGTTCGGTGCGCAGTCCGGTGAGCCGGGCGGTCTCGCCGAGGTCGGGGCGGCGGCCGACCCAGAACTCGCCGTAGCGCCGGTCGCGGTAGAACTCGCCGCCGCTGCGCGGGGATCGGGGCCGTACGTGGAGGACGGGTTCGTGGCCCTCGGGGCCGGCCGGTTCGAGGACGAGGACGTGGTCGGCCTGGTCCTCGCCGGTGAGGCCGGTGAGCCAGGCGTAGGCGCTGTGCGGGCGGAAGCGGTGGTCGAGGTCGTTGCAGCGGACCTTGAGGCGTCCGGCGGGGACGATCAGCCGTTCGCCGGGGAAGGCGGCGGAGAGCCGGGCCCGGCGGCGGGCGAACTCGGGGTAGCCGGGGACGCGTTGGTCGGCGGGGAGCGGGGTGGCGGCCCAGGCGGTGCCCATGAAGGCGTCGAGGGCGGGGGAGACCGGGAGGTCGTGGCTGCCGGTGGCGAGCCGGGGCTGGGGTTGAGTCACCGGTGAACTCCTAGGCGGGGGTGGGGAGCTGGGGCTGGTGGGACACAGCTGGGTAACGGCGGGCGCCACCTCTTGTGCAGTGCAATTTCACATTACTATGTTACGGGTCACACAGCGGCGCGGCCAGAGCCGGCCCCGCTGACCGATGCAGGCCCCCCACAGCGGAGTTGCCACATGACCAGGCGCAGCCATGCCCTCCTCGCCGCCGCCCTCGCGGCGACCCTCACCCTCGGCCTCGGGGCCTGCAAGAACGACAAGAGCGACACCGGCGACGACGCGGCCCCCAGCAGCACCAAGGGCCCGGGCGCGGAGAGCGGTTCGGTCATCGGCGGCACCCCGGCCAAGGGCGGCACCCTCACCGTCCTGACCAACCAGGACTTCGCCCACCTCGACCCGGCCCGCAACTGGACCGTCCCGCACATGGACTTCGGCACCCGGCTGCTCTACCGCACCCTGACCACCTTCAAGGCCGAGCCGGGGGCCGCCGGCAGCGAGATCGTCCCGGACCTCGCCACCGACCTGGGCAGGTCCGCGGACGGCGGCAAGACCTGGACCTTCACCCTCAAGGAAGGCCTCACGTACGAGGACGGCAGCCCGATCAGGTCCGCCGACATCAAGTACAACGTCGAGCGCTCCTTCTCCCCGGACCTCACCGGCGGACCGGACTACGCGATCCAGTACCTGGCCGGCGGCGAGAACTACAAGGGCCCGCTCACCGGCGAGCACCTGGCGAGCATCGAGACCCCGGACGAGCGGACGATCGTCTTCCACCTCAAGCGCCCGGTCGCCGAGTTCTCGGACACCGTCACCCTGCCGACCTTCGCCCCGGTGCCGCAGTCCCAGGAGAAGGGCACCCAGTACGACTCCCGGCCGTTCTCCTCCGGCCCGTACAAGATCGAGACCTACGACCGGGGCAAGCAGCTGGTGCTGGTCCGCAACACCCACTGGGACCAGGCCACCGACACCGTCCGCAAGGCCTACCCGGACCGGATCGTGGTCACCGAGGGCATCAAGGGCGGCCAGGCGGACGACCGGATCATCGCCAGCGAGGGTGCCGACGCCAACGCCCTCAACATGCCCTGGATGCAGCACGAGTCGGTCGCCAAGGTGCTGCCCAAGGCGGACGTCAAGTCCCGGATGGCGGCCGAGCGGACCGGCTGCACGGACATGCTGTACCTGAACACCGCGAAGGCGCCCTTCGACGACCCGAAGGTGCGCGAGGCGATGATGTGGGCCGTCGACCGGGAGGCCCAGGTGACCGCGTTCGGCGGCCCGGCGATGGCCGACGTGGCGACCTCCTTCCTGCCGCCCTCGCTCACCGGCGGGGCCACGGCCGACCCGTTGAAGATCCCGGCGGCCGGTGACCCGGAGAAGGCCAAGGCCCTGCTCAAGGCGGCCGGGAAGAGCGACCTCAAGGTCGGGCTGACCGTCTCGCAGAACGACAAGACCCGGGCCGAGGCGATCCAGCAGTCGCTGGCCAGGGCCGGCGTCCAGGTCACCGTCAACACCGTGGACCCGTCCGCCTTCACCGACACCCTCGGCGACACGAAGAACGCTCCCGAGCTGACCATCAACGGCTGGTGCCCGGACTACCCCTCCGCCGCGACCTTCCTGCCGTTCCTGTTCGACGGACGCACCATCAAGGAGAAGGGCAACCAGGGCAACTACAGCCAGTTCCGGGACCAGGCCACGATGGACCGGATGGACGCGATCGCGGCCATGCCGGACGTCAACGAGGCCAACAAGGCCTGGCAGCAGCTGGACGAGGACCTGCTGCGCAAGGCCCCGGCCGTCCCGCTGATGTGGCAGCGCCGCCCGCTCATGGTCGGCACCAACGTGGCCGGGGCGTTCGGCAGTTCGGGCTACGCCGGGATGATCGACCTGGCCGTGGTCGGTCTCAAGGACCCGGCCAAGGGCAAGTGAGCGGCCCGATGAGCACCACCACCGAAGCCCCCTCGGCGCCGGCGGGCGCGCCGGCGGGCCCCGCCGTGGCGGCCGGGCGCGGGCCGTGGCGGCTGGTCCTGGACCAGCTGTGGGCCCGCGGTTCGGCCCGGTTCGGCCTGGTCACGGTCGGCGTGCTGGTCCTGGCGGCCGCCCTGGCCGGCCCGCTGAGCGCGCTCGGCGGCTGGTCCCCCGAGGAGTTCGACAAGCGTGCCGTGGACGCCTACCTGGGCGGCATGCCCAGGGGTGACTTCGGCGGCATCAGCACCCGGCACTGGCTGGGCGTGGAGCCGATCACCGGGCGCGACCTGTTCGCCCGGGTGCTGCACGGCGGCCAGGTGTCGCTGCTGATCGCGTTCACCGCGACCGCGGTGGTCGTGGTCACCGGCACCCTGGCCGGCGTCTCGGCGGGCTACTTCGGCGGCCGGACCGACGCCGTGCTGTCCCGGCTGATGGACCTCACGATGTCCTTCCCCTCGCTGATCTTCATGATCGCGATGATGTCGGTGGCCAAGGACGTCAACCGGATCCTGCTGATCACCCTGGTGATCGGCCTGTTCACCTGGCCCGGCATCGCCCGGGTGGTGCGCGGCCAGACCCTCTCGCTCAAGCACCGCGAGTACGTCGAGGCGGCCCGGGTCGGCGGCGCCCGCTCCTGGCGGATCCTCACCCGGGAGATCCTGCCGAACGTCTCCGGCCCGGTCATCGCGTACACCACGCTGCTGATCCCCGGCATGATCGCCACCGAGGCCGCGCTCAGCTACCTCGGCGTGGGCGTCCGCCCGCCCACCCCCTCCTGGGGGCAGATGATCGCCGAGAGCATCGCCCACTACGAGACCGACCCCACCTACTTCCTCATCCCGACCGCCTTCCTGTTCCTCGCCGTGCTCGCCTTCACCCTGCTCGGGGACGCGCTGCGCGACATCCTCGACCCCCGGGGAGCCCGCTCGTGAACCGCCGCCCCGACCCCCGCGGAGGCCGGTCGTGATCCTCTACCTCGGCCGCCGCCTGCTCGGCGTGGCCGGCATCCTGCTCGCCATCTGCGCCATCACCTTCACCATCTTCTACCTGCTGCCCAACGACCCGGCCGCGGCCGCCTGCGGCAAGACCTGCAGCCCCGAACGGCTCGCCGACGTCAAGGCGGCGATGGGCCTGGACAAGCCGGTCTGGGAGCAGTTCGCCACCTACCTGACCGGCATCTTCGCCGGCCGCGACTACGGCGCCGGCCCGAGCGCCGTGCACTGCGGCTTCCCCTGCCTCGGCTACTCCTACGAGTACGGGCTGCCGGTCCGGGACCTGCTCGCCGACCGCCTGCCGGTCTCCGTCTCGCTCGCCCTCGGCGCGGCCGTGCTCTGGCTGTTGCTCGGCCTCGGCGCGGGCGTCACCTCGGCGCTGCGCAAGGGCGGCTTCACCGACCGGGCCCTGATGGTGCTCTCGGTCGGGGCGGCCTCGCTGCCGGTCTACTTCACCTCGATCATGCTGATCTGGGGCGTGGTCCGCACGGCCGGGCTGCTGCCCTACCCCTCGTACCACGCGTTCACCGACGGCCCGCTCGACTGGGCCACCAACCTGCTGCTGCCCTGGACCGCCCTGGCCCTGCTGTACGCGGCCATGTACGCCCGGCAGAGCCGCACCTCGATGATCGAGGCGATGGCCGAGCCGTACATCCGCACCGCCCGGGCGAAGGGGCTGCCGCCGCGCACGGTGACCGTCAAGCACGGGCTGCGCTCCGCGACGACACCGATCCTGACCATCTTCGGGATGGACCTCGGCGGGCTGCTGGCCGGGGCCGTCATCACCGAGTCGATCTTCGGTCTGCCCGGCGTCGGCCGGCTGTTCTACGACGGCCTGGCCCGCTCCGACCAGCCCGTGATCCTCGGCGTCACCCTGCTCGCGGCCTTCTTCATCGTCGTCGCGAACCTGCTGGTCGACCTGCTCTACGCGTACGTCGACCCGAGAGTGAGGTACTGATGGCCAGCCTGTTGGAGGTCGAGGACCTCAAGGTCGCCTTCGACACCCCGCGCGGCACCGTCCGGGCCGTGGACGGCATCTCCTTCACCGTCGAGGCCGGGCGCACCCTCGGCCTGGTCGGCGAGTCCGGCAGCGGCAAGTCCGTCACCTCGCTGGCCCTGATGGGCCTGCACCGCGGCGCCGCCGTCTCCGGCTCGATCCGGCTCGACGGACGGGAGTTGACCGGTCTGGGGGAGCGGGAGCTGGGCACCGTCCGGGGCCGGCGGATCGCCATGGTCTTCCAGGACCCGCTGTCCAGCCTGCACCCCTTCTACACCGTCGGCGAACAGATCGCCGAGCACTACCGGGTGCACTTCCGGGCGGGCCGCAAGGCCGGCCGGGCCCGGGCCGTCGAGATGCTCGCCGAGGTCGGCATCCCGGAACCGGCCCGCCGGGTCGACGAGTACCCGCACCAGTTCTCCGGCGGCATGCGCCAGCGCGTCATGATCGCCATGGCGCTCGCCTGCGAACCGGACCTGCTGATCGCCGACGAGCCCACCACCGCGCTGGACGTCACCGTCCAGGCGCAGATCCTCGACCTGATCGCCCGGATCCAGCAGGACCGCGGGCTCGGCGTCGTGATGATCACCCACGACCTGGGCGTGGTCGCCCGGGTCGCCCACGAAGTGCTGGTCATGTACGGCGGGCGAGCGGCCGAACAGGCCCCGGCGGAACGGCTGTTCGCCGCACCCGCGCACCCGTACACCCGCGGGCTGCTGGACTCGCTGCCGCGCCTGGACGACTCCGACGACGCCCCGCTGCGGGCCATCCCCGGCAGCCCGCCCTCGCTGCTCACCCCCGCCCCCGGCTGCTCCTTCGCCCCGCGCTGCGCCCGCACCACCGCGGCGACCGCGGAGGAGCACGCCCGCTGCCTGGCCGAGCGCCCGCCGCTCGACCCGTCCGGCCCGCCCGGGGCCGGCCACCGGGCCGCCTGCCATCTGCCACTGGTGCCGGAAGGGGCCCTCTGATGGCCGAACCGCTGTTGTCCGTACGGGACTTGGTGAAGACCTTCGCCGGACGGCGCAGCCGCACCGGCCGGGCCGGTGCGCCGGTCCGGGCCGTGGACGGGGTGAGCTTCGACCTCGCCGCGGGCGAGACCCTGGGCCTGGTCGGCGAGTCCGGCTGCGGCAAGTCCACCACCGGCCGGATGATCGTCCGGCTGCTCGACCCCACCTCGGGCACCGTCACCTTCGACGGCACCGAGATCGGCGGGCTGTCCCAGGCCCGGCTGCGGCCGCACCGGCGGCACCTGCAGATGGTCTTCCAGGACCCGTACTCCTCGCTCAACCCCCGGCAGACGGTGGCCCGGATCATCTCCGAGCCGCTGCTGGTCCAGGGTGCGGGTGCCGCGGCGGCGCGCGGCCGGGCGGCCGAGCTGATGGAGCTGGTCGGGCTGATCCCCGAGCACCTCGACCGCTACCCGCACGAGTTCTCCGGCGGCCAGGCGCAGCGGATCGGCATCGCCCGCTCGCTGGCCACCTCGCCGAAGCTGGTGGTCGCGGACGAGCCGGTCTCCGCGCTGGACGTCTCCGTCCAGGCCCAAGTGGTCAACCTGATGGAGCAGTTGCAGCGGGAGCTGGGCCTGGCGTACGTGTTCATCGCGCACGACCTCTCGGTGGTCAAGCGGGTCTGCGACCGGGTCGCGGTGATGTACCTGGGCCGGATCGTGGAGATCGGCGACAAGGCCGAGGTGTACGGCCGTCCGGCGCACCCGTACACCCGGGCGCTGCTGTCCGCCGTCCCGCTGCCGGACCCGGCGGCGGAGCGGGCCCGGGAACGGATCGTGCTGCTCGGCGACCCGCCGAGCCCGGCCGACCCGCCCACCGGGTGCGGCTTCCACCCGCGCTGCCCCAAGGCGCAGGCGCGCTGCCGGACGGAACGGCCGCTGCTGGAGGTGGTCGGCGCCGGCGGGCGCCAGGCGGCCTGCCACTTCCCGGAGCAGCCGTAACCGGAAAAGCCCCCGGTCGGGCGTGGCGGGGAACCTCACGAGGGCCGCGTCCGACCGGGTACCAACCCGCCGCTGCTCCCCCTGCTGGTCCCCCTACTGTTCCCCCTGCTGCTCCTCGGAGGGCAGCAGCAGCCGGGGTCCGGGCCCCTCGGTGGCGAGCTCGTCGCCGGGGTTGAGCACCCGGCAGCGGCGCAGCGACACGCAGCCGCAGCCGATGCAGCCGGTCAGTTCGTCCTCCAGCCGCTCCAACTCGGTGCGGCGGGCGCGCAGTTGCTCGGCCCAGCGGAGGGAGATCCGCTCCCAGTCGTGCTTGCCCGGCATCCGGTCCTCGGGCAGCCCGGTGAACACCTCGGCGACCTCGGCGAGCGGGATGCCGAGCCGCTTGGCGACCAGGATCAGCGAGATCCGGCGCAGGACGTGCCGCCGGTAGCGGCGCTGGTTGCCGGCCGAGCGCTCGGAGGAAATCAGCCCCTGCTCCTCGTAGAAGCGCACGGCGGAGGTGGCGATCCCGGCCCGGCGGGCCACCTCGCCCACGCTGAGCAGGTCGACGGGTGCCGTCCCGGTCATGGTCACCGCTCCTTGACTCGTCGCTGCCGCTCGACTTCAAGCTCTCTTGAAGTCCCAGCTTATCGGACGTGACCGAACACTCCGTTCCCGGGACCGCCACGATCGTTGCCGGACAGCGGAGTTACCCTGCGCAGTCGCCGTCGGCCGGTGCCTTCGGAGGACGGCGCGAACCCTTCTGCGGGGTCAGCGCACGGTGTACTCCACGGTCACGCTGACGACCACCAGTACCGCGTAGACCACCGCCAGGGTGGTCCGCCCGCCGGCGTGCAGCGCGAGCGCCCCGGTGAGCAGGGCCAGCAGCTTGAGCACGATCTCCACGCCGAGCGGCTGGCGGAACCTCGGCCCGCCCGCGGCCAGGAACAGCCCCCAGAACGCGGCCGCCAGGGCCGGTGCGCCGAGGCCCAGCAGCAGCCGGGTGCCCAGGCCGGAGCCGGTCCTGAACCCCCAGTAGCAGAGCGAGGCCAGCAGGGCGAGCTCCAGCCCGAAGGCGAGCCCCGCGTTGGCCATGGTCAGCGGGGTCCACTGCCGCTGCCCGACCGGTCCCGGTCTTTCGATCCTCATCCTGTGCTCTCCCCGTTCCGTCGCGGTCTCCGCGGTCAGGCGGAGTTTCCCAGTCGGTCCGGCGGGAACTCAATGGATCGCCCCGAAGACGTGTACGGAACAGGGGCCGGGCCGTAGCCTGACGCATGCAATGTCACACATCACCAGAGGGAGTACCGCCGTGGTCGACGACCTGAGCACCGCCGAGCCTCCGGTCCCGCTGCCCGCCGCCGAGGGCCTGTTCAGCGTCTCGCCGCAGGCCGCGCACCTCAACCACGGCTCCTTCGGGGCCGTGCCGGTCCCGGTGCAGCGGGTGCAGCAGGAGCTGCGGGCCGAGCACGAGCTGGACCCGGACGGCTTCTTCGCCGACCTGCCGGCCCGGATCGCCGGTGCCCGGGCGCGGATCGCCGCCGACCTGGCCACCGACCCGGAGCGGCTGGCCCTGGTCGCCAACGTCACCGAGGCGGCCGCGATCGCCCTGGACAGCATCCCGTTCGCCCCCGGTGACCGGATCCTGGTCACCGACCACGGCTACGGCGCCGTCACCCAGGCCGTCGCCCGCAGGGCCGCCGAGACCGGGGCCGAGCTGGTGGTCGCCGAGGTGCCGCTGGACGCCCCGGACGAGGCCGCCGTCCGGGCCGCGGTGCTCGCCGCCGTGGACGACCGCACCACCGTCGCTGTCCTGGACCGGATCACCTCGCTGACCGCCCGCGCGGTGGCCTCCCCGGCCCTGGTCGCCGAACTGCGCGGACGCGGGGTGACCACCGTGGTGGACGGCGCCCACGCCCCCGGGATGCTGCCCGGGCCGGTCGACCCGAACGCCGACTTCTGGTTCGGCAACCTGCACAAGTGGGCCTTCGCCCCGCGCGCCACCGGGGTGCTGTCCGTCCGCCCCGAGTGGACCGCCCGGGTGCGCCCGCTCGCGCTGTCCTGGGAGCACCACCGGGGCTTCCCGGCCAACGTCGAGTGGCGCGGCACCTGCGACTACACCCCGTGGCTGGCCGCTCCGGCCGGCTTCGAGCTGCTGCGCGAACTGGGCGTCGGGGCGGTCGCCGCCCACAACGCCGCGCTCGCCGCGTACGGCCAGCGGGTGCTGGTCGAGCGGGCGGGCCTGCGGGCGCTGCCCGCGACGCCCGGGGTGTGGATGCGCGCCGTACGGCTGCCGGCGGGGTACGGCGACACCGAGGCGCAGTACCAGGCGCTGCTGGGCGAGCTGTGGCGGCGGCACCGGATCCGGGTCGCCGTCCGGCCCGGGCCCGACGGCGCGGTGCTGCGGGTCAGCGCCCAGCTGTACAACCGGGCGGCGGACTACGAGCGGCTCGCGGACGCGCTGGTGGAACTGTTCAAGGAGTAGGCACGCGGCCGACCGGCCCCTGTTCAAGGAGTGGGCGCGGGGCCGGCCGGGCCCTGGTCGCCCGCCGCCCGCAGCTCCGCGAGCAGCAGGTCGCGGTCGGCGAGCAGCCCGGTGAGGATCCGCCGGGCTGCTCGCAGCAGGTCGGCGACGTCGCCGCCGGCCAGCGCGTAGACCACGGTGCTGCCGTCCCGGGTGGCGGTGACGATGCCGGACCGGCGCAGCACCGCGAGCTGCTGGGACAGGCTGGAGGGCTCCACCTCCAGTTCGGCGAGCAGTCCGCGGACGGGTGTCGGTCCGGCCTGCAGCAGCTCCAGCACCCGGATCCGGACGGGATGGCCGAGCATCCGGAAGAACTCGGCCTTGGCCTGGTACAGCTCCCCCGGCCGTCGGCCGGGAGGTACTCCGATCGTCACGAGGCCCCCCTTCCCTGGTGTCGGCGGGCTCAGATCTCCAGCGAGAGCTCGATCTGCTTGAGCCGGTGGCGGGCCATCGCCAGGTTGGAACGGTTGCGGTGGAGCACCAGGAAGAGGAACAGCCCGCGCCCGCTGGGCGTCGTGATCGGCCGGACCATGTGGTACTGGTGCGTCAGCGTGATCAGGATGTCCTCGATCTCGTTGTCGAGCAGGTTGAGCGCCTCCATCGCCCGCATCTTGGCGCGGACCACGTCGGTGTTGCCGGCCGCGGCGACGTTGAGGTCCAGTTCGCCGCCGTCCCCGAGGGTGCCGAGGGCCATGCCGCTGCCGTAGTCGACCAGGGCGACGCCGATCGCGCCGTCGATCGACATGGAGTCCTTGAGGGACGTCTCCAGGTTCGCCATCGTGGCGGTCCTCCCGTGAGTCGGTGGCCGGGGACGACGCGGTGATCGCGTCGCTCGCGGCCCTGGCTCACGAAGGTAGGGAGCGAATCCCGGACTCCACCGCGAATGACCGGAGTCGCTCGGATCTTGCCGGACTCTGATCACTTGAAGACATTTGCAACTATGGATCTGAGAGAGGAGTGATCTCCCGGCTCTGAAAACGGTGCCTCGGAAAACGGTGCTATCGATGTCACTCCTCCCGGGTAACCTCTCGCTGAGATGCGAGATCACACCAACCACACCCGGACGGCGATGAACACCCCCGATCCAGAGCCCCAGGAAGACCAGGAGCTCAGCCCCGCCGAGGCGTACGCGGCCAGCCGTCGCCGGGCGAAGGAGCAGGCCACCGCCCTGTACGGCTTCCAGCAGCTGTACGACTTCCCGCTGGACGACTTCCAGCTGGAGGCCTGCGAGACGCTGGAGGCCGGCTCCGGCGTCCTGGTCGCCGCCCCCACCGGCTCCGGGAAGACCATCGTCGGCGAGTTCGCCGTGCACCTGGCCCTCCAGGGCGGCCGCAAGTGCTTCTACACCACGCCGATCAAGGCGCTCTCCAACCAGAAGTACGGGGACCTGGTCAAGCGCTACGGCGCCGCCAAGGTCGGCCTGCTCACCGGTGACAACTCCGTCAACGGCGACGCCCCCGTGGTGGTCATGACCACCGAGGTGCTCCGCAACATGCTCTACGCGGGCTCCAGCACCCTCGACGGCCTCGGCTACGTCGTGATGGACGAGGTGCACTACCTCGCCGACCGCCTCCGCGGCGCCGTCTGGGAGGAGGTCATCATCCACCTCCCCGAGTCGGTCACCCTCGTCTCGCTCTCCGCGACCGTCTCCAACGCCGAGGAGTTCGGCGACTGGCTGGACACCGTCCGCGGCGGCACCAAGGTGATCGTCTCCGAGACCCGCCCCGTCCCGCTGTGGCAGCACGTGATGGCCGGCAACCGGATGTACGACCTGTTCGCCGACCCCGACCGGGACGGCCGCCCCAAGCACAGCCTCAAGAACCCCGGCAAGGCCGTCAACCCCGAGCTGGTCCGGCTCGCCCGCTCCGAGCTCGACCGCAACCCGCGCGACCGGTTCGGCCGCGGCCGGGGCCGCTCCATGCCCAACGGCCGCCCCGGCAAGGTCTGGACGCCGGGCCGGGTCGACGTCATCGACCGGCTCGACGCCGAGGGCCTGCTGCCCGCGATCACCTTCATCTTCAGCCGGGCCGGCTGCGAGGCCGCCGTCCAGCAGTGCCTCAGCTCCGGCCTGCGGCTCAACAAGGAATCCGACCGCGCCGTGGTCCGGGCCATCGTCGAGGAGCGCTGCGCCGACATCCCCGACGAGGACCTGCACGTCCTCGGCTACTTCGAGTGGCTGGACGGACTGGAGCGCGGCATCGCCGCCCACCACGCCGGGATGCTGCCCCGGTTCAAGGAAGTGGTCGAGGAGCTCTTCGTGAAGGGCCTGGTCAAGGCCGTCTTCGCGACCGAGACCCTGGCGCTCGGCATCAACATGCCCGCCCGCTCGGTGGTCATGGAGAAGCTGGTCAAGTGGAACGGCGAGACCCACGCCGACATCACCCCCGGCGAGTACACCCAGCTCACCGGCCGGGCCGGGCGGCGCGGCATCGACGTCGAGGGCCACGCCGTGGTGCTCTGGCAGCGCGGCCTCGACCCGGAGGCGCTGGCCGGCCTGGCCGGCACCCGCACCTACCCGCTCAAGTCCTCGTTCCGGCCCTCCTACAACATGGCCGTCAACCTGGTCTCCCAGTTCGGCCGGCACCGCTCCCGCGAACTGCTGGAGACCTCCTTCGCCCAGTTCCAGGCGGACCGCTCGGTCGTCGGCATCGCCCGCCAGGTGCAGCGCAACGAGGAGGGGCTGGACGGCTACCGCGAGTCGATGACCTGCCACCTCGGCGACTTCGACGCGTACATGGAGCTGCGCCGCCGGCTCAAGGACCGCGAGAACGAGCTGGCCCGCGAGGGCAGCAGCCAGCGCCGCGCCGCCGCCGTCGAGTCCATCGAGCAGCTCAAGCCGGGCGACGTCATCCACGTCCCCACCGGCAAGTTCGCCGGCCTCGCCCTGGTCCTCGACCCGGGCCTGCCGCCGGTCAGCCGCTCCGGCCGGGGCGGCCCGCGCCACCCCGACTTCCAGGACGGCCCGCGCCCGGTGGTGCTCACCGCGGAGCGGCAGGTCAAGCGGCTCGCGATGATCGACTTCCCGCACCCGGTGGTCGCCGTCGAACGCGTCCGCATCCCCAAGTCCTTCAACCCGCGCAGCCCGCAGTCCCGGCGCGACCTCGCCTCGGCGCTGCGCACCAAGGCCGGCCACCTGGAGCCCGAGCGGTTCCGGCGCGGCCGCGCGGCCGCCGCCGACGACCCGGAGATCACCCGGCTGCGCACCGAGCTGCGCCAGCACCCCTGCCACGGCTGCTCCGACCGCGAGGACCACGCCCGCTGGGCCGAGCGCTACCACCGGCTGCACCGCGACACCGAACTGCTGGAACGCCGGATGCGCTCCCGCACCCACACCATCGCCCGCACCTTCGACCGGGTCTGCGGCCTGCTCACCGACCTCGGCTACCTGAGCGGTGACACCGTCACCGACGACGGCAAGCGGCTCGGCCGGCTCTACGGCGAGCTCGACCTGCTGGCCTCCGAGTGCATCCGCGAGGGCGTCTGGAGCGGCCTCGCCGCCGCCGAACTCGCCGCCTGCGCCTCGGCGCTGGTCTTCGAGTCGCGGCAGGCCGACGACGCCGGCGCCCCCCGGGTGCCGGAGGGCGCGGCCAAGGAGGCGCTCGGCCAGATGGTCCGGATCTGGGGCCACCTGGACGCCCTGGAGGAGCAGCACCGGATCAACACCGCCGAAGGCGTCGGCCAGCGCGAACCCGACCTCGGCTTCGCCTGGGCCGCCTACCGCTGGGCGCTCGGCCACAGCCTGGACCAGGTCCTGCGCGACGCCGACATGCCGGCCGGCGACTTCGTCCGCTGGACGAAGCAGCTGATCGACGTCCTCGGCCAGATCCAGGACGCGGCCGGCGAGGACGCCGAACTCCGCAGGACCGCCCGCAAGGCCGTCGACGGCCTGCGCCGCGGCATCATCGCCTACTCCTCGGTGGGCTAGGGGCTAGGCCCTGTCCGGCCGGACGGGGCCCGGCCGCCGGCAACGCGCAGGGGCCCGCACGTTCGAGGGAACGTGCGGGCCCCTGCGGTGCTGGGTGCCGGTGCCTACTTGAGGGTGGGCAGCGAGGAGTAGCAGTGGTAGCTGTCCTTGGTCGCCTCGATCATGACGTCGCCGGTCCGCGGGCCGACGACGCCGTCCGGGTCCAGGCTGGCCCACTTCTGGAGCGCGACGATCGCGCCGTAGGTCTCCGGGCCGAAGGAGCCGTCCACGTCGACCGTGTGGTAACCGGTCTGGTAGTGCAGGCTGTTGGAGATGAGCTGGACGCACTTGACGCTGGCGTAGGTGTTGCTCTTGCCGTAGCCGACCCACAGCGAGCCGGAGTTGGGCACGGCCTGGGCGGTGCCGGCGACGCCGACGGTGGCCAGGGCGGCGGCCGCGAGCAGGAACGCGCCGCGGCGCTTGACGGAGACGGTGTTCAAGGGACCCCCCGAGTTCGGAAACATACAACTGATCATCAGTTTCCCCGAACCCTACCGTTGCCCGCCGACAGGTCGCTGGCTGGCTGCCGACAGGTCGCCGGCGGGGAGCGGGCTCAGCGGGTGGCCAGGGCCTCCAGGACGCGTTCCAGGGAGGTGCCGAGACCCCAGCGGGCGGAGAGGTGCTCCAGCGTCATCGGGTCGGCGGGCTCGCGGGGGAGGACCGGGTCGAAGTCCGGGAGCGGGGCGTCCTGGGCGACCCGGACGACGGTGGGGGCGACGTCCAGGTAGGCGGCGCCCTCGACGATGTTGCGGCGGCGGGCCGGGGTGAGCCGGGAGCCGATGTCCAGGGCGGCGGCGCGGATCGCGGCCAGGTCGCCGTACTCGTTGATCAGCTGGGCGGCGGTCTTCTCGCCGATGCCCTTGACGCCGGGCAGGCCGTCGGACGGGTCGCCGCGCAGGGCGGCCATGTCGGCGTACCGGTCGCCGCGCACGCCGTACTTCTCCAGCAGCACCGCGTCGTCGGTGACCTGGAGGTTGCCCATCCCCTTGACCGGGTACAGCACGGTGATCAGCCGCTCGTCGTCGACCAGTTGGAACAGGTCGCGGTCGCCGGTGACGATCTGCACCGGGCCCGTGGCGCGGGCGGTGAGGGTGCCGATCACGTCGTCCGCCTCGTAGCCGGGGCAGCCGACCCGGGCGATGCCGAGGGAGTCCAGCACCTGCTCGATCACCGGCACCTGCGGGGCGAGGGTGTCCGGGACCTCCTCCTCGCCGTCCACGGCGGCCTCGGCGACCCGGTGGGTCTTGTACGAGGGGACGAGGTCCACCCGCCACTGGGGGCGCCAGTCGGCGTCCATGCAGGCGACGAGTTCCTCGGGCCGGTGGTCGTGCACCAGCCGGGCGATGAAGTCCAGCAGGCCGCGGACGGCGTTGACCGGTTCCCCCTGCGGCGAGCGCAGGGAGTCCGGTACGCCGTAGTAGGCCCGGAAGTACAGGCTGGCGGAGTCGAGCAGCATCAGTCGCGGTGCGGTCACGAGTCAGATCATGCCGCACCGCGACGACGAACGGCGGTCTCGGCGTTCGTGCTCGGCGTTCGCGCTCAGTGTTCGTGCGGGCCGGCGCGGTGCACCGGGCCGTGGGCGTCGGCGCAGTGCTCGGCGGCCGACTCGCCCGGGCCGGCGATCTGCAGCAGCGCGCCCGCCTCGTCCTCGCCGACGTGGTCGACCTGGAGGGTGCTGTGGGTGATGCCGTACTCCTCGGACAGCCGGCGCTGCAGTTCGCGCCGGACGGCGTGGCAGTCGCCGCCGGGGGTGACCAGGATGTGCGCCGACAGGGCCGGCTGGTTGGAGGTGATCTCCCAGATGTGCAGGTCGTGGATCTCCTCGACCAGCGGCTCGGTGACCAGGCGGTCGGCCACCGCGTCCGGGTCGATCCCGGCGGGGGCGGCCTCCAGGAAGATCCGCCCGGAGTCCCGGACCAGCCCGATGCCCGCCTTGAGCATCAGCGCCACCACGATCAGCGAGGCGATCGCGTCGGCCCGGGCGAAGCCGGTGGTCAGCATGACCGCACCGGCCACGGCGGTGGCGATGAAGGCGTAGAGGTCGGTGAGCACGTGCTGGAAGGCGCCCTCGACGTTCAGCGAGCTGCGGTTGGCCTTGGACATGCACCAGGTGGCGGCCAGGTTGACCACGATCCCGATCAGCGCGGTGACCAGCACCAGTGAACCGGTGACCTCGGGCGGGCTGATCAGCCGGGTGATCGCCTCGTAGCCGAGCCAGGCGGAGAGGATCAGCAGGGTGACGCCGTTGGCCTGGGCGGAGAGGATCTCGGCGCGCTTGAGCCCGTAGGTGTAGCCGCCGCGGGCCGGGCGGGCGGAGAGCCGCATGGCGACCAGGGCGAGCACGATCGAGGCGGCGTCGGTGAGCATGTGCGCCGCGTCGGAGATCAGGGCCAGGGACTGGGCGGCGAAGCCGACCACGACCTCGCAGGCCATGAAGACGACGATCAGGGTGAGGGCGCTGACCAGCCAGCGGCGGTCGGCGTCGGCGGCGACGCCGTGGGAGTGGCCGCCGTGGCCCCCGTGGCCGTGCGCGTGGCCGCCGTGCCCTCCGTGGCCGTGGCCCTTCGGGTTCTGGTGGTCATGCGCATGATCATCGTGGGAATGCTCGTGCCCGGCCATCGAAGTCCTCTCTGGACGCACGGGTGGGTGGTGACGGGGTGCGATCGCCCGCACTCGAAGTGAACCGCAGAATCGACAAAGATCCAAAGGCTGTACTGGTGACCGTTGTCGTTGCCGTTCACGCGCCGCGTGTCGGGCCGCTCGGCGCCCGGATTGCCGGTGGCATAGACCCAGGTCAGGGCCGTGATCCCGGGGTCACCTGAACGGGTGAGGCGGGCTTGCGCAGCCGCGCGCCGGTCCGCGACGATCATGGCCCGTGAAGATCGCTACCGCGGAAACCGCCCGCTGGCTCTCCGAACTCGAAGCCACTGCCGAGGAGTTGATGAATCGTCATCTCGCGGCCGCCCGCGAGTGGTTCCCGCACGAGTACGTCCCCTGGAGCCTCGGCCGGGACTTCGACGGCCCGTTGGGCGGCGAGCCCTGGCGCCCCGAGCAGTCCGCGCTGGCACCCGCCGTGCGCTCCGCCCTGGTCGTCAACCTGCTGACCGAGGACAACCTGCCCGGCTACCACTGGACCATCGGCAGCCGGACCTCCCGGGACGGCGCCTGGGGCGCCTGGCTGCACCGGTGGACCGCCGAGGAGGACCGCCATGCCGCCGCCATCCGGGGCTACCTGCACGCCGCCCGCGCCGTCGACCCCGTGGCGCTGGAGCGCTCCCGGATGGCGCACCTCGCCGCCGGCACCGCCCCCGAGCTCGACGGGGTGCTCGGCGTGGTCGCCTACGCCGCCGTCCAGGAGCTCGCCACCCGGGTCAGCCACCGCAACACCGGGCGGCTCAGCGGCGACCCGGTCTGCGAGCGGCTGCTCGCCCGGATCGCCCAGGACGAGAACCTCCACATGGTCTACTACCGCGAACTGCTGCGCGCGGCAGTCGAGGTGGACGCCGACCAGGTGCTCGTCACGCTCGACACCACGATCCGCGACTTCGCCATGCCGGGCCAGGCCATGCCCGGCTTCGGCCGACTGGCCGCCGAGATCGCGGTGGCCGGCGTCTACGACCTGCGGGTGCACCACGACGAGGTGCTCGTCCCGCTGCTGCGCGCCCTCCGGGTGACCGAGCTGACCGGGCTCGGCCCCACCGGCGAACAGGCCCGCGAACGGATCGCCGCCCACCTCGCACGGACCGACGCGCGGGCCGCCCGCTTCGTCGAGCGCCGCGATCAGGCCCTCGCCGTCCGGGCCCGCCGGGCCGGTGCCGGCTGAGAGCACCGCCCGCCCGGGCCTCCGTAGGGCCCGCAAGGCCGCTCGGGCCTCCGCAAGACCGCCCGGGCCCCCGCAAGTCCACCTGGACCTCCGTAAGACCACCCGGACCGACAGACCGCCCGGACCGCAGGACCACCCGGAACAGGATCCGCATGACCGTCACCACGGCCGGCACCACCGCCGCCGACATCGAGTTCCACTACGACCTGGGCAACGACTTCTACGCCCTCTGGCTGGACGAGACCCTCGCCTACACCGCCGCCAAGTGGGACGGCATCCCCCGCGACGCGCCCGACGCCACCTCCCTGCCGCGCGCCCAGCGGGCCAAGCTCGACCACCACCTCGACCTGGTCGGTGCCCGCCCCGGCGACGGCCTGCGGCTGCTCGACGTCGGCTGCGGCTGGGGCGCCATGCTGGCGCACGCGAGCGGCGACGACCGGGTCCGCGAAGCCGTCGGGCTGACCGTCTCCCGCGCCCAGTACGAGTTCCTCGCCGCCCGTGCCCTGCCCGGCGTCGAACCCCGACTGGAGAGCTGGGAGGCCCACGACCCCGACCGGCCGTACGACGCCGTCATGGCGATGGGCTCCTTCGAGCACTTCGCCACCGCCGGGATGAGCCGGGCCGAGCGCCTCGACTGCTACGCCCGCTACTTCGCGGCCTGCCACCGCTGGCTGCGCCCCAGCGGTCGGATGTCGCTGCAGACCATCGCCTACGACGGCGCCGCCGACGGCTCCGGCCCGATCGGCGACTTCGTCGGCAACGACGTCTTCCCGACCGCCCGGCTGCCCCGGCTGAGTGAGATCGCCGCCGCCTGCGACCCGTACTTCTCGGTGGTCGCCCTCACCGCCTCCGCCGAGGACTACGCCCGCACCCTCGCCTCCTGGTCGGCCCGGCTGCTGCGGGCCCGCGAGCAGGCCGAGCAGCTGGTCGGCCCCGAGGGCTACCGGCGGTACCGGCGCTACCTGCGGGCCAGCGAGGTGACCTTCCTGCGCGGCGCGGCCACGCTGTACCGGATCGGCTTCCGGCGGCGCGACGAGCCGTTGCGGCTGTCCGCCTGATGGCCCCGACTCCTGTGGGCCCGACTCCTGCGACCCCGATGCCTGTGAGCTCGGCGCCCGTGCGCTCGACGCCTGCGGCCCCGGCACCCGTGAGCTCGCCGCCCACCACGCGGCGGGCCTGGGCGGCGGTCGCGGTGGTCTGCGCCGCGCTGTTCCTGCTCGGCCTCGACTTCACCGTGCTCAACGTGGCCGTCCCCGGCCTGCGCGCCGACCTCGGCCCGACCCTCGCCGAGACCCAGTGGATCGTGGACGGCTACGCGCTGGCGCTGGGCGGCTGCGTGCTGGCCGGCGGTGCGCTGGGGGACCGGTACGGCCGGCGGCGCGCCTTCCTCGCCGGGCTGGCGCTGTGCGGGGCCGCCTCGGCCGCCGGGGCGCTCGGTACCGGGCCCGCCCAACTGGTCGCCGCGCGCTGCGGGATGGGCCTCGGCGCGGCCCTGTTCATGCCGGCCACCCTGTCCACCGTGGTGCACGTGCTGCGCGAACCGGCCGCCCGGAAGCGGGCGATCGGCATCTGGGCGGCGGTGGCCGGGGTCGGTGCGGTGTTCGGCCCGGTGGCGGGCGGACTGCTGGTCGACCGGTACGGCTGGCAGTCGGCGTTCTGGCTCAACGTCCCGGTCATCGCGGTGATCGGCGCGGCGGCCCTGGTCGCCGTCCCCGAGTCCCGCGCGCCGGAGGCCCGGCCGTTGGACCGGCCCGGGGCGCTGCTGTCCTGTGCCGGACTGCTGGTCCTGGTCTGGGGCGTGATCGAGGCCCCCGGCCGGGGCTGGACCGGCCCCGCCGTGCTCACCGCCTTCGCGATCGCCGTCCTGCTGCTGGCCGCCTTCGTGCGACGCCAACTCCGCTGCGCCGCACCGATGGTGCCGGTCCGGCTGCTGCGCGGCGGGCCGGTCTGGCCGGCCACCACCACGCTCGCGCTGATGTCCTTCGCGATGTTCGGAGCGATGTTCCTGCTCACCCTCTACCTCCAGCAGGTGCGGGGCCTGAGCGCCTGGCAGGCCGGGCTGCGGATGGTCCCGCTGTCCCTGGGGCTCGCCGTCGGCGCGCTCCTCGGGCCTCTGCTGGCACGGCCGTTGGGGGCCAGGGTGCCCTCGGCCGGCGGACTGCTGCTGATCGCCGCCGGATTCGTCCAACTCGGCTGGCTGGCCGCCGACTCGGGGGACGGGCGGGTGCTGCTCTTCGAGGCCCTCGCCGGGCTCGGTGCCGGGCTGCTCGCCCCGGTCGCCACCGAGGTGGTGATGAGCGCCGTCCCGGTCGGCGCGGCCGGGGTCGGCTCGGCGCTCAACGACGCCACCCGGCAGGTCGGTTCGACCCTCGGTGTGGCGGTGCTCGGCTCCGTCCTCGCCACCTCGCTCACCGGCGCCGCCCCCGGCGACCCGGCCGCCTTCACCGACGGTCTGGCGGCAGCCGCCGTCGTCGGCGGGGCGGTGGCCCTGCTCGGCGCCGCGCTGGCCTGGACCCGGCTGCCCGGGCGGCGGACTGCCGCCTCCGCCGTCATCGACACCCTCAACACCCCCAGCTGAAAGGAAACTTCACCATGCCCAGCAGCTACGAGACGATCCGTGCCTGCCTGATCGACGAGTTCGACGTCTCCCCGGCCGTGGTCACCCCCGACGCCACCCTCGCCTCGCTCGCCCTCGACAGCCTCGCCCTGGTCGAACTCTCCCTGGTGGTCGAGGAGAAGCTCGGCGTCACCGTCGCCGACATCGGCCCGGACCGCACCCTCGGCGAACTCGCCGCCCACGCGGACGCCACCCTGGCCCGGGAATCGGTCAGTTGAGCCCGCTGCGTTCCTCTGCCCCGTCCCGTCCGCTGGCCCCGTCCCATTCGATGGTCGCCGTCACCGGACTCGGCCTGGTCACCCCGGCCGGGAGCGGCGCCGACGCCGTCTGGGAGCACTTCCTCGGCGCCGCGCCCACCGCCCGCCCCGACCCCGAACTCCTCGGCCTGAACGTCGACTTCTCCTGCCGGGTCGCCGACTTCGACCCGCCCGCCCTGCTCGGCGGGAGGCTCGCCCGGCGCCTCGACCGGTTCAGCCAGCTGGCCGTGGTCGCCGCCCGCCAGGCCGTCGCCGACGCCGGGCTCGACCCGGCGCACTGGGACGGCACCCGGGTCGGCGTTGTCCTCGGGGTCAGCGCCACCAGCGTGCAGACCCACGTGGTCGAGTACGGCCGGCTCGCCGCGGGCCGGGCCGACCGGATCTCCCCGCTGATGATCCCGCGTTCCATCCCCAACATGGCCGCCGGCGAGGTCAGCCTCGACCTCGGCGCCCTCGGCCCCGGCCTGGTCGTCAGCACCGCCTGCGCCTCCGGCACCAGCGCGCTCGCCCTCGGCAGCGACCTGATCCGGGCCGGAACCTGCGACCTCGTGCTGGCCGGCGGCACCGACAGCGCCCGCTCCGCGATGACCTGCGTCGGCTTCGACCGCCTCGGCGCGCTCTCCCGCCGCCGCCACGACCCGGCCGGCGCCTCCCGGCCCTTCGACGCCGACCGGGACGGCTTCGTCCTCGGCGAAGGAGCGGGCGTCCTGCTGCTCGAACGTACCGACCACGCCCGGGCCCGCGGCGCCCGCGTCCGCGGGTACCTCGCCGGGCACGGCGCCGGCGGCGACGCCCACCACTTCACCGCCCCGCACCCCGGCGGCGACGGATTGGCCCGGGCCGTACGGGCGGCACTCGCCGACGCGGGGCTGGCACCCGAGGAGATCGGGCACGTCAACGCGCACGGCACCGGCACCACGCTCAACGACCCCGCCGAGGCGGCGGCCCTGCGGCAGGTCTTCCGCCGGCCGCCGCCGGTCACCGCCAACAAGAGCGTGATCGGCCACACCATGGGCGCGGCCGGCGCCATCGAGGCGGCCCTCACCGTGCTCGCGCTCCAGCACCGGCTGGTCCCGCCCACCGCCAACCTCGACCGGCTCGACGACGCCATCGGCCTCGACGTGGTCACCAAGGCGCCCCGGCCGGTCGACGCCCCCTCCGCCCTGTCCGTCTCCTGCGGCTTCGGCGGGCAGAACGCCGCCGTCGTCCTCACCGCCGCCTGACCGCCCTCCCGCCCGACCCCGGAGTCCATCCCCCCATGCGCCGCCTCGCCCACCGGCTCGCCCGGCTGTACCTGCGCCTACTCGCCCACCGGCCGCCCACCGACTGGTTCGTCCCGGTCGCCGACGGCCGGTACGGCTCCGCCCCGGACGCCGCCGACCACCCGCTCACCCTGCTGATGCTCGGCGACTCGCTCGCCCAGAGCTTCGGCGCCCACCGCCCCGAGCAGACCCTCGGCGCCCTGCTCGCCACCGGCCTCGCCGAGGGCACCGGCCGACCCGTCGACCTGCGGGTCCACGCCCGGGCCGGCGCCACCACGGCCGCTGTCGGCCGCCAAGTCCTGCGCGCCGCCCGGCTGCGGCCCGGCATCGCCGTACTGATCGTCGGCGGCAACGACGTCCTGCTGCCCGCCCCGCTCGGCCGCGCCGCCCGCCGGCACGCCCACCTCGCCCGCACCCTCCGCGAGGCCGGCTGGCAACTCGTCGTCGTCCCCTGCCCCGACCCCGGCTACGCGCCCGGCTTCCGCACCCCCGTCCGCTGGATCGGCCACCACCGCTCCACCCGCCTCGCCCGCCTCCACACCCGCACCGCCACCCGCACCGACGCCCACCTCGCCCCCACCTCCGGCCCCGAGTTCCACCACCGCGCCGCCCAACTCCTCGGCCCCGACGGCATCCACCCCTCCCCGCACGGCTACGCCACCCACGCCACCCGCATGCTCCCCACCCTCCTCACCGCCGCCACCCACCTCCCCCTCCCCGCCCCCGCCCCAGCAGCCACCCGCTGACCCCCTCGCCCCCACCGCAGAACGACGGCCCGCGCCCCGGCACATCCGGGGCGCGGGCCAACGGGTGCACTCCGCGCAGGAAGTCGGCGAGACCGACTTCCTGCGCGGGAGGGCTGGAGAACCTGCGCAACTGCCCTTCCACGCAAGGGTGATGATCGCACTTTCAGGCGAGGGTGGCCGCGTCCAGGGAAGCTGCGGTGGCGGCGCGGACGAGGGCCTGCATGAGGCGGAGGTCGGTGCCCTGTTCGGGGTGCCACTGGACGCCGATGGTGAAGCCGGGGCCCTCGACGGCCTCCACCGTGCCGTCCGGGGCGAGGGCGCTGACGCGCAGGCCGGTGCCGAGGCGGTCGACGGCCTGGTGGTGGAAGGTGGGCACCTCCAGCTCGGTCTCCGGGAGCAGGCCGCCGACCAGCGTGCCGGGCACCGGGCGGACCAGGTGGGCGCCGTAGCACCCCGGTGTGCCCGCGTGGACGTCCACGTCGAGGACGTCCGGCAGGTGCTGCACCAGCGTCCCGCCGCAGACCACGTTCAGCACCTGCATGCCCCGGCAGATCCCCAGCACCGGCATGCCCGCGGCCAGGGCGCCGCGCAGCAGGGCGACCTCCCAGACGTCGCGTTCCGGGGAGTCGACGTCCGTCAGCGGGTGGGCGGGTTCCCCGTAGTACGCCGGGTCGATGTCCGGTCCGCCGGCGATGACGAGGGCGTCGAGCCGGGCGAGGGCCTCGGGGGCGCGCTCGGGGGCGTCGGGCGGGAGCAGGACGGCGATCCCGCCGGAGTCCTGCACGTAGGCGGTGTACCGCTCCGGCACCAGGGCGACGCGACGGCCGCGCCAGTCGCTCCAACTCGCGTCCACCAGGTAGGTGCTGACACCGATGAAAGGCCTGCGATCCATGGCGCGCATTCTCCTCCCGTACCGTCCGGTACCTCGCCAATCACGCGCCTCGGCGCGCCACACCCGTCCGCCCTCTTCCGCCCCGTGAGCCGCAGGCCGTACGGTTCGCTGTGACCGCTTGATCTCGAAGAGTGATCGTGGAGGAGGAGGGTTTCGGCATGCCCGAGAACGCCATGCCCGAGAACGCCCCCGCGGGTTCGCGGCCCCGGCCGCCACTGACCCTGGACGAGCTGCGGGTCCTGGTGGACGCGGGCGAGGTGCACACCGTCGCGCTCGCCTTCACCGACATGCAGGGCCGGTTGCAGGGAAAACGGTTCGCCGCCCGCTTCTTCCTCGACGAGGTCGCGGAGAACGGCGCCGAGGCCTGCGACTACCTGCTCGCCGTGGACGTCGACCTGAACACCGTGGACGGCTACGCCTTCTCCTCCTGGGCGACCGGCTACGGCGACTTCGCGATGCGCCCCGACCTCGGCACCCTGCGGCTGACGCCCTGGCAGCCCGGCACCGCCCAGGTCACCGCCGACCTGGCCCGGCACGGCGGCCACCCGGTGGACGCCGCCCCGCGCCAGCTGCTGCGCCGCCAGCTCGCCCGGCTCGCCGAGTACGGGCTGAGCGCCGACATCGGCACCGAGCTGGAGTTCCTGGTCTTCCGCGACACCTACGAGCAGGCCTGGCTGGGCGGTTACCGCGGCCTCACCCCGGCGAACCTCTACAACGTGGACTACTCGATGCTGGGCACCGCCCGGGTCGAGCCGCTGCTCGCCCGGATCCGCAACGAGATGGCGGGCGCCGGGCTGACCGTCGAGTCCGCCAAGGGCGAGTGCAACCTCGGCCAGCACGAGATCGCGTTCCGCTACTCCGACGCCCTCACCACCTGCGACCAGCACAGCGTCTACAAGACCGGTGCCAAGGAGATCGCCGCCCAACAGGGCTGCGCGCTCACCTTCATGGCCAAGTACGACGAGCGCGAGGGCAACAGCTGCCACATCCACCTGTCGCTGCGCGACGCCGTCGGCGCCCCCGCCTTCGCCGACCGGGACGGCCGGATGACCGACACCATGCGGCACTTCCTGGCCGGGCAGCTGGCCGCGCTGCGCGAGTTCAGCCTGCTGTACGCGCCGAACATCAACTCCTACAAGCGCTACCGCCCGGGCTCCTTCGCCCCGACCGCCGTCGCCTGGGGCCGGGACAACCGCACCTGCGCCTACCGGGTGGTCGGCCACGGCCCGGCCCTGCGGATGGAGAACCGGGTGCCCGGCGGCGACGTCAACCCCTACCTCGCGGTGGCCGGGATGATCGCGGCCGGACTGGACGGCCTGCAGCGCAAGCTCGACCTGCCCGCGCCCTGCCTGGGCAACGCCTACGGGGTGGAGGAGTACGCCCGGGTGCCCGGATCGCTGCGCGAGGCAGCCGAGTTGTGGGCGGGCAGCGAACTGGCCCGGACGGCCTTCGGGGGCGACGTGGTCGAGCACTACCTGAACATGGCCCGGGTCGAGCAGGCCGCCTACGACGGGACCGTCACCGACTGGGAGCGCTACCGCTCCTTCGAACGGATGTGAGGCGGGACATGACCGAACCGACCGAGAACGTCCCCATCCACACCGAGGAGTGACGGTCCATGACCGAGCAGGACGACATCGTCTGCCGCCGCCTGGTCGGCCGCACCGCCGTGGTCACCGGCGCGGGCAGCGGGATCGGTCTGGCCGCGGCCCGCCGGCTTGCCGCGGAGGGCGCCAGGGTGGTCTGCGCGGACCTGGACGAGGAGAGCGGACGGGCGGCCGCCAAGGCGGTCGGCGGGCTGTTCGTGCACACCGACGTCACCGACCCGTCCATGGTCGAGGCGCTGTTCGACGAGGCGTACGAGACCTGCGGCAGCGTGGACGTCGCGTTCAACAACGCGGGCATCTCCCCACCGGAGGACGACTCGATCCTGACCACCGGGCTGGACGCCTGGCGCAAGGTCCAGGAGGTCAACCTGACCTCGGTCTACCTGTGTTGCAAGGCCGCACTGCCGTACATGCGCCGGCACGGGCGCGGCTCGATCATCAACACCGCCAGCTTCGTGGCCCGGATGGGCGCGGCCACCTCGCAGATCTCGTACACCGCGTCCAAGGGCGGGGTGCTGGCGATGTCCCGCGAGCTGGGCGTGCAGTTCGCCCGGGAGGGCATCCGGGTCAACGCGCTGTCGCCCGGGCCGGTGGACACCCCGCTGCTGCGCGAACTGTTCGCCGCGGACCCGGAGCGCGCGGCCCGCCGACTGGTGCACATCCCGCTCGGCCGGTTCGCCCGGGCCGAGGAGATCGCGGCCGCGGTGGCCTTCCTCGCCAGCGACGACTCCTCGTTCATCACCGCGAGCGAGTTCCTGGTGGACGGCGGCATCTCCGGGGCGTACGTCACCCCGCTGTAGGCCCGCGCCCCTGCCCCGTCGGGGGTTCTCACCGTAATCTCATCGAAAACCTCCGGAATTCCCGGCTGCGCTGATTTCGCGTTTATCCGGCTACCTTTAGATTCTTTCTGTGAGCGAGCAGATCCCCGCCGGGTGGTACCCGGACCCGAAGAACGCCGGCGACCCGAGACCGCAGCGCTGGTGGGACGGCAAGGGCTGGACGGCCGACACCCGGCCCGCACCCTCGGACGCCCCGCAGCCGGAGTCCCCGGCCGCGGCGGCCCCGGGGCCGGAGACGGCCGAACAGCCCAGGGTGCTGGAGGGCGAGGTCCTGGACAGCGGCCCGACGGTCCGCTACCCGGAACCGCCGCCCTTCGGCACCGCCTACGGGATGCCCGGCGCGCCCGGCGAGCTGCCGCGCAAGCCGCGCCGCAAGCCGTCCAAGCTGGTGGTGGCCACCGTCGTGGCCGCCGTGCTCGGCCTGGGCGCCGGCTCGGGGATCACCTACCTGGCGATGGACGGCCACGACAACGGTCGGCCGCAGCGCAGCGCCGCCCGCAACCAGCCGGCCCCGAACGGCGACGGACCGTTCGGCTTCCCCGGCTTCGGCGGCGGCGGCAACGGCGCCAACGGGGGCAACGGCGGCGGGAACGGCGGCGGTGGCAACGGCGGCAACGGCGGGAGCGGCAACCCCGGCGGTGGCGGCGGCAGCGGCAACGGCAGCGGGAAGTCCAGGCCGGGCGCCAACAAGGCGATCGACCTGGTGAACGGGCTCACCCTGCCCACCCCCTCCGGCTGGCAGGCGGGCACCACCAACGACGGCTATGCCGCGCTGAGCATCGGCGCCTACAAGTGCCCGGACGGCACCGACAGCTGCACCCTCGGCGGGGTGAACACCGGCCGGATCAGCGGCGGCGGCACCGACGCCCAGGCGGCGGCGAAGGCCGACATCGACAAGGCCGTCAAGGACTCCTACGGCGATGTCACCGGCCACCAGGAGCTCAAGTCCGAGGCCGTGAAGGTCAACGGCCAGGACGGCTACCTGGTCCGCTGGAAGGTGGACGCCGCCAAGGGCAACAGCGGCTACGTCCAGACCGTGGTCTTCCCGACCGCGGACGGCAAGGCGCTGGTCTCGGTGCACTTCGGCTTCGACATCGCCGACAAGGCACCGGACGTCGCCGTGATGGACACCATCGTGAAGGGCATCACCGACTTCAAGGGCAAGATCCCGGGCCTGCCCGGCCTGCCGGGCTCCGGCTCCGGTGCGGGCGGTGGTTCCGGCGCGGGCGGCGGCTCCGGCAACGGCAGTGGCTCCGGGTCCGGCAGCAGCCCGGACGGCGGCCCGGACGTCTCCGGTACGGCCACCACCTGAGCCCCCCGCTCCTCACACCGTGACGGCCCGCCCGGGAGGAACCCTCCCGGGCGGGCCGTCGCCGTTCACCTCACGGCGCGGGCGCCGGTGGAGCCACGGAACCGGGCCGGACGGGGGTGGGCCGGCCCGGCCCCGCGCCGTCCGGCGTCAGGAGTCGCGTCGAACAGCCTCGACGCGACGGCGCCGGAGCACCATGCCCGCCCAGCCGACCCCGAGCGCGGCGGCACCGGCGAGCAGCAGCGGCCCGGTGGCGGAGGTGCCGCCCACGGCCGCCGAGGTGGTCGGGAGGGGCTGGCCGGCCGGGGCGTTCGGGTCCCCGCCGTGCCCGTGGTGGGCGACCGTGGACTTGGGGGCGTCGGCGGCGATCTGGGCGTCGCTCGGCGCGGCCGGGGCGGCGAACGAGGAGACGGCCGGGGCCCCGGCCGCGCTGGCGGACTTGCCGAAGTCGACGTCCGAGCAGCTGTAGAACGCCTCCGGGCTGTCGCTGCGCTGCCAGATCATGTAGAGCAGCTGGCGGCCGGTGCGCTGCGGCAGGGTGCCAGGGTAGGTGTAGTACCCGTTGGTGGCGGTGCGGTCTACCTGCACCTGGGCCACCGGCGTCGGGTCGAGGTCCGACCACTTGAGCGGCTTGGTCGGGTCGTAGCCCGGCTTGGTGATGTACACGGTCTGGGTGCCGACGTGCGGCGCGGTGGTGCGGAACTGGAAGGTGAAGCTGCCGGCGCTGACCGGGGTGGCCGGCCAGTCGGTGCGGGGCCAGTCCAGGGCCGCGTACTTGTCGCGGTTGGCCGAGCAGAGCTTGCCGTCCGGGATCAGCGCCTGGTGGTTGCCGTTGGCGTTGGCGATGTTGACCTCGTTCCAGTCGTACAGCGGCTGGGTGCCGCTCGCGGCGACGAGGTCCTTGCAGACCTGGGACACCGGGTGCTCGGGGCCCTCGGCGTAGCAGGCGGCGATCCGGCTGACCGGTCCGGTCATGGTGCCGTGGGCACTGGCGGTGCCGGCGGTGGTCGCGGCCACCGCGAGGACGGCGGCGCCGACCACGCCGACGGACAGGGCACTTCGCTTGATGGACATGGGGTGGGGACTCCTTGGCCGTCGTTCCGGGCGGGTGTGGGGGAGCGGACACGCCTGCCCGTTCGGGGGCCGCCGGCCCGGATCGCGGACCCCCGGCCAGAGCGTAGGATTGGTCTGGACCATAAGGCAATAGCTCGGCGTGATGCGGTTATTGACGGACTGTAGGCGCCCGAGCAGCACAAAGGCCCGATGGGACACCGGGGTTAGGTGTTCCATCGGGCCCGCTTAAGGCTGGGGAAAGGTCAGCGCTGCACCGTGTTGATGGTGCCGGCCTGGATCACGTCTCCGTTGTTGCCGCCGCTGATCGTGTTGTAGACGTACGTCGAGCCGGGCTCCTGCTGGGGGGTGAACTCCGCCAGGATCTCCCGGAGTTCGCCCGCCGCCTCCGGGTGCTCGCGGAACAGCCGACGCAGCCGGGTGCGCAGCACGGCCGTCTGGTCCGCCAGCGACTCCTCGTCGTCGCCGGCCTCCAGCACCTCGGCCCGGATCACCTCCAGCTCGGTGCTGGTCGCCTCGTCCTCCGTGCCGCGCCCGAACATCCGGGAGACCCGCGAACTGACCTGCTGCCAGGCCGCGGTGGCCATCAGCCCGGCCAGCGAAGAGGCACCCGACGTCACCATCTGCTGGACGATCTCGGCTTCCATGCTGCTCCCTCGTCGTTCGTCGTGTCGCCACCACGGTAGGGCAGGGCCGGACGAACCGTCAGAGGAACGCCTTCCCCTCGCCCCGGTACGTGGGGACGGTCCGGACGATCCGGTCCCCCTCGATCAGGTGCAGTTCGGCGAAGCGCTCGCACAGCTCGCCCGCCTTGGCGTGCCGGAACCAGACCCGGTCGCCGATCAGCAGGTCGTCGGCGGCCGGGCCGATCAGCGGGGTCTGCACCTCGCCGGCGCCCTCCATCGGGTCGTACTGCAGGCCCGGCGGCAGGTACGGCACGGGGGCGCGGTCCGGTCCGGTCGGGCCGGAGGCCGGGTAGCCGCCGCCGAGCACCGTGACCACCCCGACGCCGGGGCGGCGCACCACGGGCTGGCCGAACAGGGCGGCCGGGCGGCCCCGGAAGGCGCGGTAGTTGTCGAACAGCTGCGGCTGGTAGAGCCCGGAGCCGGCGGCGACCTCGGTGACGGCCCGCTCGGCGACGGTGGACTCCACGCTGCCGGTGCCGCCGCCGTTGACGAACTCCAGCTCGGTGACCTGACTCAGCCGCCGCACCACGGCCGCGCGCCGCTCGGCCAGTTCGGTCCGGGCCCGGCTCTGCATCAGCCGGACCACCTGGGAGCGCACCGGGCGCCCCGGCACCCGGTCCCCGACCCCGGCGACGTGTCCCTCGTACGCCATCAGGCCGACCACCCGGAACCCGGCCCGGCGCTGGACGAGTTCGGCGAAGGCGCCGAGCTCCTCCGGGGTGCGCAGCGGTGAGCGCCGGGCGCCCACCCGGACCCGGCCGCCGAACAGGTGCAGCGCGGTGTCCAGTTCCAGGCAGACCCGGACCTCGGCGTCGCCGCTGCGGGCCTTGTCGATCAGGTCCAGCTGGGCCGGGTCGTCCAGGACGACGGTGACCCGCTCGGCCAGCTCCTGGTCGCCGGTCAGTTCGGCGTAGCCCGCGCGGTCGGTGGAGGGGTACGCGAGCAGGACGTCGCGCACGCCGGTGCGGGCCAGCCAGAGCGACTCGTCCAGGGTGAAGCTCATCACCCCGGCGAAGCCGTCCACGGCCAACGCCCGGTCCAGCAGGGCCCGGCAACGCAGGGACTTGCTGGCGACCCGGATCGGCTTGCCGCCCGCCCGGCGCACCAGGTCGGCGGCGTTGGCGTCGAAGGCGGCGAGGTCCACGACGGCCACCGGTCCGTCCAGATGGGCGGTGGCCCGGTCGTAGCGGTGCCGGTCCGTGACAGGGGTGCGCGCAACGAGGATGGGCATGGGCGCAGGGTGCCACAGCGCGCTACCCGTGGGTAGAGGTTGTGTGCACGGAAATGCGGGTGGCGGTGCCCGGTGGCATAGGGTCGGCGGGGTGGACCGCAAAGACTTCTCCAACCCGGCGTTCGTCGGCAAGAGCATCCCGAATCCCGGCTTCTCCGACGACGACGGCACGGCGGACGCGGCCCTGACGGCAGCGCTGGCCCGCTGGTCGCAGGACCGTACGGCGGAGCCCGAGGTGCTGGCGGCACTGACCCCGACCCGGTTGATGGTCCCGATCGTGGCCGTCCTGGGCGAGGTCGAGGTGGACGAGCACGGGCACAAGCACGACAAGTCCAGTGACATGGCCGTCCCGGTGCTGGAGGCCCCGGACGGGCGCCGCGCGCTGCCGGCCTTCACGTCACTGGCGGCGCTGGCCCGCTGGCGGGCCGATGCCCGCCCGGCGCCGACCGCGGCTCCGCAGGCGGCGATGGTCGCCTTCTCCGAGCGCGCCGACACCCTGGTGATCGACCCGGCCGGGCCGGTGCCGTTCCTGCTGTCGGGTGCCCGGTTGCGGGCACTGGCGGAGAACCGGCCGTACCTGCCGCCGGTCCGGGACCCGGACGTGCGGGAGGCGGTCCGGGCGCTGCTGGCGGCCGAGCCCGAGGTGGCCGGCGGGGTGCTGGCGCCGGCGGAGGACTCGGACGGGGTGCTCGCGGTGGTGTTCGACCCGGCGCTGGACCAGGCGGGGCTGCAGGAGGCCGCGCAGCGGGTCGGCCGGGCGGTGGCCGGGGATCCGGTGCTGCGGGTGCGGCTGGACCGGGGGCTGGACCTCGCGGTGCTGCCGGCGAGCGCCCAGCTGCCGGGGGAGCCGCTGTACCGGCGCTAGGCACGACGCACAAAGGCTGGCATCTACCAAATTTGGTAGGTGCCAGCCTTTGTGATCTCGATCAGGAGTACACCGGCCCGGTGAACTTCTCGCCCGGCCCGGTGCCCGGCGCGTCCGGCACCAGCGAGGCCTCGCGGAAGGCCAGCTGGAGCGAGCGCAGCCCGTCGCGCAGCGGGGCGGCGTGGAAGTTGCTGATCTCCGGGGCGCCGGCGGTGACCAGCCCGGCGAGGGCGGTGATCAGCTTGCGGGCCTCGTCGAGGTCCTTGTCCTTCTCGCCGCCCTCGGCCAGACCGCACTTGACCGCGGCCGCGCTCATCAGGTGCACCGCGACGGTGGTGATCACCTCGACCGCCGGGACCTCGGCGATGTCGCGGGTGAGGTCGTCGAAGCCGATCGCGTCGTCGTCCGTGCCGGGGGTCTGGGTGGGCTCGCTGCTCAAGGGGGGCTCGTTCCGTCGTGCGGTGTGGGTACAGGTGGAGCGTACAAGGGGGCCGGAACGCGCCGGGAGGGCAGTGCGCCGCGCCGGAGTCCGGCGGAGCGGGGGCGGAATAGCGTTCGACAGCGCGACGCTGTAAGCTTCGAGACTGACCGGCCGGGCTCCCTCATGGGCACCTGGCCAGCAAGTGGAGGCTCCACCCAGGAGGCCCGAGAGGGCAACCGCGAAAGTCTCCCACCCGATCGGCCTCGCGGTCGACGGGTCCCGGTCCGCGACGGGCGCCGAGGCGCCGAGTCGCCCGCAGCGTCCCTCACCGGATGCCGCCCCCGGATGTGTGGAGCCCCGCTTGTACCGAGCGGGGCTTTTTTCGTGTCGCGGTGCACGCGGTGCCGAGAGGTACCGGGCAGCGCAGCACGAATGAAGCCCCGCCCAGTGGTCGAGTCCACTACGTGCGACCGCCGTCCGACGGCCGCATCGCAGAAGGTGCAACCGAGGAGGCCCCATCAGCACCGAGCCCCGCATCAACGACCGGATCCGCGTTCCGGAGGTGCGACTCGTCGGTCCCAGCGGCGAGCAGGTCGGCATCGTGCCGCTTGCCAAGGCGCTGGAGCTCGCGCAGGAGTACGACCTCGACCTGGTCGAGGTCGCGGCGACCGCCCGGCCGCCGGT
This sequence comes from Kitasatospora sp. NPDC056076, assembly GCF_042266305.1. Lineage (NCBI taxonomy): Bacteria > Bacillati > Actinomycetota > Actinomycetes > Kitasatosporales > Streptomycetaceae > Kitasatospora > Kitasatospora sp. NPDC056076. Next base: position 77,634 of record NZ_JBHJWG010000025.1, read on the forward strand.
GTGCAAGCTCATGGACTACGGCAAGTTCAAGTACGAGTCGGCCATGAAGGCCCGTGAGGCGCGCAAGAACCAGGCGCACACGGTCATCAAGGAGATGAAGCTCCGGCCGAAGATCGACCCGCACGACTATGACACCAAGAAGGGTCACGTCGTCCGGTTCCTCAAGCAGGGCGACAAGGTCAAGATCACGATCATGTTCCGTGGTCGTGAGCAGTCCCGCCCCGAGCTGGGCTTCCGTCTGCTGCAGCGGCTCGCCGACGACGTCCAGGACCTGGGCTTCGTCGAGTCCTCGCCGAAGCAGGACGGCCGGAACATGATCATGGTTCTTGGCCCGCACAAGAAGAAGACCGAGGCGATGGCCGAGGCCCGCGCCCTCGCGGACGCCCGCAAGGCCGAGCGACTGGGCCGGACCCCCGGCTCCGACGCCGCCGCGGACGACGACGACCTGCTGGCCGACGACCTGCTGGCCGACGACCTGGTGGTCGACGACGCCGAGGTCGAGGACGCCGAGACCGAGGCGCAGGACGCCCCGGCCGAGGAGCCGGCCGCCGAGGCCGAGGCCCCGGTCGAGCAGCCGGCCGCTTCCCAGGGCGCCTGAGCCGCAAGGCTCACTGTCCGGGTTCGGCCCCCAGGGTGACGGGGCGTCCCGCCCGGTCACCACAGATCCATCCAGTTCACGCCCGCGCGGCGCAGGTCGCGCGGGCGTGGACGGGACTGACGAGGAGATACGGCGAAATGCCGAAGCAGAAGACGCACAGTGGCGCCAGCAAGCGCTTCAAGATCAGTGGCTCTGGCAAGGTGCTGCGCGAGCGCGCCGGCCGCCGCCACCTCCTGGAGCACAAGCCCTCGACGCTGACCCGCAAGCTGGCCGGGACCGTCGAGCTGGCCCCCGCTGACGCCAAGAAGATCAAGAAGCTTCTCGGCAAGTGATCGCCCTCCCGCCCGGTGCGAGCCGTGTGCGGGGCAGCTGATCCTTCCCGACCCATTCGAATGACGGACCACGTGAAGTAGTCCGTGGTCCAACCCAAGGAGTAATCAAGTGGCACGCGTCAAGCGGGCAGTCAACGCCCACAAGAAGCGCCGGGTCATCCTGGAGCGCGCCAGCGGCTACCGTGGCCAGCGCTCGCGCCTGTACCGCAAGGCCAAGGAGCAGGTCACCCACTCGCTGGTCTACAACTTCAACGACCGCAAGAAGCGCAAGGGCGACTTCCGTCAGCTGTGGATCCAGCGCATCAACGCTGCGGCCCGTGCCAACGGCATCACCTACAACCGCTTCGTGCAGGGCCTCAAGGCCGCCAGCGTCGAGATCGACCGCAAGATGCTGGCCGACCTGGCCGTCAACGACCCGGGTGCGTTCGCCTCCCTGGTCGAGGTCGCCCAGAAGGCGCTGCCGGCCGACGTGAACGCCCCGAAGGCTGCCGCCGACGCCGCCTGATCTTCCGAGATCGGTTGAGCTCTGACCGGACCCGCAGGCTCTCCTGCGGGTCCGGTTCTGCGTTCCCCCCACCTCCAGCCTCCGTCAGCCTCCGTCAGCCGACGGCGCCTCCAGAGAACGAGACCATGTCGACCACCGAGACCCCCCTGCTCACCTCCCTGCGCTCGCCGCGCGTCGTCGCCGCCCGCCGGCTCGCCAAGCGGAACCAGCGCACCAAGGAGCGCCGCTTCCTGGCCGAGGGCCCGCAGGCCGTCCGGGAGGCCGTCGCGTTCGGCCGGCTGCCGGGGACGGACGAGCACGCCGTGGTCGAGGTGTACGTGGGCCTGGAGGCCGCCGAGCGGCACGCGGACATCGTCGAGGCGGCCCTGGCCGAGGGGGTGCCGGTGCTGACCGCCACCGACGAGGTGATCGCCGACATCTGCGACACGGTGACCCCGCAGGGGATCGTGGCGCTCTGCCGCTTCATCGACACCCCGTTCGCCGAGGTCCTGGCGGCCCGGCCGAAGCTGGTGGCGATCCTCGCCCACGTGCGCGACCCCGGGAACGCCGGGACGGTGCTGCGCACCGCCGACGCGGCCGGCGCGGACGCCGTGGTGCTCACCGACGCCTCGGTGGACCTGTACAACCCCAAGGCCGTCCGGGCCTCCGTCGGCAGCCTGTTCCACCTGCCGGTGGCGGTCGGCGTGCCGGTCGAGGAGGCGGTCGGGCAGCTGCGCGCGGCCGGGATCCGGGTGCTCGCCGCGGACGGCGCGGGGGAGCGCGACCTGGACCGGGAGCTGGACGAGGGCACGCTGGGCGCGCCCGGCGCGTGGGTGTTCGGCAACGAGGCGTGGGGGCTCCCGGAGGAGACCCGCGCGCTCACCGACGAGGTCGTGCGCGTCCCGATCCACGGGCACGCCGAGAGCCTCAACCTGGCCACCGCCGCGGCCGTCTGCCTGTACGCCTCGGCCCGGGCCCAGCGGTCGCCCGGCGGCTGCCGCTCGAACGGCTGATCTGCCCCGGGCGCGCGGCGTTCTCACGTTGCAAGCCCTACTACGGGGGCCTGGGAGGCGCTAGGGTCTGCCTCGGTGGGGGGAACGGCACGGTGGGTAATCGGGGAGGCAACCCATGGTCGGCAGCGGACCCGAGCTCGACCCGGACGACCTGCCGGACGGCCTGGTGGTCGCCGACGCGCTGGGCCGGGTGGTTCGCTTCAACCGGGCCGCGGCCCGGCTCACCGGCGTGCTCCCGGACGCCGCGCTGGGCAGCGCGCTGGAGGACGTCCTGCCGCTGGAGGACCTGGACGGCCGCCGCTGGTGGCAGCTGACCGACCCGTACGGCGGCCTGGCGATCCGTACCCGCCAGCCCGAGCGCAACCTGCTGCTGCCCGGCGGCCGCGAGGTGCTGGTCTCCGCCCGGTACGTCCGGGCGGTGCCCCAGGGGCCGCTGGAGCGCCTGGTGATCGCCCTGCGCGGGACCGAGGCCCGGCGCCGCACCGAGCGCAGCCACGCCGAGCTGATCGCCACCGTCGCGCACGAGCTGCGCTCCCCGCTGACCAGTGTCAAGGGCTTCACGGCGACGCTGCTGGCCAAGTGGGAGCGGTTCACCGACGGGCAGAAGCGGCTGATGCTGGAGACGGTGGACGCCGACGCGGACCGGGTCACCCGGCTGATCGCCGAGCTGCTGGACATCTCCCGGATCGACGCCGGGCGGCTGGAGCTGCGCAAGCAGGTCGTCGACCTGGCGGCCGCGGTGCGCCGGCACGTCGAGCGCAAGGTCGCCACCGGGATCCCCGAGGAGCGCTTCGACATCCGGATCAGCGAGCCGCTGACCGTGCTGTGGGCGGACCCGGACAAGGTCGACCAGGTGCTGGGGAACCTGCTGGAAAACGCGGTGCGGCACGGCGAGGGAACTGTCACCATCGAGGTGGCACCGGCCAAGGAGGTCGTCGAGGCGCCCGTCTGGGAGCGCTCCGGCACCCCTCCCCGCATCGTGGAAGGCACTGCGGTCACCGTGAGCGACGAAGGAAGCGGCATCCCCGAGGAGTCGATGCCGCGCGTCTTCACCCGCTTCTGGCGGGGCTCCAAGCGCGGTGGCACCGGCCTGGGCCTCTACATCGTGAAGGGCGTCGTGGAGGCCCACGGCGGCTCGATCCGGGTCGACCGCGCCCCCGGCGGCGGGGCCAGGTTCCGATTTATCCTGCCCGCCGGCATCCCCGACTTCATGCTCTGAGCAGCCCCTGAGGTCGGCCCCGGGCGGGCTTGACGGCAGTCGCGCTACGCGCTGCGACTACACTCGACCTTTGGCGTTGCGCAACGCCCTGTGCGGCTGTGCCGTGGACACCACTCCCCGTGAGCACGGAGAACGGCTGCCCGCGCCCCGGCCCCGCCGGGCGTGACGCGAAGGCGAGCCCACACACCTGAGCACGGACGAGCAGGAGCACGGGAAGATAGAGATGTCGGCACCCAACAAGTCGTACGACCCGGTCGAGGTCGAGGCCCTCAAGCCCGAGGTGGTGGAGCAGGCGCGCGACGAGGCGATCGCCGCCTTCGCCGCCGCCGGCTCCCTGGACGAGCTGAAGCAGGCGAAGGTCGCCCACACCGGCGACCGTTCCGCGCTCTCGCTCGCCAACCGCGAGATCGGCGCCCTCCCGCCGCACGCCAAGGCCGCCGCAGGCAAGCTGATCGGCCAGGCCCGCGGCGCCGTCAACCAGGCGCTGGCCAAGCGGCAGGCGGAGCTGGAGGCGGAGCGGGACGCCCGCGTGCTGGTCGAGGAGGCGGTGGACGTCACGCTGCCGTACGACCGCGCACCGCGCGGCGCCCGGCACCCGCTGACCACGCTGGCCGAGCGCATCGAGGACACCTTCGTCGCGATGGGCTACCAGGTGGCCGAGGGCCCCGAGGTCGAGGCCGAGTGGCTGAACTTCGACGCCCTCAACCTGGGCCCGGACCACCCGGCCCGCTCGATGCAGGACACCTTCTTCGTGCAGGCCCCGGACGGCTCCGCCGACTCCGGCGTGGTGCTGCGCACCCAGACCTCCCCGGTCCAGGCCCGCACCCTGCTCGACCGCGAGCCCCCGGTCTACGTGGTCTGCCCCGGCCGGGTCTACCGGACGGACGAGCTGGACGCCACCCACACCCCGGTGTTCCGGCAGGTCGAGGGCCTCGCCGTCGACGAGGGCATCACCTTCGCCGACCTCAAGGGCACCATCGAGGTGCTGGTCGAGAAGCTGATCGGCGGCGGCCTGGAGCTGCGCTGGCGCCCCTCGTACTTCCCGTTCACCGAGCCGAGCGCCGAGATCGACCTGCAGTGCTTCGTGTGCCGCGGCGAGAGCGTCGGCAACCCGGACCGCCCGTGCCGCACCTGCTCCTCCGAGGGCTGGATCGAGCTCGGCGGCTGCGGCGTGGTCAACCCGCGGGTGCTGGTCGCCTGCGGCGTGGACCCGAACCGCTACAGCGGGTTCGCCTTCGGCCTGGGCCTGGAGCGGATCCTGATGAATCGTCACAACGTCGCCGACATGCGCGACATGGTCGAGGGTGACGTGCGCTTCACCCTCCCGTTCGGGATGGAGATCTGATGCGCGTCCCGCTTTCCTGGCTGCGCGAGTACGTCGACCTTCCGGCCGGCGAGACCGGCCGTGACGTGGCCGAGCGCCTGGTCCGGGCCGGCCTGGAGGTCGAGACCGTCGAGCAGATCGGCGCCGACCTCAAGGGCCCGCTGGTGGTCGGCGAGGTGCTCTCCATCGAGGAGCTGTCCGGCTTCAAGAAGCCGATCCGGCACTGCTTCGTCAACGTCGGCGACGCCAACGGCACCGGTGAGCCGCAGGAGATCGTCTGCGGCGCGACCAACTTCGCCGTCGGCGACAAGGTCGTCGTCGTGCTCCCCGGCGCCGTGCTGCCCGGCCCGTTCCCGATCGCGGCCCGCAAGACCTACGGCCAGACCTCGGCCGGCATGATCTGCTCCGCCCGCGAGCTGGGCATGGGCGACGACCACAACGGCATCATCGTGCTCCCGCCGGAGTACGAGCCCGGCACGGACGCCATCGAGCTGCTCCAGCTGGTCGACGACGTGCTGGACATCGCCGTCACCCCGGACCGCGGCTACTGCCTGTCGATGCGCGGCGTGGCCCGGGAGGCCGCCGCCGCGTACGGGCTGCCGCTGGCCGACCCGGCGCTGCTCGACGTGCCGCCGGCCAACTCCTTCGGCTACCTGGTCAAGGTCAACGACCCGGCCGGCTGCGACCGCTTCGTGGCCCGCACGGTCGTCGGCGTCGACCCGACCGCCAAGTCCCCGATCTGGCTGCAGCGCCGCCTCCAGAAGGCGGGCATCCGCCCGATCTCGCTGACCGTCGACATCACCAACTACGTGATGCTGGAGGTCGGCCAGCCGCTGCACGCCTACGACAAGCAGCGCGTGGCCGGCCCGATCACGGTCCGCCGGGCGGCCGAGGGCGAGCTCCTCACCACCCTCGACGGGGTCGAGCGCAAGCTCGCCGCCGAGGACCTGCTGATCTGCGACACCAGCGGCCCGATCGGCCTGGCCGGGGTCATGGGCGGCGCCTCCACCGAGATCCTCGACCCGGCCGCCGGCCCGGGCACCACCGAGGTGATCATCGAGGCCGCGCACTTCGACCCGGTCTCCATCGCCCGCACCGCCAAGCGGCACAAGCTGCCCTCCGAGGCGTCCAAGCGCTTCGAGCGCGGCGTCGACCCGGAGGCCACCCGCGCCGCCGCGCAGCGCGCCGTCGACCTGCTGGTGCTGATCGCCGGCGGCACCGCGGAGGCCGGGGTCACCGACATCGCGGCCCCGCACCCGCTGCGCACCATCACCATCGCCGCCGACCTGCCGGACCGGGTCGCCGGGACGGTGTACGGCCGCGAGAGCGTCACCCGGCGGCTGCAGGAGATCGGCTGCTCGGTCGCGGGCGCCGACGTCCTGGAGGTCACCCCGCCGACCTGGCGGCCCGACCTCACCGACCCGTACGACCTCGCCGAGGAGGTCATCCGGCTGGAGGGCTACGACAACGTCCCCGCCCGGATGCCGAACGTCCCGCCGGGCAAGGGCCTGACCGAGGCCCAGCGGGTGCACCGCCGGATCGGCGTGGCGCTGGCCGGGGCCGGCTACGTGGAGGTCAACAACTACCCGTTCCTCGGCGAGGCCGCCTTCGAGGCGCTCGGCCTGGAGCCGGAGGACCGCCGCCGCCGTACGGTCAAGCTGGTCAACCCGCTCAACGACGAGGAACCGTCGCTGCGCACCACGATGCTGCCGGGCCTGCTCGGCACGCTGCGCCGCAACATCGGCCGGGGCAACACCGACCTGGCGGTCTTCGAGACCGGCACGGTGTTCCTGCCCAAGGACGAGCTCTCGGTGGCCCCGCGCCCGGCCGTCGACCGCCGGCCGAGCGACGCCGAGCTGGCCGAGCTGGACGCCGCGCTGCCGGACCAGCCGCGCCGGGTCGCCGTCGCCCTCGCGGGCGAGCGGCTGCCGTCCGGCTGGTGGGGCAAGGGCGACCAGGCCTCCTGGGCGGACGCCGTCGAGGCGGCCCGTACGGTGGCCCGCGCGGCCGGCGTCGAGCTGACCGTCTGCCAGGGCCAGTTGGCGCCCTGGCACCCGGGCCGCTGCGCCGAGCTGGTCGTGGCCGGCACCGACCGGGTGGTCGGTCACGCGGGTGAGCTGCACCCGCGGGTGGTCAAGTCGCTGGGCCTGCCGGCCCGTACGGCGGCGATGGAGCTCGACATCGACCTGCTGACGGCCGACGGCCCGGCGAAGGTCGACGGCCCGGCGGTCTCCGGCTTCCCGGTGGCCACCCAGGACGTCGCGCTGATCGTCGACACCGCCGTCCCGGCCGCCGAGGTCGAGGCCGCGCTGCGTTCGGGTGCGGGCGAACTGCTGGAGGCCATCCGGCTGTTCGACGTGTTCACCGGCGAACAGGTCGGCGAGGGCAAGAAGTCGCTGGCCTACGCGCTGCGCTTCCGCGCGGCCGACCGCACCCTGACCGCCGACGAGGCCACCGCCGCCCGCGAGGCGGCCGTCGCCGAGGCCGTCACCCGCACCGGCGCGGTGCTGCGCGGCGCCTGATCCGCCGTCAGGGCCTGACAGGGCCCCGTCCGGACCGCTTCGGTCCGGACGGGGCCCTTTGCGTTTCCTTGGGTTGACGGCCTGTCATCCGATCGTTTATCTCTTTACCTATGGAACTAGATAAAGGCGCTGACCAGCCCTCTCCGATCGAGTTCCGCCTGGACCCGGCCTCCGGCGTCCCGACCTACCTGCAACTCGTGCAGCAGGTCGAACAGGCGCTGCGGATGGGCTGGTTGGCGGAGGGGGACCAGCTGCCCCGGGTGCGTGAGGTGGTCGCCGGGCTGGCGATCAACCCCAACACCGTGCTCAAGGCCTACCGGGAGCTGGAGCACCGCGGCCTGGCGGTCGGACGGCGCGGCCAGGGCACCTTCGTGCGCGGGCTGCCCGCCGGAGTGGTGCCGCTGCGCGAACGGGCCGCGCTGCGGCGGGGGCTGCTGGACTGGATGCGCTCGGCGCGGACCGCCGGGCTGGACGAAGGGGGGATGGTCGCGGTGTTCGAGGACGCGCTGCGCGACCTGCGCGAGGGCCGGGACGGGGTGGTGGCGTGACGGCCGCGGACACCGTGATCGACTGCGGCGGGATCGGCAAGCGCTACCGCCGCTCCTGGGCGCTGCGGGACTGCCACCTGGCCGTCCCGGCCGGGCACGTGGTCGCACTGGTCGGCCCGAACGGCGCCGGCAAGACGACCCTGCTCAGCCTGGCCGCCGGGCTGACCCTGCCGAGCGAGGGCGCGATGACCGTCCTCGGCGACCAACTCCCCGGCTCGCCGCGGGCCTTGGACCGGATCGGCTTCGTCGCCCAGAACGCCGCGCTCTACCCCGGCCTGCCCGTGCGCGATCTGCTCGCGATGGGCCGCCACCTCAACCGGCGCTGGGACGACGCCCGGGCGCGCACCCACCTGGACGGCCTCGGCATCCCGATGGACCGCAAGTACGGCCGGCTCTCCGGCGGCCAGCAGGCGCAGGTCTCGCTCGCCCTGGCCCTCGCCAAACGGCCAGAACTGCTGCTCCTGGACGAGCCGTTGGCCGCGCTCGACCCGCTCGCCCGGCACGACTTCATGGCCGTGCTGCTGACCGCGGTGGCCGAGGACGGCCTCTCGGTGCTGTTCTCCTCGCACGCCGTCAACGAGCTGGAGCAGAGCTGCGACTACCTGGTGGTGCTGACCGGCGGCCGGGTCCAGGTGTCCGGGGAGGTGGACGACCTGGTCGGCGGCCACCGGATGCTCACCGGCCCCACCGCCGAGGCCGACGCGGTCGCCGAGCGGCTGCCGGTGGTCCGCGACCGCCGGGCCGGCGCCCAGTCCCACCTGCTGGTGCGCACCGGCGGCCCGGACGCGCCGGTCTCCGCCGGCTGGCGCCAACAGCGCATCGGCCTGGAGGAGTTGGTGCTCGCCTACCTGCGCGAGCCGACCGCCTCCGCGCTGCCCGGCCCGCGCGGGGCCGTCCGTACGAACCAGAAGGTACCGTCATGAGCGCCACCACCCTCGCCCCGCCCCGCTCCGCCGTGCTGCGGGCCGCCGGGCTGCGCCACCGGCCCGCGTTGCTGACCCTGCTCGCGGTGATGGGCGTGGTCTCCGTCGCCCTGTTGCTGCACGGCTGGTACCTGCACGACGGCCTGGACCGCACCGGCGCGGGCTCCTGCGATCCGACCACCGCCGCCTGCGCGGCCACGTTCAAGCGGTTCCTGCACCAGTACGCCGACACCATGCCGATGCTCGGCAACGTGTCCTACGTCCTGGGCGGCATGTTCGGTGCCTTCCTCGGCGGCCCGCTGCTGGCGCGGGAGTTCGAGCACGGCACGGTGCGCTTCGCCTGGACCCAGGGGGCCGGGCGGACCCGCTGGACGGCGGGCGGCCTGGTGCTGGGCGGCGCGGTGCTGGCCGTGGTGGCGGCGCTGTTCGGGCTGGTGCTGCGCTGGTGGAACGCACCGCTGGAGCTGCTGGGCGGACAGTTCCACCCGGACCTCTTCGTGCAGGCGTCGCCGGTGCTGGTCGGGCGGGTGCTGGTGGCCTTCGGGGTCGCGGCGCTGGCCGGCGCGGTGCTGCGCCGCACCGTGCTCGCGGTGGGCCTGGGTCTGGCGGCCTCGGTCGCCCTGCCGTTCCTCGCCGTGGCCGTGCGCTCGCACTACATGGCCCCGTTGGACGAGCCGGTGCGCGCCATGACGTCCCTCGCGGTGGACGACCGCTGGGTGCTGAGCGTCTGGTACTCGGACCCGGCCGGGAACCGGCTCTCCGAGGCGGACTTCTACAACCTCGGCGGCGACTACGCCCACCTCCAGTCCCTGGTGCACGACGGCGGGTACACCATGCACGAGGTGTACCAACCGGCGGACCGGTTCTGGCCGTTCCAGTGGATCGAGTTCGGCTGGACGACCCTGCTCGCGGTGGCGCTGTGCGCGGCGGCGGTCTGGTGGGTGCGGCGGCGGGCGGTCTGACCTGCGCCGCCCTTGATTGTTTGAAGTGTTTTCGTCAAAACCCTTGCGGCGGCGGCGGTTCCGGGCGTTTCCTTCTCGTTAGGAAGCTTTCCTAACCCATCGAGGAACCGGAGCGTCCCATGCGTCCCCAGCCCCGTCGCGCCCTCCACATAGCCCTCGCCGCCGCCCTGGTGGCCGCGCCCCTCACCGTCGCGGCCGCCTCGGCCGCCCAGGCCGCCCCCGCGGCCTCCGTCCAGCTCAAGGGCGTCGGCCTCGACGACCCGCACAAGAAGGACATCGCGATGCAGCTGGTGTCCAGTGCGGAGAACTCCTCGCTGGACTGGAAGGCCCAGTACAAGTACATCGAGGACATCGGTGACGGCCGCGGCTACACCGCCGGCATCATCGGCTTCTGTTCCGGCACCGGCGACATGCTGGACCTGGTCCAGCACTACACCGACCTCAAGCCCGGCAACGTCCTCGCCAAGTACCTGCCCGCGCTGAAGAAGGTCAACGGCAGCGCCTCGCACTCCGGCCTCGGCGACGCCTTCGTCAAGGACTGGGCCGCCGCCGCCAAGGACCAGACCTTCCAGCAGGCCCAGAACGACGAGCGCGACCGGGTGTACTTCAACCCCGCCGTCAACCAGGCCAAGGCCGACGGCCTGCGCGCGCTCGGCCAGTTCGCCTACTACGACGCCATCGTGATGCACGGCCCCGGCAACAGCTCCGACAGCTTCGGGGGCATCCGCGCGGCCGCGATGAAGAAGGCGAGGACGCCCGCCCAGGGCGGCGACGAGGCCACCTACCTCAAGGCCTTCCTGGACGCCCGCAAGGTGGTCATGAAGAAGGAGGCCGCGCACTCCGACACCAGCCGGGTCGACACCGAGCAGTCGGTGTTCCTCAACGCCAAGAACTTCGACCTCAACCCGCCGCTCAAGTGGAAGGTCTACGGCGACAGCTACAGCATCAACAGCTGACGCCCGGGCCGACGCCGTGGCGGGAGCCCGTTTCCCCGGGTTTCCGCCACCTCGGCGTTTCGATCACCTCCGTTCTGATCCCCCCCGTTTTGATCACCCCCCCCCCGCGAAAAGCCCAAGGGACTGTGAAAGTCCTGTTCATCCCGTAACGAATCGAGCAGGGGCATAACGAACGATCCCTCCCGCATTGACGCATTCGCCCGGTGGCGCTTGACTCCGTCCCCTGCCGCAGGGTTGCGGCGCAGTACAGGAGGCACCACCGATCATGATCAGACCCATGCGTCTCGCGGCCGCGGGCACGGCCACCGTGTCGCTCGCACTCGCCCTCACGGCCTGCGGCCAGACGGTGGCGGGACAGGCGCCGGCGGCGGGCGGGAGCGGGGGTGGCGGCGAGGGCATCGGGCTGCTGCTGCCGGAGAGCGCGTCCTCCACCCGGTACGACGCGTTCGACAAGCCCCTGATCGAGCAGACGGTGACGGGCCTCTGCACCAAGTGCACGGTGAGCTACGCCAACGCGGGAGGCGACGCGACCGTCCAGAAGAAGCAGTTCGACGACCTGCTCGCCAAGGGCGTGAAGGTCATCCTGCTCGACCCGGTCGACGCCAAGCTCACCGCACCGTGGGTGGACGCCGCCAACGCCAAGGGCGTGAAGGTCGTCGCCTACGACCGGCTGGCCCAGGGCAAGGTCGCCGCGTACGTCTCCTTCGACAACCAGCAGACCGGTCAGCTCCAGGGCCAGTCCCTGCTCGACGCACTCGGCCCGAAGGCCTCCTCGGCCAACGTCGTGATGATCGACGGCGCCGAGTCCGACCCCAACGCCGCGCAGTTCAAGGCGGGCGCGCACCTCGCGCTGGACGGCCGGGTCAAGATCGCCTACGAGCAGTCCGGCGAGTGGAAGCCGGACGTGGCCACCGCGAAGACGAACGAGGCCATCCAGAGCCTCGGGAAGAACGGCATCCAGGCCGTCTACGCCGCGAACGACGGCATGGCCGCCGCCGTCATCGAGGCCCTGAAGGCCGCGGGCCTCAAGAACGTGCCGGTCGGCGGCCAGGACGCCTCCCTCGACGCCGTCCGCCGGGTGCTCACCGGCGAGCAGGCGTACACCATCTACAAGCCGTACAAGCCCGAGACGGACGCGGCGGGCAGCATCGCCGTCCAGCTGGCCGAGGGCATGGACATCAGCACCACCGCCGCCACGCTCACCGACAGCGGCGGGTTGAAGATCCCCTCGCTGCTGCTCACCCCGATCGTGGTGACCAAGGCGAAGGTGGAGGCGACGGTCGTCGACGGCGGGCTCTACAAGGCGTCCGACATCTGCACCCCGCAGTACGCCCAGGCCTGCGCGGAGGCCGGGGTCAAGTAGCGCGGGCCGCGGGGCGGTCGGAAAAGGGGCGGGCCCGTACCGGAGACCGGTACGGGCCCGCCCCTCACGTCCGGGCTCAGGCGCTCGCGGTGTAGTCGTAGAAGCCGCGGCCGGACTTGCGGCCCAGCAGGCCGGCGTCGACCATCCGGGACAGCAGCGGGGGAGCGGCGTACAGCGGCTCCTTGTACTCGTCGTACATCGATTCGGCGATCGAGACGATGGTGTCCAGGCCGATCAGGTCGCACAGCCGCAGCGGGCCCATCGGGTGGGCGCAGCCGGCCTCCATGCCCTTGTCGATGTCGGAGGCGGTGGCCACGCCCGACTCGAACATCCGCACCGCGGACAGCAGGTACGGCACGAGCAGGGCGTTGACCACGAAGCCGGCCCGGTCGCGGGCCCGGATCGGCTCCTTGGCGAGGGCCTGGGTGGCGAAGGCCTCGACCCGCTCGGTGGTGGTCGCCGAGGTGGTCAGGGTCGGGATGACCTCGACCAGCTTCTGCACCGGCGCCGGGTTGAAGAAGTGCAGGCCGATGACCTGCTCCGGGCGGGAGGTGGCGGCGGCCAGCTTCACGATCGGGATCGAGGAGGTGTTGGAGGCCAGGATCGCGTCCCGGCGCTCGACGACCTGGTCCAGGGTCTGGAAGATCTTGACCTTGATGTCCTCGCGCTCGGCGACCGCCTCGACCACCAGGTCGCGGTCGGCGAAGTCGGACAGGTCGGTGGTGAAGGACAGCCGGGACAGCGCCTCGTCCCGCTGCTCGGGGCTCAGCTTGCCGCGCTTGACCGCCGTGTCCAGGGAGTTGGTCAGCCGGGTGCGGCCGAACTCCAGCGCCTCACCGCTGGCCTCCGACACCAGGACGTCCAGTCCGGCCCGGGCGAAGACCTCGGCGATGCCCGACCCCATGAGACCGCAGCCGACTACTCCGACGCGTGCGATGTCACTCACTCAGTTGCCCTTCGGTGGTGCTGGGGGTCGCCCAGCGAACTGGTGGCCCAGCGAGCTCGCTGGTCAACGGGTCGGTGTACCGGAATGGGTGCACCGGTCACCGCCCCGACGACGTTACTACTCCGTACTCGCCAGTAGGTCACCCCCTCCCCGGCACAGTGCCAGCCCGGACGGCCCCCCGATCGGGTGAGGCCGCACCGCCCGCCGGGTGCGCCCGGGCCCGCCGCCGCCCGCCGCCGGACAGAATGCCGCAGACGGGGGCCGGGGACGGGAAGGGAGCACACGGTGCCGACGGGATCGCTCACAGGACAGGTCGCCCTGGTCACCGGCGGCGGCCGGGGCATCGGCCGCGAGATCGCCGTCGGCCTGGCCGCCGAGGGCATGGCCGTCGGCCTGGTCGGCCGCACCCACGAGACGCTGACCGACACCCTCAAGGAGTGCGTCAAGCACGGCTCCCGGGGCGTCGCCGTCACCGCGGACGTCTGCCGCCCCGGCTCGGTCCGGGAGGCCGTCCGGCTGGTCGAGCGCGACCTCGGCCCGATCGACCTGCTGGTCAACAACGCCGGCCTGGTCGACCGCGCCGAGGTGCCGCTCTGGGAGACCGACCCCAACCAGTGGTGGCAGGTGATCGAGACCAACCTGCGCGGCCCCTACAACCTGCTGCGCTGCGTCCTGCCCGGCATGGTCGCCCGCCGCAGCGGCCGGGTGGTCAACCTCAACTCCGGCTTCGCGCTGCGCCCGGACGGCCACTACACCGCGTACGCGACCTCCAAGGGCGCGCTGCTCCAGCTCTCCGACAACATGGCGGACACGCTGGCCGAGCACGACGTCGTGGTGCTCGACATCAGCCCCGGCGCGGTGGCCACCGACATGACCGCGGGGATGCCGATGTTCCGGGACATGAAGGCCTGGGGCTCGATCCCGTACATGGTCGCCGTCACCGTGGACGCCGCCCGCGGCCGCTTCGACGCGCTGCACGGGCGGTTCATCCACGCCGGGCGGGACGACCTGGCGGAGCTGGTCGCCCGGGCCGACGCGATCCGCGCGGTGGACGCCCGGACGCTGCGGCTGCGCCCGTACAAGGACGACGACCCGATGGCCTGACCGGCTTCGGCGGGAGCTCAGTCGGGGGCGGGGAGTTCCGGTCGGGGCCGGTCACGCACACAGCTGGCTGGCGGTGACCGGCTTGAGCCCCGCCTTGGCCAGCCCGTCCAGGATCGCGGGCAGCGCGTCGATGGTGCACTGGTGCCCCATGTGCAGGGCCACCACCGAGCCGCCGCGCACCGAGCCCAGCACCCGGCGCTGGAGCTCGGCGGCGCTCGGGTCGTTGTAGTCCCGCGGGTCGACGTCGAAGGACAGCACGTGCTCGTAGCCGACGGCCTTGGCCTGGTCGCGCACCATCGAGGTGGCGTACTGCGCGGCGGAGGGGCGGAACCAGCGGCCCATCGAGCCGGTCAGCCTCGTCAGCCGGTCGGCGCACTGGGCGATCTCGGCACGGGCCTGGTCCGGTGTCATCGCGGAGATGTTGAGGTGGTTCTGGGTGTGGTTGCCCAGTTCGTGGCCGCCGTCCAGGATCCGCCGGGCCATCTGCGGCTGCTGGTCCAGCCAGCTGCCGACCGCCATCACGGTCAGCTTGACGCCGCGCTGCTCGGCGGCCTCCAGCAGGGTGGTGGCGAGCTTCGGGTCGCCGCTGCCGTGGACGGTGAGCGCCACGTTCTTGCCGGTGCGCGGCCCGTACACCACCTCGTACGGGGTGCCGGCCGCCAGCGGCGTCAGGACGGGCGGGGTCGGCGGGGCGGAGGCCGGCGCCGAGGCCTGGGCGGCGGCCGGGGTCGGTTCGCCGCCGGGCTGCGGCTCGCCCGCGGCGCCCGGGGTGGTCGGGGCGGGGGAGGCGGGCCCCTCGCCGCCGTTCCAGGCCGGGTCGGTGGTGTGCTGCGGGTCGACACTGCCGGGGTGCGCGGCGAGCGTCCCGGTGTCGGCCCGGCGGGGCGTGCCGCTGCCGCAGGAGGTGAGGAGTCCGCCGGCGGCGGACAGGGCGGCCAGCTTGGCGGCGGTGCGCAGTACGGTGCGGCGGTCGGCAGTCATCGGCAGCCAGCATAGAGAGGACGGACCCTCCCGGCGATCCGGCAGCGCCGTCCGACGCCGTCCGACGCACCGTCCTTGACGTGCACACACTCCGTCTTCCGGGTGTTGCAGGAACCTGAACTCCCGCTGTTTCCACGGCGTGTCGTTGGATACGATCACCGCGCACCGCGTGTTACGGGGCAGTAGGCACATTCCGGCATTGCGCATTGGGGGCGGAACATGATGCACCACGAGGACACCGCGGCCGTCGACCAGGACACCCGCACCGGCTGGGAGTGGGCCAGAGCGGACGACTGGCAGCCGCCGAGCGAGCTCGACACCGGCATCCCGCACACCGCCCGGATGTACGACTACTACCTGGGCGGCAAGGACAACTTCGAGGCCGACCGCAAGGCCGCCCAGGCCGCCATCGCCGCCTACCCGGCGCTGCCGCTGCTGGCCCGCACCAACCGCCAGTTCCTCGGCCGGGCCGTCGAGTTCGCGGCGGGCCGGGGGATCCGCCAGTTCGTCGACATCGGCACCGGCATCCCGACCGTCGGCTCCACCAACGAGGTCGCCCAGCGGGTCGCCCCGGACGCCCGGGTCGTCTACGTCGACAACGACCCGATCGTCGCCACCCACGCCCGCGCCCTGCTGGCCGGGCACCCGGCCGGGCACACCTCGGTCATCGAGGCCGACCTGCGCGACCCGGAGGCGATCCTGCGCCACCCCGCGCTGGGCGCCGCCATCGACCTGTCCCAGCCCGTCGCGCTGATGCTCGTCGCCGTCCTGCACTTCATACGCGACGAGGAGGGCGCCCAGCAGATCGTCCGCACCCTGCGCGAGGTGCTCGCCCCCGGCAGCGCCCTGATCCTCTCCCACGGCAGCCCCGACTTCGCCTCCCGCGAGAGCGCCGCCGAGGGCACCCGGATCTACCGGAGCGCCAGCGCGCCGCTGGTCCTGCGGCCCCGGGCCGGCGTCGAACCCTTCTTCGGGGACTTCGAGTTCGTCGGCCCCGGCCTCGTCCAACTCCCGCTCTGGCGCCCCACCGCGGGCCACCTGCGCACCACCGAACTGCCCGAGGGCTGGCAGGACGTCTCCGCCTACGCCGGCGTCGCCCTCAAGCCGTGACCGGACCCGGCCCACTCGTGGGTCCGTGACGACGACCGGCCCCGGCGCCCCCCTCCGGCGCCGGGGGCCGGCCGCCCCACACCGAGCAGACTACGTACGGGCACTGACAATCCCTCACCCTCCCGGCTACCCTGCGGCGTGACCACCGACCTGCCGCCGCTGCCCACCGACGTCGCCGAACTGCTGCGGAGCGTCGACGCCCCGCCCCGACTGGTCGCCCACCTCGCGCTGGTGCACCAGGTCGCCGAGCAGGTCGTCGAGTTCTGCGCCGCCGAGGGCCTGGCCTTCGACCCACCACGCCGTCCGCTACGGCGCCGCCACCCACGACATCGGCAAGGTCGTCCACCCCGAGGAGCTCTCGGGCCCGGGCTCCGCGCACGAACCCGCGGGCCACGCCCTGCTGTCGGCCCGCGGCGTCCCCGAGGAACTGGCCCGCTTCGCCCGCACCCACGCGAGCTGGGGCGAGCCCGGCACCACCACCGAGGACCTGCTGGTCAGCCTGGCCGACAAGGCCTGGAAGAACCAGCGGGTCCGCGACCTGGAGGACCGGGTGGTCGAGCGGCTGGCCGCCGCCACCGGCCGCGAGCGCTGGGAGGCCTTCCTCGCCCTGGACGACCTGCTCACCCGGATCGGCGAGGACGCCCCGCGGCGGCTCGCCCTGCAGGCCGCGCATCCGGTGCGTACCGGGAGGAATTGACGCGACAGCGCGCGGCGGGCGGTGTGGGGTTCCGAGGCGACACCGCCGCCGGGTGAGGCCCTTCCCCGTGCGAGCGGCTACCGCCCGCCGCGCAGCTGGTCCAGGTCGCGGCGCTCCCGCTTGGTCGGGCGCCCCGCGCCGCGGTCCCGTTCGAAGGTCGGGGCCACGAACTCGCGCGGCGGCCGCGGCGGACTGTTGTCGACCAGGCACTCCGCCGCGACCGGGGCGCCGACCCGCTTGCGGATCGGCTTGGTCACCACGACGACCCGCTCGTACCCCTCCTCGCGGACCCGGACCTCGTCCCCGGGCCTGAGGGTCTGCGCCGGCTTGGCTCGCTCGCCGTTCACCCGGACATGCCCGGCCTTGCAGGCCGCCGCCGCCAGCGCACGCGTCCTGGCCAGCCGGACCGACCAGATCCAGACGTCCACCCGCACGCTTCCCTGTTCCTCAGCCATCCCGCGAGCCTACCCACGCCGAGGTCCGGTCCGGGCTCGGCCCGGACCGGACGCACCGGCTAGGCCGCGAGGGGGACTTCCTGGACGGCCCAGCCGTTGCCGTCCGGGTCGTTGAAGAACACGAAGTTGTTCCAGGCCTCGCCGTGCCCGTTCACCCGGGCTCCGGCCACGAAGTGCTGGACGGGGCTGACCACCACGCCCCGCGCGGTGAGCTCCGCGTGGGCCTTCTCGATGTCCGGCACCACCAGTTGGAGGCCCTTCACCGAGCCGGGCGGCGACTCGATCACCCCGGCGCCGACCACGATCGAGCAGCGTGAGCCGGGGGGAGTCAGCTGGACCACCCGGACCCCGTCGCGCAGGCGGGTGTCGTGGTCCACGGTGAAGCCGGCCTGCTCCTCGTAGAAGAGCTTCGCGCGGTCCACGTCCGACACCGGGACCACCACGACTTCGAGCTTCCAGTCCATCGCCCTCACCCCTCTCGGTCGGGCTCTTCCAGTATCTGCCCGAAACCGTTCCCCGGCGGACCTTCGGATAGCCTGAGAACACGATGAATCCGCAGACCACGCCCGCTTCGTCACCCTCGGCCACCGCCTTCGCGACCCCCTGGGGCTCCCTCGACCTCACCCGCTTCCCCGCGGACCCCCGCGAGCGGTTGCGGGCCTGGGACGCCGCCGACGAGTACCTGCTGCGCCACCTCGCCGGCGAGGCCGACAGCGCCGGCGGCGCCGCCACCGAGCTGGCCGGCCGCCGGATCGCCGTCCTCGGCGACCGCTGGGGCGCGCTGGCCACCGCGCTGGCACCGTACGGACCGGTCCAGATCAGCGACTCCCACCTCGGCCGGCAGGCCACCCGGGAGAACCTCGCCCGGGCCGGCGCCGCCGTCGACGAGGAGCGGCTGCGCACCACCCGGGACACCCCGCCGGAGCGCATCGACGTCCTGCTGGTGCGGGTGCCCAAGAGCCTGGCCCTGCTGGAGGACCAGCTGCACCGGCTCGCCCCGGCCCTCCACCCCGGCACGGTGGTGATCGGCACCGGCATGGTCGCCGAGATCCACACCTCCACCCTGCAGCTGTTCGAGAAGGTGCTCGGCCCGACCCGCACCTCGCTGGCCGTCCGCAAGGCCCGGCTGATCTTCTGCACCCCCGACCCGGCGCTCGACCCCGGCCCCAGCCCGTGGCCGCACCGCTACGCGCTGCCGCCGGACATCGGCCCCGCCGCCGGGCGCACCGTGGTCAACCACGCGGGCACCTTCTGTGCCGAACGGCTCGACATCGGCACCCGGTTCTTCCTGGCCCACCTGCCCACGCCCGCCCCGGGCGACCGGGTGGTGGACCTCGGCTGCGGCAACGGCGTGGTCGGCACCGCGGCCGCGCTGGCCGGGCCGGGCGCGGAGCTGGTGTTCGTGGACGAGTCCCACCAGGCGGTGGCCTCCGCCGAGGAGACCTTCCGCGCCAATCTGGGCCCGGACGCCCCGGCCGAGTTCCGCACCGCCGACGCGCTCGACCCGGCGGTGTTCGCCCCGGGCTCGGTGGACCTGGTGCTCAACAACCCGCCGTTCCACTCCCACCAGGCCACCACCGACGCGACCGCCTGGCGGATGTTCACCGGCGCCCGGCAGGCGCTGCGGCCCGGCGGTGAGCTGTGGGTGGTCGGCAACCGTCACCTCGGCTACCACGTCAAGCTGCGCAAGCTGTTCGGCAACTGCCAACTCGTCGCGGGGAACCCGAAGTTCGTGGTGCTGCGAGCCGTGAAGCGCTGACCGGGGGCCGTCGGCGGCACGGTCCGCCGGTGCCCGGGCCCGTCGCACCGGCGGGGAGCCCGGGGGTGCCGGGCTCAGCCTTGCATGGATTTTCCCTCCCGCGTATATTCATGCCACGACCAAGGAGGAAGCCATGGCTTTGCGAGTCGCCGTCGCCGGCGCGAGCGGGTACGCGGGCGGTGAGGTGCTGCGCCTGCTGCTCGGCCACCCGGAGGTGGAGATCGGGGCGCTGACCGGCGGCTCGAACGCGGGCACCAGGCTCGGCGCGCTGCAGCCGCACCTGATCCCGCTGGCCGACCGTGTGCTCGAACCCACCACCCCCGAGGTGCTGGCCGACCACGACGTGGTGTTCCTGGCGCTGCCGCACGGCCAGTCCGCCGCCGTCGCCGAAGCCCTCGGCCAGAACGTCCTGGTGATCGACTGCGGCGCCGACTTCCGGCTCAAGGCCGCCGCCGACTGGGAGCAGTTCTACGGCTCCGCCCACGCCGGCACCTGGCCCTACGGCCTGCCCGAACTCCCCGGCCACCGCGACGCGTTGAAGGGCAGCAACCGGATCGCCGTGCCCGGCTGCTACCCGACGGCCGTCTCCCTGGCGCTGTTCCCGGCCTACGCGGCCGGCCTCGCCGAGCCGGAGGCCGTGGTGGTCGCCGCCTCCGGCACCTCCGGCGCCGGCAAGGCCGCCAAGACCCACCTGCTGGGCAGCGAGGTGATGGGCAGCGTCAGCCCGTACGGCGTCGGCGGCGTGCACCGGCACACCCCGGAGATGGTGCAGAACCTCACCCCGCTGGCCGGCGAGCCGCTGACCGTCTCCTTCACCCCCACCCTCGTCCCGATGCCGCGCGGCATCCTCGCCACCTGCTCCGCCAAGGCCAAGCCGGGCGTGAGCGCCGAGGAGCTGCGCGCCGCGTACGCCGAGGCCTTCGCCGACGAGCCCTTCGTCCACCTGCTGCCCGAGGGGCAGTGGCCGCAGACCAGCAGCGTCTACGGCGCCAACACCGCCCTGGTCCAGGTCGCCCTGGACGCCACCGCCGGGCGGATCGTCGCGATCAGCGCGATCGACAACCTGGTCAAGGGCACCGCGGGCGGCGCGGTGCAGAGCATGAACATCGCCCTCGGCCTGCCCGAGGAGCTGGGCCTTCCCCTGAACGGAGTCGCACCGTGACCACCCCCGACACCGGCGTGACCCCCGACATCGGCGTGACCGCCGCCAAGGGCTTCCGGGCCGCCGGCGTGACCGCGGGCATCAAGGCCTCGGGCACCCCGGACCTCGCCCTGGTGGTCAACGACGGCCCCTCGTACGCCGCGGCCGGCGTCTTCACCGCCAACCGGGTCAAGGCCGCGCCCGTGCTCTGGTCCCAGCAGGTCCTCAAGGGCGGCCGGGTCTCCGCCGTCGTCCTCAACTCCGGTGGTGCCAACGCCTGTACCGGCCCGGCCGGCTTCCAGGACACCCACGCCACCGCGGAGAAGGTCGCCGCCGAGCTGGACCTCAGCGCCGGCGAGGTCGCCGTCGCCTCCACCGGCCTGATCGGCGTCCGGCTGCCGATGGACGTGCTGCTGCCCGGTGTCGCCCTGGCCGCCCGGGAGCTCAGCGAGACCGGCGGGTTGTCCGCCGCGATCGCCATCAAGACCACCGACACCGTGCACAAGACCGCGCAGGTCACCAGCCCGGCGGGCTGGACGGTCGGCGGCATGGCCAAGGGCGCGGGCATGCTCGCCCCGAGCCTGGCCACCATGCTGGTCGTGCTCACCACCGACGCCGACCTGGACAGCGCCGCCCTGGACGCCGCCCTGCGCGGCGCCACCCGCACCACCTTCGACCGGATCGACTCCGACGGCTGCATGTCGACCAACGACACCGTGCTGCTGCTGGCCTCCGGCGCCTCCGGCACCGCCCCGGACGCGGCCGAGTTCGCCGAGGCCGTCCGCACCGTCAGCGCCGACCTGGCCCGCCAGCTGATCGGCGACGCCGAGGGCGCCAGCAAGGACATCCGGATCGACGTCACCGGCGCGGCCACCGAGGACGAGGCCGTCGAGGTCGCCCGGACGATCAGCCGCAACAACCTGCTCAAGTGCGCCATCCACGGCGAGGACCCCAACTGGGGCCGGGTGCTGTCCGCGATCGGCACCACCTCCGCCACCTTCGAGCCGGACCGGCTCGACGTCGCCATCAACGGTGTCTGGGTCTGCCAGGACGGCGGCGTCGGCGAGGACCGCGACCTGGTGGACATGAAGGGCCGTGACGTCGTCATCACCGCGAACCTCAACGCCGGTACGGCGAGCGCCTCGCTGTGGACCAACGACCTCACCGCCGACTACGTCCACGAGAACAGCGCCTACTCCAGCTGAGCCGCGGCACCCGGGCCCGGCCGCACCGCCGAGCGGCCGGCCGCCGATCCGCGACATCCTCCCCCCGCCTGCGGCCGGGGGGACCCCCATCGACGAGGGAATCCCGTGCAGATCGCACCCAAGGGCGAACAGGCCCGCAACAACACCGCGTTGCCCAAGGCCATGACGCTGATCGAGGCGCTGCCCTGGCTGGAGCGCTTCCACGGCAAGACCATCGTGATCAAGTTCGGCGGCAACGCCATGGTCGACGAGAGCCTCAAGGCGGCCTTCGCCCAGGACGTCGTCTTCCTCCGCTACGCCGGACTGCACCCCGTCGTGGTGCACGGCGGCGGCCCGCAGATCAGCGCCCAACTGGACCGGCTGGGCCTGGAGTCCAGCTTCACCAACGGCCTGCGGGTCACCACCCCCGAGACCATGGACGTGGTCCGGATGGTGCTGGCCGGCCAGGTGCAGCGCGAGCTGGTCGGCCTGCTCAACGAGCACGGCCCGTTCGCCGTCGGCATGACCGGCGAGGACGCCCACACCATGACGGCGGTCAAGCGCTACGCCGTGGTGGACGGCGAGCAGGTCGACATCGGCCTGGTCGGCGACATCGTCAACATCGAGGCCGGCGCCGTGAAGGCACTGATCGCGGACGGCCGGATCCCGGTCATCTCCTCGATCGCCCGCGGTGCCGACGGCCACGTCTACAACATCAACGCCGACACCGCCGCCTCCGCCCTGGCGGTCTCGCTCGGCGCCGAGATGCTGGTGGTGCTGACCGACGTCGAGGGCCTGTACAAGGACTGGCCGAACTCCGACGACGTGATCAGCCAGCTCAACGCGAGCGAACTGGACGCACTGCTGCCGGGCCTGGCCAGCGGCATGCTCCCCAAGATGGAGGGCTGCCTGCGCGCCGTCCGCTCCGGCGTGGGCACCGCCCGCGTCCTGGACGGCCGGGTGCAGCACAGCCTGCTGCTGGAGATCTTCACCGACGAGGGCATCGGCACGATGGTCGTGCCGGACGACGAGCCGACCGTGACCGGGGGACTGGCATGACGCACAACGAGCAGCTCACCGACCGGTGGCAGCACGCCTTCACCGACAACTACGGCACCCCCCGGATCCCGCTGGTGCGCGGCGAGGGCGTCAAGCTCTGGGACGCCGACGGCAAGGAGTACACCGACCTGCTCGGCGGCATCGCCGTCAACGCCCTCGGCACCGCCCACCCGGCCGTGGTCGAGGCGGTCAGCCGGCAGATCGCCACCCTCGGCCACGTCTCCAACCTCTTCATGGCCGAGCCGACCATCGCGCTCGCCGAGCGGCTGCTGGCGCTGGACGGCCGGGAGGGCGGCCGGGTGTTCTTCTGCAACTCCGGCGCCGAGGCCAACGAGGCCGCCTTCAAGATCAGCCGACGGACCGGCCGCACCCACCTGGTCGCCCTCCAGGGCGCCTTCCACGGCCGGACCATGGGCGCCCTCGCGCTCACCGGCCAGCCCGCCAAGCAGGCGCCGTTCCGCCCGCTGCCCGGTGACGTCACCCACGTCCCGTTCGGCGACGTCGAGGCGCTGCGCGCGGCCGTCACCACCGACACCGCCGCCGTCTTCCTGGAGCCGATCCAGGGCGAGAACGGCGCGATCCCGCTGCCCGACGGCTACCTGAGGGACGCCCGCGAGATCACCCGGGCCACCGGCACCCTGCTGGTCCTGGACGAGATCCAGACCGGCATCGGCCGGACCGGGTACTGGTACGCCCACCAGGCCTGCGAGGGCGTCGAGCCGGACGTGGTCACCCTGGCCAAGGCGCTCGGCGGCGGCCTGCCGATGGGCGCGGTGCTGGCCTTCGGCCCGGCCGCCGAACTGCTCACCCCGGGCCAGCACGGCACCACCTTCGGCGGCAACCCGGTGGCCGCCGCGGCCGGGCTCGCGGTGCTGGACACCATCGAGTCCGAGGGCCTGCTGGAGCACGTCCGCAAGATCGGCGACCGGCTGCGGCACGGCGTCGAGGCGCTCGGCGACCCGCTGGTCTCGCACGTGCGCGGGGCCGGACTGCTGCTCGGCATCGTGCTGACCCGGCCGCTCTCGGCCCAGGTCCAGGCGGTCGCCCAGCAGGCGGGCTTCCTCGTCAACGCGGCCGTCCCGGACGCCGTACGGCTGGCGCCGCCGCTGGTGCTGAGCGAGCAGGAGGCGGACGCCTTCCTCGCGGCCCTGCCGGAGATCCTCCGAACGGTGCGCGAGAGCGCCCCGGCCGATGCGAGTTGACCATCGTCCGGGAGAATAATCACATGACCGATTCCCGCTCCGGCTCCGCCGCCGGCCCGACGCCGCAGGTCCCGCAGACCCGCACCGCGCGCCACCGGCGGATCGTGGACCTGCTCACCCGCCAGCCCGTGCGTTCGCAGAGCCAGCTCGCCAAGCTGCTCGCCGACGACGGACTCGTGGTCACCCAGGCCACCCTCTCCCGGGACCTGGACGAGCTGGGCGCGGTCAAGATCCGCAACCGGGACGGCGCGCTGATCTACGCCGTCCCCGCCGAGGGCGGCGACCGCACCCCGCGCGCACCGATGGGGGAGTCGGCCAGCGAGGGCCGGATGGCCCGGTTGGCGGGCGAGCTGATGGTCTCCGCGACGGCCTCCGGCAACCTGGTCGTGCTGCGCACCCCGCCGGGCGCCGCGCAGTTCCTCGCCTCGGCGATCGACCAGGCCGAGGTCTTCGAGATCATCGGCACCATCGCGGGCGACGACACCGTGCTGCTGATCAGCCGGGACCCGGCGGGCGGCCAGGCGCTGGCCGACCACCTCATGCAACTCGCCCAGGCCAAGGCGCAGTAGGGCCGCGGCAGCCACAGCCCCGGCAACCACAGCCCCGGTCGAAGGATCCCCTTCGACCGGGGTTTTGTGTTCCATACGGAGTGATGCATACTTATGCCACCCACTGCACATGTGTGAAGGAGCCACCGCGATGACCGCCCAGCAGTCCTCCGACGTCCGCCTCTGGGGCGCGCGCTTCGCCGACGGCCCGTCCGAGGCGCTGGCCAGGCTCTCCGCCTCGGTCCACTTCGACTGGCGGCTCGCCCCCTACGACATCGCCGGCTCCAAGGCCCACGCCCGGGTGCTGCACAAGGCGGGCCTGCTCTCCGACGAGGAGCTGGCCGGCATGCTGGCCGGCCTCGACCGGCTGCTCGCCGACGTCGAGGCCGGGACCTTCGTCGGCACCGTCGCCGACGAGGACGTCCACACCGCCCTGGAGCGGGGGCTGCTGGAGCGCCTCGGCGCCGACCTCGGCGGCAAGCTGCGGGCCGGGCGCTCGCGCAACGACCAGATCGCCACCCTGTTCCGGATGTACCTGCGCGACCACGCCAGGACCATCGGCGGCCTGCTGCTCGACCTCCAGGGCGCCCTGGTCGGCCTGGCCGAGGCGCACCCGGACACCGCGATGCCCGGCCGCACCCACCTCCAGCACGCCCAGCCGGTGCTCTTCGCCCACCACGTCCTCGCGCACGTGCAGGCCCTCGGCCGGGACGCCGAGCGGCTGCGCCAGTGGGACGCCCGCACCGCCGTCTCCCCGTACGGCTCCGGCGCGCTGGCCGGCTCCTCGCTCGGCCTCGACCCGCAGGCCGTCGCCGCCGACCTCGGCTTCGAGGGCGGCTCGGTCGGCAACTCCATCGACGGCACCGCCTCGCGCGACTTCGTCGCCGAGTTCGCCTTCGTCACCGCGATGATCGGGATCAACCTCTCCCGGATCGCGGAGGAGGTGATCATCTGGAACACCAAGGAGTTCGGCTTCATCACCCTGCACGACGCCTTCTCCACCGGCTCCTCGATCATGCCGCAGAAGAAGAACCCGGACATCGCCGAGCTCGCCCGCGGCAAGTCCGGCCGCCTGATCGGCAACCTCACCGGCCTGCTCGCCACCCTCAAGGCGCTGCCGCTCGCCTACAACCGGGACCTCCAGGAGGACAAGGAGCCGGTCTTCGACTCCTGCGACACCCTGGAGGTGCTGCTGCCCGCGTTCACCGGGATGATGGCCACCCTCACGGTGCACCGGGAGCGGCTGGAGGAGCTGGCCCCGGCCGGCTTCTCGCTCGCCACCGACATCGCCGAGTGGCTGGTCAAGCAGGGCGTGCCGTTCCGGGTCGCGCACGAGGTGGCCGGAGCCTGCGTCAAGGCCTGCGAGGCCCAGGGCATCGAACTGTCCGACCTGACCGACGAGCAGTTCGCCGCGATCTCCGAGCACCTGACCCCCGAGGTCCGCACGGTGCTCAGCGTGCACGGCGCCATCGCCGCCCGTGACGGGCGCGGCGGCACCGCCCCCTCGGCCGTCGCGGTCCAGCTCGCCGAGGTGAAGGCGGACCTGGCGCGGCAGCAGGAGTGGGCCCAGCCCCAGGGCTGACCCCTGGAGCAGCGCGGGAGGGGCGCGGCGGTCCGACCGTCGCGCCCCTCCCGCGTGCGCGCCCCGGTCCGGGCGTAACCGGCCCCGCCCGGGCCCGTCATGCACGGTGTGTGCACCCCCCTTTCTCCCGTCCCCTCGGCCGAGGACGTCTACCTCGCCGAGCAGCGCCGCCGCGTGGTCCGCGAGACCGTCGCCGCCCTGCCAGGCCGCTGCCCGGAGCTGATCGCCGCCCTCGCCGAGGATCCGCCGCCCACCTACCGGGAGCTCTCCGAGCGCCTCGGCATGCCGCGCGGCTCGATCGGCCCCACCCGGTCCCGCTGCCTGGCCTGTCTGCGCCTCCTGCTGCACGCCGAGCGCTACCCCTGACCGGGGCCCGCCTCACCCGGGCGCCCCACACCCGCTCCCGCCGCTCACCGCCCGTCACCGGTCGCTCGCTCCACCCCCCAGCGCGGCGTGACCCTGGCCACGTCTGCCCCGCCGAAGGTTGAGGGAACCTGACACCCGGGTAGCACGCTGGCGAACGTCACTCTTGACGGTGGCGCATACGCTCGGATACTGAGCGTGAGCGCGCCACCCTCTGCGCGCCGGGCACGACGACTGGGGAGGCCCCTCCACATGGGCATGAGCGTGATCATCTCGGCCGCTGCGGCCGAGGACGCGGAGCAGATCCTCAAGCTCCAGTACCTGGGCTACCAGCCCGAGGCGGAGCTGTACGGCGACTGGGCGATCGAGCCCCTGACCCAGAGCCTGGAGAGTCTGCGAGCCGAACTGACCGAGCAGCACGTCCTGGTCGCCCGGCTGGGCGACGAGGTGGTGGGCGCCGTCCGCGGCCACGTCGACGCCGAGGGCATCGGCCGGATAGGGCGTCTGGTGGTCCACCCCCGGATGCAGCGGCACGGCCTGGGCGGCCGGCTGCTGGACGCGCTGGAGCGCCGGATGGCCGAGGCGCCCCACCCGGTGACGGCCTACCGGCTGTTCACCGGGCACCGGAGCCTCGGCAACCTGCGGCTCTACGCCCGCCAGGGCTACCGGCAGACCGCCGTCGAGCAGGTGACCAGCCGGCTGAGCTTCGTGCACCTGGAGAAGTCCGCCGCGACCCCGCTGGCCGAGACCTCGCTGGCCGCGACCGCCTGAGCTCCGCCCGCCCCGGCAACCTCGACGCCGCCACCATCCGGACGCCCCGGTGGCGGCGTCGAGCTGTATCCCCCCAGCTCCGCACGGGTCGTGTCCGCAATGCGGACAGCCCTGTCGAACAATTGGGCGCTGTACGACTCATCTGTTTTACTGGCTCACATGACTGCGACGACGAACTGGACCCCCACCGGCACGCTGCCGGCAGGTGAGCGTGCCATGTGCCGTCGAATGTGTCACTGCTGAGGGCCACCGCCCCCGGGCACCCCGTCGAGGGTGTCTCCCCCTCGCGCCCCGAAGCGAGAATCCGGCGTCGCTCCCGCCCGTGCGAGCGCGCCCTCCTCCCGGAACCCTCCCCTCCGGCGTGCCCGCCCACCCGCGGCCGTCGATGACTCGTTAGGGCCACGCCGTCGCGCGGCCCGGTCGTTCTACGGCCACGATCAAGGGGTGGCAGGTCCGGATCCCCCTGGCGGGGCGTCGCAGGACACCGCCGACCGCGACCCGGTCGGCCGGTGGACACCGCCGCCCGCCCCCGACCCACGGAAGCACCTGTGATCACCACCACGGACCTGACGAAGGTCTACCGTTCCCGAGGCCGCGAGGTGACCGCCCTCGCCGGCGTCGACCTGCACGTCCGCCCGGGCGAGGTCTACGGAGTCGTCGGCACCAGCGGTGCCGGCAAGTCCACCCTCATCCGCTGCGTGAACATGCTGGAGCGCCCGACCTCCGGCACGGTCACCGTGGACGGGGTCGAGCTGACGGCGCTGTCCGGCGGGGAGAACCGGGCCGGCAAGGACCTGCGCGAGGCGCGCCGCCGGATCGGCATGGTCTTCCAGCACTTCAACCTGCTCTCCTCCCGCACGGTGCAGCAGAACGTCGAGCTGCCGCTGGAGATCATCGGCCTGGACCGCACCCAGCGCCGCCGCAAGGCCGCCGAGCTGCTCGACCTGGTCGGCCTCGGCGACAAGGCCCGCAGCTACCCCAACCAGCTCTCCGGCGGCCAGAAGCAGCGGGTGGGCATCGCCCGCGCCCTGGCCGGCGACCCCAAGGTGCTGCTCTCCGACGAGGCCACCTCGGCCCTCGACCCGGAGACCACCCGCTCGATCCTCAAGCTGCTGCGCGACCTCAACCAGCAGCTGGGCCTGACGGTCCTGCTGATCACCCACGAGATGGACGTCATCAAGTCCGTCTGCGACTCCGCCGCCCTGATGCGCGGCGGCCGGGTGGTGGAGTCCGGCGAGCTGACCGACCTGCTGGCGGAGCCCGGCTCCGAGCTGGCCCGCGAGCTGTTCCCGCTGAGCGAGTTCGGCACCGGCCACCCCGGTACGACCGTGCTGGAGATCACCTTCCAGGGCGACGCCCCGGCGCAGCCCTTCGTCTCCCAGCTGGCCCGCACCTACCAGATCGACATCAACATCCTCGGCGCCGCCGTGGAGACGATCGCGGGCCGGATGGTCGGCCGGATGCGGGTCGAGCTGCCCGGCGGCCACCAGGACAACGTGGTGCCGATCGGCTACCTGCGCGAGCAGGGCCTGCAAGTGGCCCTGATCGGTTCGGACGGCAACGGCAGGGCGAACGGAGCGGTGGCATGAGCGGCCTGAGCTGGGACCAGATGCAGGACCTGATGTGGCCGGCCACCCAGGAGACCTTCCAGATGGTCGGTGTCGCGACCCTCTGCACGGTCGTGCTCGGCCTGCCGCTCGGGGTGCTGCTGGTGCTCACCTCCAAGGGCGGGGCGCTGCAGAACCAGCCGGTGAACAAGGTGCTCGGCGCCGTGGTGAACCTGGCCCGGTCGCTGCCGTTCATCATCCTGATGATCGCGCTGATCTCCTTCACCCGCTGGCTGACCGGCAACTCCCTCGGCTGGCAGGCGGCGACCGTGCCGCTGACGGTCGGTGCCATCCCGTTCTTCGCCCGGCTGGTGGAGACCAACGTCCGGGAGGTCGACCGCGGCCTGATCGAGGCGGTGCAGGCGATGGGCGGCAGCACCTGGACGCTGGTGCGCAAGACGCTCGTGCCCGAGGCGCTGCCCGGCATCGTGGCCTCCGTCACCACCACGGTGATCGCCCTGATCGGCTACTCCGCGATGGCCGGCACGGTCGGCGGCGGCGGCCTCGGCGACCTCGCCTACCGCTACGGCTACCTGCGCTTCGAGACCACCTTCATGTGGATCATCGTGGCCGAGATCGCGATCATCGTCACGGTGATCCAGCTGGCCGGCGACTACGCCGTGCGCCGGCTCGGCGACCGGGGCCGCGGCGGCGGACGCACCCGCCTGCTCCGCCCGCGGGCCACCACCCCCGACGAGGACCTCGTCGTCTCCTAGACCTCCCTCGTCCGACCTCCGGACGCGGCTCCCCGCACCACGCAGAAAGGCACTTTTCGTGCGCAACGTTCTGAAGTTCTCCAGTGTCCTCGCCACCGCCGGCCTCGCCCTGTCCCTGGCCGCCTGCGGCAGCTCGGGCTCCTCCTCCTCGGACCCGAACGCGCCGCTCAAGGTCGTGGCCAGCCCGACCCCGCACGCGCAGATCCTCAAGTTCGTCCAGGACAACCTCGCGGCCAAGGCGGGCCTCAAGCTCGACATCAAGGAGGTCACCGACTACGTGACCCCCAACACGGCGGTGCAGGACGGTTCGGCCGACGTCAACTACTTCCAGCACGTCCCGTACCTGGACGACTTCAACAAGAAGAACGGCACGGACATCGTCCCGGTCGAGCCGGTCCACCTGGAGCCGCTCGGCGTCTACTCCAAGAAGGTCAAGTCGATCGGCGACCTGCCGTCCGGCGCCACCATCGGCCTGCCCAACGACGCCACCAACGAGGGCCGCGCGCTCAAGCTGCTCGCCGACAACAAGCTGATCACCCTCAAGGACGGCGCCGGCACCGCCGCCACCCCGGCGGACGTGACGGCCAACCCGAAGAACTTCAAGTGGAAGGAGCTGGAGGCGGCCCAGCTGCCCCGCTCCATCGCCGACCTCGACGCCGCCGTGATCAACGGCAACTACGCGCTCGACTCGGGCCTCAAGCCGGCCACCGACGCGCTGGTGCTGGAGAAGGCCGAGGGCAACCCGTACGCCAACATCATCGCCGTCAAGAAGGGCAAGGAGAACGACCCGCGGGTGAAGAAGCTGGCCGAGCTGCTGCACTCCGACGAGGTCAAGAAGTACATCAACGACACGTTCCAGGGTTCGGTCATCCCGGCCTTCTGAACGACCTGATCGTCGTACGGTCGTACCTTGTGACGCCCGACCGGGCCCCCGCCGCACCTCGGCGGGGGCCCGGTCGGGCAGTATGCACCAGGGACACCACGGCAGACCGGGTTCTGACGTACCGTCGTGCGCGCGGCGCACCGCATGGCAACCGGGGCGCGACGGAGGCGTACGGTGTTGTGTTCACGACCCGGCGAGGAGAGACGGCATGGCAGCGAGCTTCCCCGAGACCGCCATCAGCACCGAACGGCTGCTGCTGCGGCCCCTTGCGGAGGACGACGCCCCGGGGCTGGCCACCATGATGGCCGACGACCTCGTACTCGCCTGGACCGATCTCCCGCACCCCTTCACCGAGGAGTACGCGACCGAGCTCGCCCGCACCCTCGCCCCCGCCCACCGCGCCCACGGCCGCGGCATCGTCTTCGCCGTCACCGAGCACCTCACCCAGCGCCTGGTCGGCCTGGTCGAACTGCGCAACACCGACTGGCGGCTGCGCAGCACCGAGATCTCCTACGTCACCGCCGCCTGGGCCCGCGGCGAGGGCTACGCCCCGGAGGCCGTCCTCGGCGTCGCCCAGTGGCTGTTCGAGGACCGCGACTTCCTGCGCCTGGAACTGCGCACCGCCGCCGGGAACACCGCCGCCCAGCAGGTCGCCCAGAAGATCGGCGGCATCAGCGAGGGCGTGCTGCGCAGCGCCTGGATAGTCCGCGGCGAGTCCGGGGAGCTCGTCGCGGAGACCCGCAGCGACCTGATCCTGTGGAGCCTCCTCCCGGAGGACCTGGAGTCGCCCGAACTGCACCGCGACGGCTGGCACGGCGACCACCGCTACGTGCTGCGCGACTGATCCGCCACGCCCTTCCCCGCTGGTCACCCCGCGGCGCGGACATGTGTGCGAGTTGTCGACCTCAGGGGGACGGTACCCGGTAGCCTCTCCACCGGCGCCGCACAGCCGGCGCGACGAGCCGCGCGAGGAGTCGCGCAACGAGTCGAGGGAGAACGGCCGCAGATGGCTGACCGGATCACGGTCATCGGGTGGGACGGCACGCCACTGACCGAGGCCGCCGGCGCGGCCCTCGCCGCGGCGACCCTGGTCGCCGGAGCCTCCTACCAACTGGACGCCCTCCCGGTGCCGGAGGACGCCGAGCGGATCGCCCTCGGCAACATCCAGCAGGCCGCCCGCACGATCGCCGAGCACCGCGGCGCCGCCGTCGTGGTCGCCGAGGGCGACCCGGGCTTCTTCGGCGTGGTGCGCACCCTGCGCCGCCCCGAGTTCGGCCTCGAACTCGAAGTCCTGCCCGCCGTCTCCTCCGTCGCCACCGCCTTCGCCCGGGCCGGGATGCCCTGGGAGGACGCCCAGGTGGTCAGCGCCCACGGCGGCCGGCTGCGCCGCGCCGCCAACATCTGCCGCGCCCACCCCAAGGTCGCCGTGCTCACCGCCCCGGGCGCCGGTCCGGGCGAACTCGCCCTGATGCTGCGCGGGGTGCACCGGACCTTCGTGGTCTGCGAGGCCCTCGGCACCCCGGAGGAGGACGTCACCGTCCTCACCTCCGACCGGATCGCCGACCACGTCTGGCGCGACCCCAACGTGGTGCTGGTGATCGGCGGCGGCGCCCAGGCCGGCGCGGTCGGCGAGGCGGCCGGCTGGCTGGCGGGGCGCCCGCTGGGCTACCCCGGCGCGGAACGCGGCTGGGCGCTCCCCGGCGACGCCTACGCGGGCGCCGGGCGCACGGAGGGCGAGCCGGGCGCGTCGGAGGCACTGCCCGCGCACGTGCGCGCCCTGGTGCTGGCCCGTCTGGGTGCACGTCCCGGCGACCTGGTCTGGTCGGTCGGCGCGGGCAGCGGCGCCCTCGCGGTGGAGGCGGCCCGGTTCGGCGCCGCCGTGGTCGCGGTCGAGGCCTCCCGCTCGGCCTGCGCCCGGCTCACCGTCAACGCCCGCCGCTACGGGGTCGAGGTGGAGACGGTGTACGGGCAGGGGCCGGAGGTGCTGGGCGGACTCCCGGAGCCCGACGCGGCGGTGGTGGAGTCCGGCGGCCTGGACGTGGTGCGCGCGGTGCTGGCCCGCAGACCGGAGCGCTTCGTGGCGCTGGCCCGGACCTTCGCCGAGGCCGAGGAGGTCCACCGGGCCATCGTCGGGGCCGGCTACCGCGCGGATGGCGCGCTGCTGCAGTCGACCCCGCTGCGGGCCGGCGAGGAGGGCGGCGCACTGGCGCTCGGGGCGGGCGCGGGCGGCGCGCTGCTGCTCTGGGGTGAGCAGATCGTGTGAAGGCCTCGGGTGCGGGCCGGGGCCGCCGGACCCACCGCGCGGTGATCCAGGTCGCATCCGGACACCGATTCGAGAGGTCACCGCGCCGGGCCGGTAGTGTGGCGTCCCAGGCGGTTCCATCCGCCGACGACCCACCCGATTCGGTCGGTTTGTCACCTTTTTGACGTGGTGCAATCCGGTTCCGCTCGGAGTGTGGGCAATTCGACGGGCCGCGTGCCGGACCTGGAGAATGCCGTAGGGTCCGGTGCGGTCGTGCCGGTTGCTCCGGGTTGTCGTTGACTCAGATGGTGCACCGCCTTCACCGGCGGTGCCCGGGCCGGGGTGCCGCAGCGCGCCGGAAGGACTTGGGCCGCAGCGCCACGGCGCGGCGGCCACGTGTGGTTGAGGGGCGGGTCGGTGCAGGCCCGGCCCGTGCGGATGGGCGCTGCGGTCGGTGGATCGCGTCGCCAAGGGGCGCGGCAGCGGCCTGGAAGGAGCTTTGACAATGACCGATGGCGGCCACGTCCCGGGCGAGGGACTGCCGGAGCACCTGCACGCCGGGCCCGACCCGCTCGGCGGACCGGAGGGCGTCGCGGGCGTTGCACCTCTGCAGGGCGTCGCGACCGACAGCGGCGTGATCCCCAACCCGGTGGCGCCGCTCGGCGGCCTGCCGGGCGCGGTGCCCCCCGGCGCGGGCGTGATCCCGCCGCAGGGCCAGCCGAACTTCACCGCCCCCGGCGTGCCGGCCCCGGCCGCCCCGGGCGACGGCTGGGCCGTCGACCAGGGCGCCCAGCGCCCGGCCTTCCACTTCGTCGACCAGCCGGACGGGCTGGACGACGAGGACGACGTCCTGCTGATGCCCGGCCCGCAGGGCTCCTGGGGCGCCGAGCAGGCCCCGTTCGCGCAGCCGGACGGCACCCCGGTCGAGCCCTCCTGGCCGCCGGTCGACCCGCCCGTGCTCGGCGGCGAGCAGTTCCAGCAGCCGCCGGCGCAGGGCGCCCAGGCGCAGCCGTACCCGCAGCAGCCGATGACGCAGGCTCAGCAGCCGCGGCGCCCGCTGCACGCCGGCCCGCCGATCCCGGACCCCTCGCTGATGACCGGCCAGGTGCCGGTCCGTTCGCTGGCCGACCGCGGCCCGTCGCTGGGCGGCACGCCCGCGCACGGCATCCCGGTCGTCGGCCGGCCGCCGATGGGCGAGCCCGTCGCGCAGGCTCCCGGCGCCGTGCCGCAGGCCGCCCCGGTGGCGCCCGCCGCGCCGGTGCCGCCGACTCCCTCCACGGTCGAGGGCGGGCCGGAGGTTCATCAGGCCGCCCAGGCCCAGGGCTACCAGCAGGTGCCGCTGGCCTCGCCGCCGGTCGAGGGCCTGATGGCGGTCGAGGCGATCGGTGCGATCGAGGTGATCGAGGTCGTCGGGACCCCGGACGCCGTCCTGGCCGCACCGCCCGCCGAGGGCGTTCCGGTCCAGCCGGCCGCCGAGGCCGTCCAGCCGGACCCGGCCGTCGTGGTCGAGCCGGTCGCGGCGGAGACCGTCGCTCAGCCGGCCGCCGAGGCGGTCGCGGTGGAGAGCCCCGCGGTCGAGACGGTGCTCGTCGACGCCCCGGCCGTGGAGACCCCCGTCGTGGAGACCGCCGCGGTCGAAGGTGCCGCCGTCGAGGTCGTGGCCGTCGAAGGTGCCGGCGAGTCCGCCGCGCCCGTCGAGCCGGCCGAGGCCGCCGCCCCGGCCGGTCAGCCGCGCCGGATCTCCGCCTTCCTCGCCGCGCCGACCCCGCACGGCCTGCCCAAGGTCGAGGCGGCCCAGCAGGCCCCGGCGGCCGTCGCGGCGGTCCAGGAGCAGGCCGTCCCCATAGCGGCCGCCGACGCGCCGCAGGCCGCCGAGCAGGCCCCTGCCGTCGAGCAGGCCCCGGTTGCCGAGCAGGCTCCGGCCGTCGAGGCGGTCCAGGAGGCCGGGCAGCCCGCCGAGGCCGCGCAGGCGGTCGTCGCGGAGCCGGTGGCCGAAACCGCCGCCGGTACGGGGGAGATGCCCTCCGGTCAGGTCGTCGCCGAGGCCGCCGAGCAGGAGCCCGCCACCGAGCCGGTCCAGGCCGAGGCCGTCACTGTCGAGGCCGTCGGCGCCGAGCCGACCGCCGAGCAGCCGGAGCAGGCCGAGCAGCCGCAGTCGGAGGCCGTCCCGGCCGGCTCGGCCGCGGAGACCCCGGCCGAGCCGGTCCCCGGGCAGCCGGAGCAGACCGAGCAGCCGACCGTCGAGCAGGCCGCCGCCGAGGCCGTGCAGCCCGCCGAGGCCGTCGCTCCCGAGGCCGCGCAGCAGCCCGTCCCCGAGCAGGTCACCGAGGCCACCGAACAGCCGGTCGGCGTGGTCCCCGAGACCGCTGGGACCGCCGAGACCGCCGAGGTCGTCGAGCAGCCCGCCGAGGCCCCGGCCGCCGAGCAGCCGCAGCCGGAGCAGGCCGAGCAGCCCGGGTCCGAGCAGCCGCAGGCCGAGCCCGTCGCCGCCGGACCGGAGGCCGTCCAGGAAGAGGCCCCCGTCGCCGAGCAGCCGCAGCCGGAGGCCCAGGCCACCGAGGAGCCGCAGCCCGAGGCCCCGGCCGCCACCGAGCAGCCGCAGGCCGACCAGCCGTCGGCCGAGCAGCCCGCCGACCAGCAGCCCGAGGCAGCCGTCGAGCCGACCGACTCCCCGGCCGCCGAGGACGAGCAGCCCGCCGAGCCCGCCGAGCCCCGCGGCCCCGCCGCCCCCGGCTACGACGACGCCGGCCGCGACGCCGTCCACCAGGTGATCCGCGAGCGCCGCGACATCCGCAACGGCTTCCGCCCCGACCCGATCCCGCACGAGGTGCTGATCCGCGTCCTGGAGGCGGCCCACACCGCGCCCAGCGTCGGCTACTCCCAGCCCTGGGACTTCGTGGTCATCCGCTCGGCGAAGACCCGTCGGAAGATGCACGCCCTGGCCGAGCGCCAGCGCGAGGCGTACGCGGACTCGCTGCCGAAGGGCCGGGCCAAGCAGTTCCGGGAGATCAAGATCGAGGCGATCCTCGACACCCCGGTGAACATCGTGGTCACCGCCGACCGCACCCGCGGCGGCCGGCACACCCTGGGCCGGCACACCCAGCCGCAGATGGCCCCGTACTCGGCCGCGCTGGCCGTCGAGAACCTCTGGCTGGCCGCCCGTGCCGAGGGCCTGGGCGTCGGCTGGGTGAGCTTCTTCGACGACGAGGAGCTGGTCCGCGAGCTCGGCCTGCCCGAGCACCTGGAGGTCGTCGCCTACCTGTGCGTCGGCTTCGTCGACGAGTTCCCGGACGAGCCGGAGCTGGAGCAGCAGGGCTGGGCCAAGAAGCGCCCGCTCGCCTGGGTGGTGCACGAGGAGCAGTACGGCAACCGCGCGCTGCCCGGCGAGGAGCCGCAGAACCTGCTCGCCGACACCCTGCGCGGGATCCGCCCGCTGGACGCCAAGGCGCTCGGCGAGGCCTGGGACCGCCAGAAGCGGATGACCAAGCCGGCCGGCTCGCTCGGGATGCTGGAGATCATCTCCGCCCAGCTGTCCGGGCTCTCCCGCAAGTGCCCGCCGCCGATCCCGGAGCCCGCCTGCGTGGCGATCTTCGCGGGCGACCACGGCGTGCACGCCCAGGGCGTCACCCCGTGGCCGCAGGAGGTGACCGCCCAGATGGTCGGCAACTTCCTGGCCGGGGGAGCGGTGATCAACTCCTTCGCCAAGCAGATCGGCACCGAGGTCTGCGTCGTGGACGTCGGCGTCGCCGCCGAGCTGCCGCAGGCCGTCCAGCAGGGCCGGGCCACCGGCCTGCTGCCGCGCAAGGTCAAGCCCGGCACCGACGACATGACCCAGGGCCCGGCGATGACCCGCGAGGAGGCCCTCCAGGCCATCGAGGTCGGCATCGAGACCGCCCGCGACCTGGTCGCGGCGGGCAACAAGGCGCTGGTCACCGGCGACATGGGCATCGCCAACACCACCGCCTCGGCCGCCCTGATCTCGGTGTTCACCGGCCTCGACCCGGCCGAGGTCACCGGCCGCGGCACCGGCATCGACGACGAGACCCACGCCCGCAAGGTCGAGGTCATCCGCGCCGCGCTGGCCCTCCACCAGCCCGACCCGAACGACCCGATCGGCGTCCTCTCCGCCGTCGGCGGCCTGGAGCACGCGGCCATCGCCGGCTTCCTGCTGGGCGCCGCCTCGCTGCGCACCCCGGTGGTACTGGACGGCGTGATCGCCGGTTCGGCCGCGCTGGTCGCCAAGGCGATCGCCCCCGAGGTGCTGGCCGCCTGCATCGCCGGCCACCGCTCCGCCGAGCCCGGCCACCAGGCCGCGCTGGCGAAGCTCGGCCTGCGTCCGCTGATCGACCTGGACCTGCGGCTCGGCGAGGGTACCGGTGCCCTGCTGGCGCTGCCGCTGGTGCAGAGTGCGGCCCGCGCGATGCACGATGTAGCCACCTTCGACTCCGCCGGGGTCACCGAGAAGGCCTGACGCACCACCTCACCGCTCCGCGGACCGGCCCGAGGGCGCGCCGGCCCGCGGAGCGGCGTATCTCCGTACTTCCCCACACCCTCATCCCGATCAGGAGCACCGCCGATGAGCGCGCCCACCCCGCACCCCAGCACCGAGGGCCTGACCCCCTACCCGGTGGGCCTGCTGCTGGCCGGCCGTCGCGTCGTCGTGGTCGGCGGCGGGCAGGTCGCGCAGCGGCGGTTGCCCGCTCTGATCGCCTCCGGCGCCGACCTGCACCTGATATCCCCCGCCACCACCCCGGCCGTCCAGGCCATGGCGGACGCGGGCGAGCTGACCTGGCACGCCCGCCCGTACGCGGACGGCGACCTGGCCGGGGCCTGGTACGCCCTGGTGGCCACCGACGACCCGGCGGTCAACACGGCGATCAGCGCCGAGGCCGAGCGCGAGCGGGTGTTCTGCTCCCGCAGCGACGACGCCTCCGCCGCCTCCGCCTGGACCCCGGCCAGCGGCCGTGACGGCGGCGCCACCGTCGCGGTGCTCACCGGCGACCCGCGCCACTCCGCCGCCCTGCGCGACGCCGTCGTCGGCGGCCTGCGGGACGGCTCGCTGGCCGCCCGCTCGTACCGCACCCGCGGCGCCGGCGTCGCCCTGGTCGGCGGCGGCCCGGGCGACCCGGACCTGATCACCGTGCGCGGCCGCCGGCTGCTCGCCGACGCCGACGTGGTGGTCGCCGACCGCCTCGCCCCGCGCGAGCTGCTCGCCGAGCTGCCCGAGCACGTCGAGGTGATCGACGCCGCCAAGATCCCCTACGGGCGCCAGATGGCCCAGGAGGCGATCAACCAGGCGCTGATCGACCACGCCAAGGCCGGGAAGTTCGTGGTCCGGCTCAAGGGCGGCGACCCGTACGTCTTCGGCCGCGGCGGCGAGGAGCTGCTGGCCTGCGCCGAGGCGGGCATCCCGGTCACCGTGGTGCCCGGGATCTCCAGCTCGATCAGCGTCCCGGAGTCGGCTGGCATCCCGGTCACCCACCGCGGCCTGACCCAGGAGTTCACCGTGGTCTCCGGCCACGTCGGCCCGGACGACCCGCGCTCGGTCACCAACTGGACGGCCGTCGCGGGGATGAGCGGCACCCTGGTGCTGCTGATGGCCGTGGACAAGATCGGCGCCATCGCCGCCACGCTGGTCGAGCACGGCCGCCCGGCCGACACCCCGGTCGCGATCGTCCAGGAGGGCACCACCGCCGCCCAGCGCCGGGTGGACGCCACCCTGGCCACGGTCGCCGCCGTGGTCGAGGCCGAGGGCGTCAAGCCCCCGGCGGTCATCGTGGTCGGCGACGTGGTCAACGTCCTGGCCGCCGCCTTCCAGCGGTAGCAGGCCCACGGAGTGGGAAGTCGGCCCGTCCGACTTCCTACTCCAACGGCTGCTCCGTCCAGATGACCTTCCCGGTCGCCGTGTAGCGCGTCCCCCAGCGGTCCGCGAACTGCGCGACCAGGAACAGCCCGCGCCCGCCCTCGTCCTCGGTCGCCGCGTACCGCAGGTGCGGCGAGGTGCTGCTGCCGTCCGACACCTCGCAGATCAGCGAGCGGTCGCGGAGCAGCCGCACCCGGATCGGCCCGGAGCCGTACCGGATCGCGTTGGTCACCAGCTCGCTCAGGATCAGCTCGGTGACGAACGCCGCCTCGTCCAGCCCCCAGTCGGCCAGCCGCCGGGCCACCTGCGCCCGGACGGCACCCACCGCGGCCGGGTCGGCCGGCACCTCCCACTGCGCTACCCGGTCCGGCGCCAGCACCCTGGTCTCCGCCACCAGCAGCGCGATGTCGTCCTGCGGGTGCGCCGGCAGCATCGCCCCGAGCACGTCCGCGCAGGTCTGCTCGGGCGTCCGCGGCGGCCCGCCCAGCGTCGTCCGCAGCAGCTCCAGGCCCTCGTCGATGTCCCGCTCGCGGTCCTCCACCAGCCCGTCCGTGTACAGCACCAGCCGACTGCCCTCGGCCAGCTCCAGTTCGACGGTCTCGAACGGCAGCACCGCCAGCCCCAGCGGCGGCCCGGTCGGCAGCTCCGGGTACGTCACCCGGCCCTGGGGGTCCACCACGGCCGGCGGCGGGTGCCCGGCCCCGGCCAGGGTGCAGCGCCGCGACACCGGGTCGTAGATCGCGTACAGGCAGGTCGCCCCGGTCAGCCCGGCGCTCCCGGCGCCGCCCGCCTCCTCCTGGTCGATCCGGTTCACCAGTTCGTCCAGATGGCCCAGCAGCTCGTCCGGCGGCAGGTCCAGCGTCGAGAAGTTGTGGATCGCCGTGCGCAGCCGCCCCATCGTCGCCGCCGCGTGCAGCCCGTGCCCGACCACGTCGCCGACCACCAGCGCCACCCGGGCGCCCGGCAGCGGGATCACGTCGAACCAGTCCCCGCCCACCCCGGCCTGGGCCGGCAGGTAGCGGTGCGCCACCTCCAGCGCGCTCTGCTCGGGCAGGCTCCGCGGCAGCAGGCTGTGCTGGAGGGTCACCGCCATCTCGTGCTCCCGGGTGTAGCGACGGGCGTTGTCGATGCACACCGCCGCGTGCGCCACCAGCTCCTCGGCCAGTGTCAGGTCCTCCGGCTCGAACGGCTCGGCCCGGTCCGCCCGCCAGAACCGCACCACCCCCAGCAGCACCCCGCGCGCCCGCAGCGGCACCCGCACCAGCGAGTGCACCCCGTACGCCAGCACCCGCGCCGAGCGCTCCGGGTCCTGTTCCCGCCAGCCCCGCGCCTCGGCCAGCCGCGGCTCCAGCCCGGGCGCGCCGCTGTGCAGCGCCCCGGCCAGCGGGGTGGCCGGCACCACCTCCAGGACCGTCCCCACCGGGTGGAACGGCGCGTCGTCCCTGATCCCGGCGAGCGCGGTGCGGTGCATCCGGCCCAGCGTGCCGACCGACGGGGGTTCCTCGCCCGCCAGGACCTGCTCGGCCAGGTCCACCGTGACGAAGTCCGCGAACCGCGGCACCGCGACCTGCGCGAGCTCCTCCGCCGTCCGGGTCACGTCCAGCGAACTGCCCACCGTCAGCCCGGCGTCGTACAGCAGCCGCAACCGCCGCTGCGCGCCCTCGGCCCGGCCGGTCAGCGCCATCAGCTCGGTGGAGTCGCGCAGCGTGGCGACGCAGCCGGGCGGGCCGCCGTCCCGGTCGGTCAGCCGTACGTTCACGGCGAGCAGCCGCTCCCCGGCCAGCACCACCTCGTCGCTCACCGGCCGGTCGGCGGTCAGCAGCTCCAGCGGCGCGGGCTCCAGGCCCAGCTCGGTCACCGGGCGGCCCTCGGCGTCCGGCGGCAGGTCCAGCAGCCGGCGCGCCTCGTCGTTGCAGAGCAGCAGCCGCCCGTCCCCGCCGACGATCATCACGCCCTCGCGCACCGCGTGCAGCACCGCCGCGTGGTGCTCGTACATCCGGGTCATCTCGACCGGGCCCAGCCCGTGCGTCTGCCGCCGCAGCCGCCGGCTGATCAGCGCCGTCCCCAGCGTGGCCAGCCCTATCGCGCCCGCCGCCGCGCCCAGCACCAGCGGCAGCTGGCGCTCGCTCGCGGTGGACACGTTGCTCAGGGTGACCCCCGCCGAGACCAGCCCGACCACCGAGCCGTCCGGCGCGTACACCGGGACGACCGCCTGCACCAGCGGGCCCAGCGTGCCGGTGAGGTGCTGGGTCACCACCTGGCCGTGCAGCGCCGGCTCGTACGTGCCGATGAACTTCTGGCCGATCCGGGCCGGATTGGGGTGGGTGTAGCGGATGCCCTGGTTGTTCAGCACCACGATGAAGTCCACACCCGAGGAGATCCGCGCGGACTGCGCCTTCGGCTGGAGGATCGCGGTCGGATCGGGGGAGCGCAGCGCGTCCACCATGCCCGGTGAGTTGGCGAAGGCCTGGGCGACCGCCACCGACCGGTTGCTCGCCTCGTGGTCGGCGTCGTTGTGCGACTGCACCACCAGCGCCACCGCGGCCCCCGCGACCAGCAGCAGCACGATCAGGATCTGGAGCGCGAACACCTGCCCGGCCACCGACCAGTGCCGGTCCGGTCTCGACCGCTTCGCGCGTGGCAGCTCTAGCCGACCGTGTGGGCGCCCACCGGGGGAGCCGGCGTCGCCGGTGGCACCAGAGGCCGACGGAGCCCAGGATCGGCCCGGATTTCGGGCCATACCGTCATATTTGCACTCCGAGTAGCCCGGGACCACCCCGTCACCTCCGCCGTTTGGCCTTCCCCGTCCCGGCTTGGCAAGATCACAGGGTGTCCGAACCCAGCACCATCACCGACCCGGCCGACCCGCGCCTCGCCGACTACACCGGCCTGACCGACGTCGAACTGCGCCGCCGCCGCGAACCCGCCGAGGGCCTGTTCATCGCGGAGGGGGAGAAGGTCATCCGCCGTGCCCTCGCGGCCGGCTACCGGATGCGGTCGATGCTGCTGACCGCCAAGTGGCTCGACGTGATGGCCGACGTCATCGCCGAGGCCGACGCCCCGGTCCACGTCGTCGAACCCGGCCTGGCCGAAGCCGTCACCGGCTACCACGTCCACCGCGGCGCCCTCGCCTCGATGGAGCGCAAGCCCCTCCCGGACGCCGCCGACCTGCTCACCGGGGCCCGCCGGGTCGCCGTGCTCGAAGGCCTGGTCGACCACACCAACCTCGGCGCCATCTTCCGCAGCGCCGCCGCCCTCGGCATGGACGCCGTCCTGCTCTCACCGGACTGCGCCGACCCGCTGTACCGCCGCGCGGTCAAGGTCTCCATGGGCGCCGTCTTCGCGGTTCCGTACGCCCGCCTCGACCCCTGGCCCGCCGCCCTCGACACCGTCCGCGACGCCGGCTTCACCCTCCTCGCCCTCACCCCCGCCGACACCGCCGTCGACCTCGCGACCCTCGCCCCCCACACCCTCCCGAGGACCGCCCTCCTCCTCGGCGCCGAAGGCGACGGCCTCACCCCCCGCGCCATCGCCGCCGCCCACCACCCGGTCCGCATCCCCATGGCCCACGGCATCGACTCCCTCAACGTCGGCGCCGCCGCCGCCGTAGCCTTCTACGCCGTCACCACCCCCTGACCCCCCCCCAGAGGTCGCCCCGCCACAGGCCGCTCACCCGGCGAACCTGGTGCCACCCTTGGCCGGCACCAGAAGTCGGCCGGTTCGACTTCTGCTGCGCCCCCGGAAGCTCTTGCACCTGCTCAAGACCCGTTGCCTGCGCCGAAAGTCAGCAGCCCCGACCTCCGCCGTTCGCCCGGCGACCCCGCCACCCCGCGGGCCAGCACCAGAAGTCGGCGTGCCCGACTTCTGATGCCCGCCGCCTACACCGCGTCTGCTACCGCTCCACTGCGGCCCTGCTCAACCTCTCGCGCCCGCCCGCCGCCAACGCCTCGGGCTGCCCACCAACCCCCGCCGGGCCCCAGAAGTCGGCCGACCCGACTTCCTGTGCGGTCTCTTCCGGGCCCGATGTCGCCACTGCTGTGCCGGAAGCCGCTCCGCTCGCCGCGGGACCACCCGGTCAGCTGCGCACCTGAGCCCGCAGCCCCGCCGCCGCACCAGAAGTCGGCCAACTCGACTTCCTGTGCTCGACGCCGACGCGCCCGCTGCCCGCCGCCTGCGCCGTGCCGTCCACCTCACGCCCTTGGCACAGGGCGAGGCCCCAGAAGTCGGCCAACTCGACTTCCTGCGCCAGCTCGCTCGCTCAGCCCGTCGGGGCGGTGGGTGGGGCCGGGGCGGCGGCCGGGGGAGGGGTGGTGAGGCCGGTGCCGCCGGAGGCGCCGGCGCCGGGCCAGGACTCGTCGAGGGTGCCGTCGGCCCGCGCGGTGTAGCGGGTGGAGATGATCGCGCCGGTGGCGGCCACGCGTTCCTCGCGGACGACGGCGCTGCCGTCCAGGCGCCAGGCGGCGGTGGCCTGCGGGTCGGCGGTGGAGGTCCGGGAGGTGGTGGCCACGGGTGAGTCCCCGGCGAAGGTGTAGAGCTGGACGAGGTCGACCGGTGCCGATCCCTCCACCCGCCGCAGCACCACGACCGTGGCCGGCTGCCCCTTGTACCGGGCGGGCAGGACGGCGCTCAGCGCGATCTGCGGCCCGCCGCCCACCGAGCGCCCGTCTTTCAAGGTGACGGCCGGCCCGCCCGCCGCGTCGGCGTAGCTGCGGTTGGGCCAGTCCACCACGGGACCGGGCCCCTGCGCGGGCGCCAACGCAATGTCCGCGGTGCCGCGCGCGGCGGCCGGGAGCGGGGTTGGGAGCGGGGTCGCCGAGGCCTGCGGTGCGACGTCCACGGAACTCCCGGGCACGGCCAGTTCGCCGCCACCACCGCCGCCGCCACCCGTACCGGCCGTCGCGCTCTGCCCGACCGCCGGTCGCGCCCCCTGGTTGCTCCGGTTCTCGCAGCCCTGCGCCGCCGCGATGGCCAGCGCGACGCCGATCGTCACGGTGACGAAGACGACCAGCCGCTGCCGCAGCAACCGCTGCCG
This sequence comes from Kitasatospora sp. NPDC056076, assembly GCF_042266305.1. Lineage (NCBI taxonomy): Bacteria > Bacillati > Actinomycetota > Actinomycetes > Kitasatosporales > Streptomycetaceae > Kitasatospora > Kitasatospora sp. NPDC056076. Next base: position 121,123 of record NZ_JBHJWG010000025.1, read on the forward strand.
TGCCGTGCCGGGCCGTCCGCCGGGTGCGGGGGTGTGCTGCCGGTCCCGGGGGCGGGGCCGGGCCGGCGGCGGGGTCTGTGAGCGGTCCCGCAGTCGGCGGGTGACGGGTGTGGCCTCGGGCCGGGGGAGCGGGGCGCCGTGCGGGCGCCGCGCGGCGCCCGCGGGCGCCTGCCCGCCGGCCCGGCCCGCACCGGCCCGGGCC
>NZ_JBHJWG010000026.1:0-50476 GCF_042266305.1 Kitasatospora sp. NPDC056076
GGTGGGGACGGGCCGTCACCGGTGTGCCGGATTGACAAGCACCCTTGCCGTCCCGGCGAATAGCAGGCATGGCCGACGAAGAGTTCGAGAACGTCCTCACCACGGTGGGCCCGCGGCTGCGGGCCCTGCGCAGGGAGCGCGGCACCACGCTCGCCAAGCTGGCCGCGGCGACCGGGATCTCGCTCAGCACGCTGTCCCGTCTGGAGTCCGGGCAGCGCAAGCCGACCCTGGAGCTGCTGCTGCCGCTGGCCCGGGAGTACCGGGTGCCGCTGGACGAACTGGTCGGCGCCCCGGCCACCGGGGACCCGCGGATCCACCCGCGCCCGGTGACCAGGAACGGCCAGACCGTCGTCCCGCTCACCCGCCACCTCGGTGGTCTGCACGCGTACAAGCACATCGTGCCGCCGGGCCGGAACGCCGGGCCGGAGCTGGAGTTGAAGGTCCACGAGGGCTATGAGTGGCTGTACGTGCTGTCCGGGAGGCTGCGGCTGGTGCTCGGCCCGCACGACCTGGAGCTGACCGCCGGTGAGGCCGCCGAGTTCGACACCCGGACCCCGCACGGCTTCGGCAACGCCGGTTCGCAGCCGGTGGAGTTCCTCAGCCTGTTCGGTCCGCAGGGCGAACGCATCCACATCAGGGCGCGCCCGGGAACCTCTGTTCGGTAGGTTCGTTCCCTGACAGGGGGTCTCCGCTTCGGGCTCCCCCGCAGGCCGTCGGGAGGGGCCGATTACATGAGTGTGCAGCAGAGCACGGAGTCCGGTGAGAGCGGCGGAACCGAGCAGAGGCCGGGGACCGCGCCGGAGGGGGCCGACACCGGCCCCGGCGCGGGCCCCGGTGCCGGGCCCGCCACCGGGCCGGGCGCCGCCCCCGGAACCCGTTCCGGAACCGGGACGGAGGAGCCGCCGGAGCCGGAAGCCGGGCGGGCCGCCGGACCGGAGGAGTCCACCGCGGCCGGTGCGAAGCCCGCGCGCAAGAAGCGCCCGTTCTGGCAGGAGCTGCCGATCCTGCTGGTGATCGCCCTGCTGCTCTCGCTCGGCATCAAGACCTTCTTCGTGCAGGCCTTCTCGATCCCCTCCGGTTCGATGGAGAACACCCTGCAGATCGGCGACCGGGTGCTGGTCGACAAGCTCACCCCGTGGTTCGGCGCCGAGCCGGAGCGCGGCGAGGTGGTGGTCTTCCGCGACCCGGGCGGCTGGCTGGAGGACACCCCCACGACCAGCTCCGGCGGCGTCATGGGCACCGTCCAGAAGGCGCTGAGCACCGTCGGCCTGATGCCCTCGGCGGACGAGAAGGACCTGATCAAGCGGGTCATCGCGGTCGGCGGCGACACCGTCGAGTGCAACGCGGGCAGCCCGGTGAAGGTGAACGGCGTCGCGCTGGTCGAGCCGTACCTCTTCCCCGGGGCGACGCCCTGCGACAACGACCCGGTCGGCACCGTCACCGTGCCCAAGGGCAAGCTCTGGGTGATGGGAGACCACCGGAACAACTCCCGGGACTCCCGCCCGCACCAGAACCTCACCGGGGACGGCTTCGTGCCGGTGGACAACGTGGTCGGCCGGGCGTTCGTGGTGGCGTGGCCGATCTCCGACTGGTCCACCCTGCCCGTCCCGGACACCTTCGACAAGGTGCCCTCCCGGGCCGCGGGCAGCCCGGTGGAGGCGCCCCCGGCGCCGGCGGTGCTCGCCCTCGCGGGCGTCGTGCCGATCGCGCTGTGGCGGCGCCGGCGGGCGCGGCGCACCGGGCGCTGAGCGGGACCGCTCCGCCGGAACTCCGCCCGCCGTGTTCTACACAGCTGTAGAGTTCCGGCGACGGGCCGCGGCGTCGGGCGCGGTCGCACCGGTCGGATCGGAGGCGGAACCGTGGTGGAGCGTTCGAACGGGCCCGCGGCGCCCGCCGTGTCGTCCGCGGTGCCCGCGGCGCCCACCGAGGTGCCCGTGCCGCCGACGGACCGGGAGGTGCGGTGGGTGTACCAGCCGGTCGAGGTCGACCTCGGTGGCGGCCACTGGGCGCCCGGCCGGATCAGCGGCTGGTGGCAGGACCCGGCCGGGCGGAACTGGTGCCGGCTGCGGGTCGGCCGCAGCGGACTGCCCGCCGACTGGCGGCCGTTCGAACCCGACCGGGTACGGCTGCTCCCGGTCTCCGGGTTGTGAAGAGAGTGTCAGGAGTTCTTGGCGGAACCGTTCGAGGACCCCTGTCGTCCCTGGGAGCGAACGCCGACTAGGCCACTTTCAGCAACCGGGGACGACGTGAGTTCCGAGATCTACTTCAACAACAACTACCGCGACCTGTGCGAGCAGTACGGGACGGGCGCGGGCTTCCAGTTCGAATTCTCCTGCTACCGCTGCTCCGACACCTGGCGCTCGCCGTTCGAGCGGTTCACCACCGGTCAGGTGGCGGGCTGGCTGGGCAAGGGCGTCAGCGCGGCCTGGAACCTCATCGGCGGCAACGCCAACACGATCAGCAACGCCGCGGACGGCCTGGCCGGCCAGACCTGGGGCACCTCGCGGGACGCCGCGTTCCAGCGCGCGATCGACAACGCCCAGTCGCACTTCAACCGTTGTGCCCGCTGCACCCGCTACGTCTGCGGCCGCTGCTTCAACCCGGAGCAGGGCCTGTGCTTCGACTGCGCCCCGGACACCGCCGCCGAGGCGGCCGCGGCCCAGCGGCGCGGCCTCAACGACATGGTCTCGGACCGCGCCTACCAGGTCGGCCAGCAGTCCGGCGCGGAGTACGACGTGCGGACGCCGCGCCAACTGGTCTGCCCGCAGTGCCAGACGGAGACCCACGGCACGCCGTTCTGCCCCGGCTGCGGGTTCAAGCTGGCGCAGCCCGTCCAGTGCGGGCAGTGCCACAAGGACGTGCCCGACGGGGCGGCGTTCTGCCCGTCCTGCGGGGCGAGGCGCTGAGCGGCCGGTACGTCGACGCGACGGGGCGCCCGCAGACCGGTGAGGTCCGCGGGCGCCCCGTCGGTTCGTCCCGGGCCGTCGGGTCGCGGGACGGCCCCGGGGCGGGCGGCTCAGCCGTACGACACGTTGGCGCACGGGTCGTCGTCGGCCGAGCGGGCGGTGCCGCTGACGCTGCTCGGCAGCGGGGCCGGGGCGGCGGGCGCGCCGGGGGTCGAACCGGCGGCCGGGGCCGGGTTGGCGGCGGCGAAGTCGTGGCCGAGCACCACGCTCAGGCCCTTGCCGCCGGCCTGGACGCTCGCCCCGGGGAAGAGCTTGGCGACGGCCTCGGCGTTGCTGCGCTCGCCCGCGCCGTACTCGACCACGGTGGTGCTGCGGGCCTTGCCGGCCGCGTTGCCGACGGTGGTGACGGTGTAGCCGGCGCCCTTGACGGTCTCGGCGCCCTTGCTGCCGATGCCGCTCTCGCCGGTGCCGTTGAGGACGGCGACCTTGATGTCCGCGTTCCTGGCGGCCGCGGCCGCGGCGGGGGAGGGGGTGGCCTCGGCCGCGGGCGGGGTGCTGGGGGCGGCGGAGTCGGTGGCGGCCGGGCTCTGGGCGCTGGCGTCCTGGCCGTCGATGGTGCGGTCGGCCTTGAGCGCGGCCCAGAGCTGGTCCACGTCGGGGTGGACCAGGGCGACCCGGGGGCCTTCGTAACGCCACGGTGCGGTGAGGAACTTGACGTCGTGCAGGTCGACGTCCTTGATCGACATGGCGAAGGACATCAGCTTGGCGGCCGAGCCGAGGTCGGGGTCGACGGTCAGCGACTTGGTCGCCGCGTCGGCGAGCGGCAGCAGGGTGGTCGGGTCCATGCCGCGGGACTTGACCTCCTTGATGAGGGAGGAGAGGAAGGCCTGCTGGCGCTTGGTGCGGCCGATGTCGGAGCCGTCGCCGATGCCGTGCCGGACCCGGACGAAGTCCAGTGCGGACTGGCCCTCGACCTTCTGCTTGCCCTTGGCGAAGATCTGCTTGCCCTTGTGGCCGAGGTTGGGGTTGAGGTCCCCCTCGTAGACGTTGTTCGGCAGGCAGACCTCGACGCCGCCGACCGCCGTGGTCATCGCGGCGAAGCCGCCGAAGTCCACCACGATGGTGTGGTCGACGCGCAGGTTGGTGAGCTTCTCGACGGCGTTCTGGGTGCAGGCCGGGTTGCCCTGGTCGGTGTTGCCGACCGAGAACGCGCTGTTGAACATCACATTGGTCTGTTCCTTGGTCCACTTGCCGTTGGGTAGCTTGCACGGCGGGATGTCGACCAGGGAGTCGCGGGGGATCGAGATGCCGACGGCGTGCTTGTGGTCGGCGTAGATGTGCAGCAGGATCGCGGTGTCCGAGCGGGCGCCGTCGTCCCCGCCGCCGCCCAGGTTGCTGTTGCCGTTGCCGCGGCTGTCCGAGCCGATCATCAGGACGTTGACCGGGGTGCGGCCCTGGGCGTCCGGGGCGGCCGCCTCCGGGCGGTCCTTGCTCAGGGCGTCGCGGTCGAAGGTGGTGATGTTGCTGTTCAGGCGGTAGTAGACGGCGCCGCCGGCGAGGACCAGGAGCGCGGTGCAGCCGGCCGTGACCCAGAGCACCTTCTGCTTGGTGCTGCGCTTGGGCTTCGGCTTGGCCCGGCCGGCGGGGCGGGCGTCGGGTATCTCCTTGCCCGGGCCGTCCTCGACCGAACCGTCCTTGGCCGAACCGTCCCTGCCCGTACCGGGCTTGCGGTTCGCCGCTCTGCGTCCACCGGCCCGGTGCGACGAATTCTCGCCCTCGGTGGAACCCCTGCGACCCGACACGGCGTCATCCTCCACAGTTGCCACGGAACCCCCGACGGAGCGGTGGCTTGCGTGGTCCTGGGTCGGAGTGTCGATCCGGGTCGTCCCGCCGCTAAACTTTTACACCGCTGTAGAACTTCCAGAGGAGCATACTAGGCGCAGATGAGAAAAATACTGGTCAGACCATGAGAGAAGGTCGACCGGGTCTCATCTCCGTCGCTCCGTACCCGCACGAGGAGCACGATGACTCACCGGATCGCACGTTCGATAGCCGGCGCCCTGGTGGCACTGCTGGCCGCCGTCGGCCTCAGCGCCGCGGCGTCGAGCGCGACGGCGGTGGCCGCACCCCGGACCGCCGCGAGCGGCACGGCCGTTGCCGGGGGACCGGCGGCCGGCGCCGCCGCCCAGGCGCCCGTTGCCGTCGGCGCCGTCGGCACCGTCGCCCAGGGCGTTCAGAGCGTTCAGGGCGCGCAGGACCGGCAGGTCGCGCACGTCGCGGCCAAGGAGGAGAAGAAGAAGTCCGGCTTCTTCGCCAAGCTCGGCAAGTTCCTGCTGGTCGTGGTCATTCTGATCATCCTGTTCATCATCCTGGTGATCTGGGGCATCGTTCACCTGGTGCGGAAGCTCTTCCGCCGTCGCTGAGCCGCTGGGTCGCTGAGCCGCTGAGCCGCTGGGCCGGTTCCGGGGCGGTCGGCCCGGGCGCCGACACGGCGCCGGGGCCGGGCCACCCGGCGGTGATTGGCCCTGTCCCGCCCGACCGCCGCGCCCCAGGATGGGCGGCATGAGCGACTTCCCGCGCAACCCCTCCGCCGCAGCGCTGCGCCCCGAGAGCCGGATCGTCCACCCGCCGCTGGCCGGACTCGGCGGCGCCCGGCCGCTGGGCGTCCCGCTGCACCAGGGCCACCTGTACGCCTTCGAGACCAGCGAGGCGCTCACCGCCTCCTTCGCCGGCCCCGACGGCGCGTTCGTCTACAACCGCTACGGCAATCCCACCGTCCGGTCGCTGGAGGACGCCGTCGCCGACCTGGAGGGCGGCACCGGGGCGCTCGCCACCGCCTCCGGAATGGGCGCGATCAGCACCGTACTGCTCGCCCTGCTGCGTTCCGGCGACCACCTGATCGCCCAACGGAGCCTGTACGGCGGGACGTTCGCGCTGCTGGCCGACCTCGCGCAGCGGTGGGGCGTCGAGGTCACCCACGTCTCCGGCTCCGATCCGGACGAGGTGGCGGCGGCGCTGCGGCCCACCACCCGGCTGCTGCACCTGGAGACCGTCTCCAACCCCACCACCCGGGTCACCGACCTGCCCGGGCTGATCGCCGTCGCCAAGCGGGCCGGGGTGCTCAGCGTGGTCGACAACACCTTCGCCACCCCGCTGCTGTGCCGCCCGATCGAGCACGGCGCGGACGTGGTGGTGCACTCGGCCACCAAGTACCTGGGCGGGCACTCGGACGTGCTGGCCGGGGTCGCCGTCTTCGCCGACCCCGAACTGCACCGGAAGGTCTGGCACCACGGGACCGAACTCGGCGCCAGCGCCGATCCCTTCGCCGCCTGGCTGACCCTGCGCGGCCTCCAGACGCTGGCGCTGCGGGTCCGCCGCCACTGCGACTCCGCGCTCGACCTGGCCACCCGGCTGGCCGCCCACCCGGCCGTCGACGCCGTCCACTACCCGGGCCTGCCCGACCACCCCGACCACGAACTCGCCCGCCGCCTGCTGCCCGACGGCCACGGCGGCGTGCTGGCCTTCGACCTGGCGGGCGGCCGGGAGGCGGCCCGGGCCTTCACCGAGTCCGTCCGGCTGGCCGCGCTGGCACCCTCGCTGGGCGGCGTCCACACCCTGGTGGTCCACCCCGCCAGCACCTCGCACCGGCAGCTGTCGGACGAGGAGTTGGCGGCGGCGGGCATCGGCCCGGGCACGGTGCGGGTCTCGGTGGGCATCGAGCACCCGGAGGACCTGTGGGCGGACGTCGAGCAGGCCCTCGCGAAGGCCTGAGGTCCGACCCGGAGGCCGGGGGAGGCCTGAGCGGGAGGCCGGGCGGGGCCTGAGCGGACGACCGGGCGGGGCCTGAGCGGACGACCGGGTGAGACCCGCCCCGGCGGGGTGGAAATCCGGCTGCGGGGGTACCGGCGGACCGGGCATGATCCGGTCCATGGGAACGGACATCCGGGGCTTCGTGGAGTGCCGCACCTGGGCCCCGGGCCTCGACCCCGGGGAGCGGGCCTGGCAGGCGGCCGTCGACCTGTCCCTGCTCGGCCCGACCAGGGACTACGGCTCCTTCGCCTGCCTCTTCGGGGTCCGGGACCCGCACCGTCACTGGCGGCCGGTGGTCGGTGCCCGCGGCCTGCCCGCGGACGCCTCGGCCACCACCCGCGCCGGGCACGCCTCCTGGGGCCCGGCGGCCTTCGGCGCCACCTGGCTGGGCTGGGACGAGGTGCTCGCGGTGGACTGGGACGAGCCGGCGCTGCCCCGGGCGACCAGGATCGCCCGGTACCGGCGGCGGCCCGACGGCTCGCTGGAGCCGGTCCGCCGGGAGGACTGGAGCCGGGCCTTCGCCCGGGCCGCCGGGATCGACAGCCGGACCTTCGACTTCGGCCGGCTCGGCGAGCACTGGGCGGAGGGCACCGAGTGGGACACCGGACCGCTGCTCTTCCGGGCTGAGCGCGACCGGCGCCGCGACGCCGTTCCCGCGGACGGGCCGTGGCGGCCGGTGTGGACGGTGCTGCGCACCCTCGCCGAGGTGCACGGGGAGCAGCACGTCCGGCTGGTGGTCTGGTTCGAGGAGTAGTCCGGCGGAGGGGTGGGCCGGGTCGGTGGCGTGGAGCGAGGAGTGGGCCGTCAGCGGGCCCTGGGCCGGGCGGCGAGCAGGGCGATGTCGTCCTCGGCGGCGGGTGCCGGGGGCGGGGCGAGGGAGTGCAGGACGGCGTCGAGCAGCTCGTCGAGGTCGCCGGTGGCAGGGAGCCGGAGGGCGGCGAGGCGCGCCAGCGAGGTGTCGATGTCCTCGTTCCGCCGCTCCACCAGGCCGTCGGTGTAGAGCAGCAGGGTCTGCCGGGGGTCGAGCGGATGGGTGGACTGCTCGTAGCCGCCGAAGCCGGTGCCCAGCGGTGGGCCGGTGGGGACGGCCAGCAGTTCGGTGGGGTGGTCCGGGGTGATCAGGGCGGGCGGCAGGTGGCCGGCGCTGGAGAACGTCCAGCGGGCGCGGCCGGGGTCGGCGAGGGCCAGCAGGCAGGTCGCGGGGCGGGCGGTGTCGTCGGCGGAGATCACCTGGTCGAGCTGGCGCAGGATCCGGTGCGGGGGCAGGTCCATGCCGGCGACGTCGCGCAGCGCCGAGCGGTAGTGGCTCATGTCGACGGCCGCCTCGACGCCGTGCCCCATCACGTCGCCCATGGCCAGCAGGGTGCGGCCGAAGGGCAGCCGGACCGTCTCGTACCAGTCGCCGCCGACCACCGAGCTGCTGCCGGAGGGCAGGTAGCGGGAGGCCAGTGCGAGGTTCTGGTGCGGGTTGCCGGGCTCGCTCAGCAGGGCCCGCTGGAGTTCCAGGGCGATGCCCTGGGAGCGGGTGTAGCTGCGGGCGTTGTCGATGGCGGTGGCGGCGCGGGCCGCGAGGTCGCCGAGCAGGGCGGCCTCGTCCGGGGTGAAGGCCGGGGTGGCGTCGGTGCGGCCGAGGGTGAGCACCCCGACCAGGTGGCCGCGGGCGGCGAGCGGCAGGACCAGCAGTGAGGCGGTGCCCGCCGGGCAGGCGTCGGCGGGGCCCGGTGCGGTGAGCACGGCGACGCCGCCGGCCAGGCCGCGGGCCGCGGCCGAGCCCTCGCGGTGGCGCACGGACTCGCCGGGGCGCGCCAGCTCGGCGAGGGCGGCGTCGAGTCCGGGGACGGCCCGGACCGCGGCGCGGTGCAGCCGCTGGGCACCGGCCCGGCCCGGGCGGGCGGGTTCGGCCTCGGGCGGCAGCACGTCGACGACGGCGAGGTCGGCGAGGGCGGGCACGGTGAAGCCGGCGAGTTCGGCGCAGGTGGTGCGGATGTCGAGGGTGGTGCCGATCCGCTCGGCGGCGGCGTCCAGCAGGGCGAGCCGGGCGCGCGCCTGTTCGAGCTCGCGCAGCTGCGCGCGGGCCGGGTCGGGGTCGTCCAGGACCACGACGATCACGCCGGTGGTCCGCCCGCCGTGCCGCAGCGGCCGGTAGCGCACCCGCAGTCCGGGTGGCACGGGGGCGCCCGCGCCGTCGGGGCCGCCGGTGACGTGCTCGCGGTCGCGGCCGTCGGCGAGGACGCGGCGCAGGGTGGCGACGGCACCGGCGAAGGGGGTGGTCGCGGCGGCGCGGCCGAGCAGGTCGGCGCGGCGCAGGCCGGTGACGGTGGTGAACGCGGGGTTGAGGTAGTGCCAGCGCAGCTGGTCGTCGAGCAGGGCGACGCCGACCGGGGCGGTGGCGAGCAGCTCGCGGAGCAGGTCGGGGTCGTTCCCGGGGCCGTGGCCAGGGTCGTGACCGGGGTCGTGGCCGGGGTCGGTGCCGGAGGGTTCGGAGGCGGGGTCCTCGTCCGGGGGCGGGGTGCCCTCTGCGCGGGGCCCGTGCCGGAAGTGCATAGGCCCATGATCACGCGTCGGGGCGCGGCACGCCCACAACTGGGTGAAACCTTGACCGCTCGGAGACGGTGTTGTAGCGAAGCGTGCCCGGTTGCGTGCGCGCACACGCACTTGTAGAGTGCGTGCACACGCACACAGTCATGGCCGTCCGGAACCGTCCGGCGGCCGCGAGGAGGGCCCGCATGGCAGTCACCCCGATGAACGGCACCCGGATCGTCCTGATCACCGGCACCTCCTCCGGAATCGGCCTCGCCGCCGCCGTGGCCGCCGCCCGGGCCGGCTTCCGGGTGGTCGCCACCATGCGCGACACCGGCCGGGCCGGGAACCTGCTGCGCGCGGCGGAGGAGGCGGGCGTCGCCGAGCGGATCGAGATCGAGCGGCTGGACGTCACCGACCCCGCCTCCGTCGCGGACTGCCTCGGCGTCGTCGTCGAGCGGCACGGGCGGCTGGACGCCGTGGTCAACAACGCGGGCGCGGGCTTCGTCGGCACCGTCGAGCAGGACGGCATGGCGCCGGTGCGCGCCGCCATGGAGGTCAACTACTTCGGCGTGGTCGAGGTGACCAGGGCGGCACTGCCGCACCTGCGCGCCGCCGGCGGCCGGGTGGTCACCGTGACCAGCGTCGGCGGGGTGGTCGGGCAGCCCTTCAACGAGGCCTACTGCGCGGCCAAGTTCGCCGTCGAGGGCTTCATGGAGTCGCTGGCACCGGTCGCGGCCGCCGTCGGGGTGGCCGTCACCGTGGTCGAACCGGGCGCGGTGGCCAGCGAGTTCATCGGCAACCAGGGCATCGACGTGCCCGCGCTGGTGGCCGCCGCCGGCCCGTACGGCCCCGCCCTGGAGGCGTACGTCGACCGGACCTTGAAGGCCTTCGGCAGCGCCCAGACCCCCGAGGAGGCGGCCGCGCCGATCGTCGACGTGCTCACCGCCGAGCGGCCGCCGCTGCGGGTGCAGACCTCCGAGGCGGCCCGGGCCTTCGTCGGGGTCAAGTTGGCCGACCTGGACGGTTCGGCGGTGGGGGCGATGACCGGCGGCTGGGTCGCGACCGGCGGCGCCTGACGTCGGGCGGGGTGCGGGGGTTGGGGCACCGGGATGCTGGGTGCGTGCGGCTCCGGGTCCGGGCGACGGGTCGCGGGTGATCAACGGTCATACTTGGGCGGCGGCGCCCGACACCGGGTGCCGCAGACGGTGCCACAGCGCCGTTCGCAGGCAACGGGCCGCCAGGAGCGGCCCGTCGGCAGCCCAGACCGGAGGAACCGATGAGCCCCCACCAGCCGACCAGTCGCCCGGCGGCAGGGGCCCCCGGGGTGCCGTGGAACCGGCAGCGGCTGCGTAGCAACAACGAGTGGCTGCTGCTGGAGCTGCTGCGCACCGGCGGCGGTACCTCGCGCGCCCAACTGGCCCGGGACACCGGCCTGTCGAAGCCCACCGTGTCCGCCGCGCTGGCCGACCTGGAGCAGGCCGGGCTGGTCCGCGAGGCCGGGCGGGTGGCCCCGGAGCGGGGCCGCACCGCGGTGCTCTACGAGGTCGACCCGACGGCCGGTCACGTGCTCGGCGTGGACGTCGGCCGGGCCCGGCTGCGGGTCGCCGTGGCGGACCTGGCCGGCACCGTGGTCGCCCGGCGGGACGTGCCCAACCGGGGGCGGACCGCGGACGCCGTCGCGGACGCGGTGGTCGCCGCCGCGGGGGAGGCGACCGCCGAGGCGGGCCTGGCCGCCGGGGACCTCGTGCACGCGGTGATCGGCACGCCCGGGGTGTGGGACGAGGAGCGGCGCGGCCTCCGGTACGCCACCAGCCTGCCCGACTGGGGCCGGCCGGGGCTGTTCGACCGGATCGGCGAGGGTCTGGGCACGGCCGTGACGGTGGCCAACGACGCCAACCTGGCCGCGCTCGGCGAGTACACCCTGGGAGCCGGGCGCGGCAGCCGGATGTTCGCCTACCTGCTGGTCGGCACCGGCCTCGGGGTCGGGGTGGTGAAGGACGGAGAGCTGCTGCTCGGTGCGCACGGCGCGCTCGGCGAGATCGGCCTGGTGCCGCTGCCCGCCCGCCCGGGCGAGCCGGCCGTGACCACGCTGGAGGAGGAGGCGGCGGCGGACGCGGTGGTGCGTGCCGCCCGGGAGTTCGGGCTGGCGGGGAAGGGCCGGAGCCGGCTGACCGCCAAGCAGGTCTTCGAACGGGCCCGGGCCGGGGAGGACGCGGCGCTGCGGGCGGTGGAGTGGGAGGCGGAGCGGCTCGCGTACGCGGTGGCGGTGCTGTCCGCCGTGCTGGACCCGGACCTGCTGGTGCTCGGTGGGGGGATCGGCAGCAGCGCGGACCTGCTCCTGGAACCGCTGGAGCGGGCCCTGCGCCGCTTCGCGCCGATGCGTCCGACGCTCGCCCCGAGCCTGCTGGGGGAGGAGGCGGTCCTCCTGGGCGCGGTGGCCACGGCGCTGGAGACGGCGCGTCCCGAGGTGTTCGAGCGTCGGACGGCGGAGTTGTGAGGCCGGGTCCGTAGGTGTGGGGCCGGGTCCGTAGGTGTGGGGCCGGTGGGGCCGGGGCCGGTGGGTGTGGGGAACCCACCGGCCCCGGGCGGGTCAGCCGGTGGCCAGGGTCAGGCCGTAGGTGCTGAGGATCGGGTTGACCGGCTGGAAGTAGGTCTCGCCGCCGGAGGTGCAGTCGCCGGAGCCGCCCGAGGTCACGCCCTGGGCCTGGTTGCCGGAGATGAACGAGCCGCCGGAGTCGCCCGGTTCGGCGCACACGTCGGTGCGGGTGAGGCCGTAGACGCTGCCCTCCTGGTAGTTGACGGTGGCGTTCAGCTCCTGGACGGTGCCGCAGTGCCAGCCGGTGGTGGAACCGGAGCGGCAGACCGAGCCGCCGACCGCCTGCTCGGACGAGCCGCCCACCGTGACCGTGCCGCCGGCGTAGTCGTTCACCTGCGGCTGGGCCGTCCAGTCGGATCCGGCCGCCACCCAGGAGTAGTCGTTGCCCGGGAAGGTCGAGCCCTGGAAGGTGCCGATCGAACTGCCGTCGGAGGTCGTGGCATTGGAGCCGGGCTGGCCGCAGTGGCCGGCGCTGACGAAGCCGGGCTGGCCGTTCTGGGTGACCGGGAAGCCGATCGAGCAGCGGGCGGCGTTGTCGATGTAGTAGGCGTCCCCGCCGTGCAGGTCGGCGAGCGGTCGGGGTGCGGCGGTGGCCCGCTCGACCCGGACCAGGGAGCGGTCCACCCCGGCCCGGTCCAGGAAGGCCCCGGTGCGGGCGTCGTCGGCGGACTGCACCACGACGGCGTTGGAGCGGACGTCGACGTACCAGAGCGGGGTGGCGTCCGGGGCGGCCGCCCGGGAGGCCCGGTCGAGCGCGTCCTTCGCCCGGTCCAGGGACGCCAGCGCGTGGCGGACGACGGTGGCCCGGCCGCCGTGGGCGGTGATGGTCCGGGCGGCGGAGGCGTCGGTGGTGGCGACCACCAGGTCGGCCTGCGGTCCGTCGATCCAGGCGCCGGCCCAGTGCTCGCCGAGCGCCTGGGTGAGGGCGTGCTGGACGGCGGTGGCGCGGCCCTCGCGGGCGACCCGGTCGGCGGCGGCCTGCGGGGCGAGCCCGAGGTCGCGCTGCATCGCGTGCAGCAGGGCGGTGGGCACGGCCGCGGTGCGGGTGGGGGTGGCGGCCAGGGCGGCCGTGACGGACGGGTCGTCAGCGGGGGCGCTGACGGCGGGTGCTGCGGTGAGCGCGACGGTCGCGAAGGCTGCGGCGACGGCCAGCGCACGGATCCGGAGCATGGGGTCTCCTCGTTCGGCGTGGGGGTTGCCGGAACCGTAGCGACCTGATTGGCATGTCCGGAACATGTTGTAACGCCCCGCGCTCCGGCGCTATACCCCCTCCGCCGGAGGCTCGACGCGGGGGCCGGAAGATCTCGATCCGCCAACGAGTGGGGAAACGGTGCTCACGGCGTGTGCGGACTCTGCTTGAATCGCACGCCTCACCCGTACGGACCTACGGAACGGAGCGTTCTCCCCTCATGGCCTCACCGATATCCGGGCGCCGCAGAACGGCCGGCCTGGCCGGATTCGCCGGACTCGTCCTCACCGTCGGCCTGGCGCTGACCGGTTGCGACCCGTCGGCGGCGGACGCCACGCCGACCTCCTCCCCGACCGTCGCGGCCACGCCGGTTCCCGCCACGCCCACCGCGGCGAGCCCGACGGTCCCGGCGCCGCCGGTGGCCACCCCCTCGGCGCCGCCCGTCGCGTCCGCCCCGCCGCCGTCCGCCCCGCCCGCCGCGCACCCGCAGACGCCGTCCGCCAAGCCGCAGCCCAAGGTCACCACCGCCCAGCCGCCGAACGACCCGCAGCCCCAGCACACCCAGGCGGCGGGCGGCACCGAGTGCGAGCTCCGCTCCAACGCGGGCAACTGCTACGCGGCCGGCCAGTTCTGCCGCAACGACGACCTGGGCCGGAGCACCCACGACGCCAACGGGCGGATGATCTACTGCCGGATGGTCAGCGGAAAGCCGCACTGGCAGGCGTGAGTCACCCGCCGAGGGTGTCCCAGAACAGGTGCTCGTAGGCCTGGAGCAGCAGGCCGTACTCCCGGGCGGCGGCCAGTGCGGGGTCGTCCAGCGGGTCGGGGCCGAGGGCGTCGGCGGCCTGCTGTTCCAGTTCGGGGGCCGGCCGGGCGAAGAAGTCGAAGAAGGCGCAGGCCTCGTCGGAGAAGCCGTGGTGGCGGCGCAGCGCCGCGGCGATGGTGGCGCAATAGCCGCCCCAGGCCGCGAAGTTGGCCACCAGGGCGGCGGCTGCGGCCGGTGGCGGGGCGTTCAGGGCGAGCCAGGCGAGGTAGGACGGGTAGGCCTGGCAGCCGGGGAGCGGTACCCGGGCGGCGGCCGCCCGGCGGTCCAGGCCGCAGGCTTCGGCCAGGGCGGGCAGGGTGCGCAGGGCGGCGCTCTCGCCCCCGGCGAGGGTGACGTACCAGGCGCCGAGCGGCCGGTCGGCGCAGCGGGTGGCGAGCAGCAGCAGGCTGCGCCGGTCCGAGGTGATGATCCGCTGCTGCTGGGCGGCGAGTTCGGCCACCGCGGAGAGCGGGGCGGTGCCGGCGGCGAGCGCGGTGACCAGGGCGGGCGCGGTGTCGCCGGGGGCCGACTCGGCGCACAGGCGGCGGATCTGGTCGAGGATCGGGTGGTTCACCGGTGCCTCCGGGGTGCGGTTCGGTCCGGTGCCCATTCCTACCGCGTGCGGGCCTCGGTGCGGTGGCGACAGGCCGGGGTGCCCGGGGGTGCTCGGGGATGTCCCGGGAATGCTCGGGGATGTCCCGGGGGTGCTCGGGCGGTGCGGGTGCCGGGAGCGCCCGGTGGTGCGGCGCTCCCGGCCCGGGTGGCGGCTGTGCGGGGATCAGGCTCCGGCGCAGGCCTTGGTCAGCTCGCCGGCGGCGTCGCCGATCGGCCCGAAGTCGGGTTCCTTGCCCTTGGCGACGGCGGTCTGGGCGTTGTCCACGGCCTTGGACAGCTTGTCGGCCGCCGCGTCCACCTTGCCGTCCCCGTCCTGGCGGATCTTCTTGACGTCCTCGACGATCTTCTTGAGGGCCGTGACGGTGTGTTTGCGCCGGCTGTCGTCGGTGATCTGGCCGACGTTGAGCGCGGAGTCGGTGAGGTCCTGGACGTCGCCGGTGAGGCTGATCGCCCGCTTCCCGCAGTCGAGGGCCTGGTCGGTGTTCTTGCACGCGGTCAACAAGGGGGCCGCCACGAGCAGAACGAGCGCGGTGGCGGCCAGGCGGTACGGCTTCTTTGTCATGTCTGTATCCCTCCCGGGTTCTAGAACGTCCCGTGCTCGCGCGGCGGTTCCGGCGTGGAGGGTGAACGGTCGGCGAAGTCTCGACTGCGGGTGGGAGAGTGACGGATCGCCAGGTCGCGCTGCTCTGCCGGTGATGCCAGTCCTGCCAGTCCTTCCAGGCGAGGGGCGGGAGCAAGGTGCGGCTGCGCGAGACGAGTTCGTAGAGGTTGGGTCCGTAGCGGGCGGCCAGCTCGGCGTTGTGGACGAACATGTCGAGCTCGTTGGCGGCGGTGATGGCGAGGAAGGCCCGCAGGTCCTCCTCCGGCGGGGTGTGGTCCTCGCCGGTGAAGCGGTCGTGGAACAGCGGCGTCTCGTCCCGGCCCAGGCGCGGGTAGACGGCGGCCCGGCCGCAGCTGGCGTACAGGTAGACGATCGCCTCGGCGCGGTCGCCCAGGAGGTCGACCAGGGTGGCCCGTTCGTCCAGGGCCAGCAGGGCGCCGTCGAATCCGTCGGTCCCGTACGCGGCGTGGCAGAGCCCGGCGGTCTGGACGGCGGAGTCGGTGCCCCAGTCGGCCAACCGGGCCGCCGCCCGGGTCAGGTGCGCCAGCAGGGTCCCGCCCGGGTGGGGGATCCGGTCGGCCTCGTGGGCGCGCAGGAACTCCTCGATGTGGCTCCAGGCGGGAGCGGTGGGGTGATCGGGTGAGGTCATCCGACGAGTTCTACTCCGGTGCCCGACCGCCCGCAACCGGGTTCGGCCATGGGTGTCGAACGCCCGCCGTCGGTCCGTGCAGAGGTTCGACGGCGGGAGTTCGAGGCGTCAGGAGAGTTCGCGCACCAGTCGGGCGACGGTCGGGGTGGGGACGGAGTGGGCCTCGGCGGCCCGCAGCACCGCGCCGCCGATCGCGTCGAGTTCGGTCGGTCGGCCCGCCTCGACGTCCCGCTGCATCGAGGACTTCATCCCGGCGGGGATCCGGTCGAAGGCGGCGAGCAGCGCCTGCGCATCCGCCGGGGCGCCGACGGCGTCGGCGACGGCGGTGATCTCGTCCAGGACGGCGAGCAGTTCGTCCCGGTGCTCGGTGCGCACGACGCCGACGCCGTCGGCGTGGCGGGTGGTCAGCAGGGCGAAGGGCGCGAGGAAGGAGAGCTTGCTCCAGAGCATCGCGGTCTCGTCCTCGCGCAGCGTGACGTCCAGCCCGGTGTGCCGCAGTTGCTCGGCGAACTCCGTCACGGGACCGGCGAGTTCCACGGCGGCGAACGGGCTGGTGTGCTCGATCCGGCCCGGCGCGGTACGGGTGGCCTCGACCCGGATCGTGCCGGCCACCACCTGCCCGGCCGGGTAGCGCCCGCGCAGCAGCGCCATGTGGTCCAGGCCGTTGAGCAGCGGTACCACGATGCCGGTGCCGAGCGTCTGCGGCGGCATCCGGTCGAGCGCGGCGGTCAGGGCCGTCTCCTTGACGGTCACGAAGGCGGCGTCGACCGGCGCGCGGAGCTCGGTCGCGGCCTCGACCCGGGCGGTGAACTCGCCGAACTGGGTGCTGCGCACGTGCAGTCCGTCGCGGGCGAGGACGGCCGCGCTCTGCTCGCCGGCCAGGCAGATCACGCGGTGGCCGTCGCGCGCGAGCAGCCCGGCGATCAGGCCGCCGACGCCGCCGGGGCCGAGGACGGCGACGGTGAGGGGGGTGGTGGTCATGCGGACTCCTTCGTGGGGTGGGGTGGGGAGGGGTTGGTGACCGGTGCGTGAGCGGGGCGTTCGGGGCCGTCGCTACGGGGCTTCCCAGGAGAAGCGGCCCTCCAGGCCGTCCGGGCTGAGGAAGCCGGAGCCGACGCCGTAGCCGAAGTTGAGGAAGTACGGATCGCCGTCGTCGGGGGCGTCCGAGAGTGCGAAGAGGAACTGCCAGGGCGCGGGCACCCGGGCCCGGCCGTTCGGGAAGGACGGGAGGCCGCCGAGGTGGTCGCGCACGTGGTCGCCGTCCGGGACCGGGGCCTCGGGGCCCTCGTGGCGCAAGTACCGCTGGAAGGCGGCCCTTTGGTCCATCGAGCGGTCCAGTTCGGCCGACAGTGGCAGCAGGTCGAGGTGGAACTCGACCGGGACGGTCCGGTCGGCGTCGGGATCGTCGCGCCAGAGCGTGCGGCCCCGGGTGCCGGGCGGGCCGATCACGGCGAAGGACGGGATCCGGCCATCCGGCTGGACGAGCAGCACACCGTCGCCGTGCTCCGGATCCTGGCCGCCCATGATCAGCTCGTCCTCCTCCAGGAAGAGGTACGCCAGCCGCAACTCCTCGCCGGGGACGGGGAACTGGCCGATGAACACCAGGGGCTCGCCGGTGCCGGGGGCCAGCGGCCAGGTGGGTTCGGCCAGCCAGCAGGGCTCGCCGCCGAGCTTGGCGACCGGCTCGGTGATCGGCCGCTCGGCGGGGCGCGCGGAGAGCGCGAGGCGGGGGAGGAATGCGGCGTCGTACGGGCCGGTGGCGGTGCCGGTGGGGCGCGGGGGCGACGGTGGGGGGTGGTTCATCGGGTGGCCTCGGTGGCGGTGATGGTGCGGTGGAGGGAGACGAAGTCGAAGTGGTAGGGCGCCTCGTGGCGGGCCTTGCGGCCGGGGGCCGGGCGGGGCGGGCGTCCGGTGCTCGCGTGGAGGTGGAGCCCCTGGTGGCGCAGCGTGCCGTGCTCCGGGTCCGGGACCGGCAGGCCCTCGGCGCGCAGGGCCTCGGCCAACTTCCGGGCCGGCCAGGCGAAGACGTCGATCCCGAGGTGGCCGACCGGGCAGGGGGGCCGGTCGTCGTACCGGTTCAGGCCCACCGAGACCCCCTCCAGGCCGCCGTCCTCGCCCCCGGACAGCGTGACGCCCACCCCGGGGAGTCCGAAGCCCAGGGCCCAGCTGGTGCCGCAGACGAAGGTCGGGCGCACCCCGTCCGGCAGCAGCTCGCCGTGCGGGGCCAGCAGCGCGCGTACGGCCTCCTCGGTGAGGCCGAAGCGCAGTTCGGGCAGCGGGGCCGGCAGGCGAACGCCTTGGCCGGGCAGCAGGTCGATGGTCACCCGATCATGATTCCTCCTCGGGCCCGCCGACGGGAGTCCGTGCTGCCGTGGCAGGCGTCACGGAGCGCGCGCCGGGCTAGGGTCGGTGTGGGGAACCGAGGCGAACCGAAGGGGAGCCGAGGGGGAGGCGGAGGCGGAACCGGAGGGGGAGCGGATGGCGGCGGATCAGGTACCGGCGGACGCCCGGCTCGTCGAGGCGGTGCGGGCCCGGGACGAGGACGCGGTGTGGGCGGCTCTCGGCGCGGGGGCGGACCCCGACGTGCGGGGCGGGGACGGGTTGCCGGTGCTGTGCGCGGCCGTGGCCGGGTTCGACCACGCGGTGGCCAACGCGCTGGTCACCATGGGCGCCGACCCCGACCTCCCGCTGCCGGACGGGACGACCCCGCTGCTGCGCGCCGTCGACCTGGGCTCGTACGCCGTCCTCGGAGCCGTCCTCGGCGAGGACCCCGCGCTGCGGCTGGGGCCGGCGGAGCGGGAGCGGCTGCTCGGGTTGGCCCGGTCCTGGTACGCGACGGGTGCGCGGGCCGAGCTGCGCCGCCGGACGGGGGCGGAGGGGCCGGGCGAGAGCCTGCTGATCGAGGAGGAGTTCTGCCAGGTCGAGCAGGTCTCCCTCGGCGGGTTCACCGTCCGGGCCGGGCACGGGGCCGTGCTGACGACGCTGGAGTGGACCTTCCGGATCGCCACCCCGGTCGACGAGCTGGTGGCCCGGGCTGTGCGGCAGCCCGACGACCGCCATGTCGACGGGGCGGCGTGCCAGTACGTCCTCGCACAGCGCCCCGACAGGGCGACCTGGGAGGCGGTGATGGCGTACCGCCGGCACCCCGACCCGCGCCACCGCCGCTTCACGGCCTCCTTCCTGACGACCAACCGGATGGTGCCGCCGGCCCTGGTCCCCTCCTTCGAGGAGGAGAAGGAGGACGAGCTGCTCGCCGTCTGGGCGGCGGAGGAGACCGACGGCGAGGTGCTCGCGGAGGTCCTCCAGGCGCTGCTGATGCGCGACCACCCGGGGACGGAGGGCCTGGCGCTGCGCCACGCCGACCACCCGGACCGGGAGGTGCGCACCGTGGCGACGCACTGCCTGGGGGCGGGCGGTCAGCCCTTCTCGGCGGAGGTCACCGCCTGCCTGCTGCGGCTGGCGCGGGACGAGTGGCCGCCGGTCCGGGCCGGAGTGGCCCGGAGGCTTGAGAACCGTCCGCTGACGGAGGAGTTCAGGGCGGTGCTGCTCGCGCTCGCCGGGGACGAGGACGCCCGGGTGCGGCTCTCGGCCGGGTGCGCCCTGGCGGAGTCGGACGCGTCGGACGACCGGACGGGCGAGGTCGCCGACGCCCTGGCCGCGCTGTCGGACGAGGAGGACCAGCGGGCGCGGGTGGTCGGCGCGTACGGGCTCGTGGTGCGGGGCGACCGGCGGGCGGCGGAGGCGGTCGACCGGGTCGGGGCCCTCCCCTGGCACGAGTACCGCTACGACCACCGGGCGGAGGCGATCTGGGCCTGGCGGACGGGCGGCAACGCCGAGGGGACGTAGCACCACCTGCGGGGTTCGGTTTTCCGAACCCCGGATTGGGGTGCCAGCACAATCGACCCCGTCGTCCCGGATGTCCAGGATTGGGGGCATGAACGGGATCACGACAGCCGCCGACCGGGCGGCGCACGGCGAGGTGACGGGGGCGGCCCTCAGCGGCGAGGGGCTGCACCGCGAGTACGGGCGCGGCGCGGCCGCCGTCCGGGCGCTGCGAGGGGTGTCCGTGGCCTTCGCGCCGGGCACCTTCACGGCGGTGATGGGGCCCTCGGGCTCCGGCAAGACCACCCTGCTGCACTGCCTGGCCGGGATGGACCGCCCCACCCGGGGCACCGTCTGCTGGGGCGGTACGGAGGTGTCCGGCCTGCCCGAACGGCGGCTCGCCGAGCTGCGGCGCACCAGGGTGGGGTTCGTCTTCCAGGCCTTCAACCTGATGCCCGCGATGACGGTCGCGCAGAACGTCGAACTGCCCGGGCGGCTGGCCGGGAACCCGCCGGAGCGGGCCCGGGTGCGGGAGGCGTTGGCCCGGGTCGGGCTGGCCGGGCGGGAGCGGGACCGGCCGGGCCGGCTCTCCGGCGGCCAGCAGCAGCGGGTGGCCATCGCCCGCGCCCTGGCCGCCCGGCCCGAGGTGCTGTTCGCCGACGAGCCCACCGGCGCGCTGGACCGGGCGACCGGGCGCGACGTCCTGGACCTGCTGCGCGCGGGCGTGGACGAGGACGGGCGGACGTGCGTGATGGTCACCCACGATCCGGTGGCCGCCGGCTACGCGGACCGGGTGCTGCTGCTGGCGGACGGCCTGCTGGTGGACGAACTGGACCGGCCGACGGCGGCCCAGGTCGGCGAGCGGCTCAGCAGGTTGGGCGGGTGAGGGCGATGCGTGGCGGTTCCGTGCCGACCCTGGCGGTCGGTCAGATCAGGCGCCGGCCGGCGGCCTTCGCCGGGCTCGCGGCGGCGCTGTTCCTGGCGGTGGCGGCGGTGACGCTGTTCGGTTCCCTGGTCGCCGCCCAGGTCACGGCGCCGGCCCCGGTGGCGCAGGCGGCGGTGGCCGGGCCCGGGCTGCTGGTGATCGCGGGGGCCTTCGGTGAGATCGCCGTCCTGGTCGCGCTGTTCGTGGTGGTGAATGCGCTCGGGTTCACCCTCCGTCAGCAGCACCGCGACCTCGCCCTGCTGCGCACGGTCGCGGCGACGCCCCGCCAGATCCGGCGGCTGGTGCGCCTCCAGGTCACGGCGACGGTGCTGGCGGCGGCCGTTCCGGGCGGTGCGGCGGGCCACTTCGCCGCCCGGGCCTTCCTCACCGCGCTGCAGCGGCGCGGGATGGCCGCACCGGGGCTGCGGATACCCGGGACACCGGTGCCGGTGCTGATCGCGCTCGCGGTGGCGCTGCTGGTCGGCCTGGCGGCCACCGCGCTCACGGTCCGGCGGATCACCCGGCCCGCCCCGGCGGCCGCGCTGACCGACAGCGCGGTCGGGCAACGGTGGACGGGCGTGGTGCGGCTGCTGATCGGCGGGGCGGTGCTGGTGGGCGGCGGTCTGCTGCTGCGGCTGGCCGGCACCCGACCGGCCGGGGAACTGGACAAGGCGGGGCAGGCGGCCCTGCTCGGTGCCCTGGTGCTGCTGGTCGCCGTCGCCCTGCTGGGGCCGGTGGTGGCCCGGCTGCCGATGGCGGTGCTCGGTGCCCCGGTCCGGGCGCTGCTGCCCCGGGTCGGCTGGCTGGCGGACGCCAACCTGCGCGGCTACGCCGTCCGGCTCTCCTCGGCGGTGGTCCCGGTCGCGCTGCTGGTCGGGCTCTCGGCCACCATGCTGATCATGACCGGCACGGCGGAGCGGGCGGCGCTGGCGACCGGGGCCACGACCAGCGTCACCAAGGCCAGCGACGTCTGGCTGCGGCAGGCGGAGCTCGGCCTGCTGGCCGGCTTCGCGGCGGTCTCCACGGTCAACACCCTGGTCGCGCTGACGGCCGACCGGCGGCGGGAGTTCGCACTGCTCCGGCTGGTCGGGGCGACGCGGCGGCAGCTGCTGCGGATGCTCCTCGTCGAGGCCGTCCTGACCACGGCGGTGGGCGTGCTGCTCGGTGCGGCGGTGGCGGCCGCGGCGACCGGGGCGTTCAGCCGGGCGGTCACCGGGTCGCTGCTGCCGGTGGTGCCGGGTGCCGCCTGCGGCTGGGTGGTGGCGGGCGCGGCGGTGCTGACGGTGCCGGGGATCGTCGGCACGGGGCTCTGGGCGATCGGGGGGCGCGCGGTGGAGGAAGTGGGCGGGGAGCGGGGGTGAGCGGGGGTGAGCGGGGGTGAGTGGGAGGAGGACGGTTGAGGGCGGCTCTGGACAGGTGACGAGGGAAGAGGGCGTATGAGGATTGCGGAGGTGAGGGGAGGTTCGGGGCGGCCCCGGGCGGTGAGGTGGCCTGCGGTGACGGAGGGTCCGGGCGGGCGGCGGACCTGGTGGTGGCTGAGGGATGCTGGGGGTCGGTTGATCGGTGAACGGTGGGGCACGTGGTGACTCGGTGGCGGCGCGGACTGTCGGTGCGAGGCGGTGAGGTGGCGTTCGCCCTCCTCGGACTGCCACTCGGAGTGCTGGGCGGCGTCTACGCGGTCGCCGTGCTCTACGCGGGGGCCCTGCTCTCGCTCACCGTCCTGGGGCTGCCGTTCGTCGCGGCCGCCCTGGTCGGGGCACGCGGGATCGGAGGGCTGCACCGGCGGCTGGTCGGGCGGCTGCTGGGCGAACGGGTGGCCGCGCCACCGGCGTCGGCACGCCCCTCGGGGCTGCTGGCCCGGGGGCGGGCCGTACTGACCGACCCGGTCGCCTGGCGGGCGCTGCTCTACCTGCTCCTCCGGCTGCCGCTCGGCGCGCTCGGCTTCCTGGCCGTGGTCGGACTGCCGCTCGGCTCGGTGTGGCTGGCGGGCTTCCCGCTCTGGGTACGGCTGTTGGAGCCGGGGCCGCGAGCGGTCGACTGGCTGGACGTCGCCGGGCCGCCGGTGGGGCTCGCGGTGCTGGCCGCCGTACCGGCCGTACTGCGGGCCCTGAGCCGGGCCAATCGCGCGCTGGCCCGGGCGCTGCTCGGGCCGGTGCGGTCGCAGCAGCGGGTGCGGGAGCTGGAGCACGCCCGCGCCACCCTGCTCGCCGAGAACACGGACCGGCTGCGGCGGCTCGAACGCGACCTCCACGACGGCACCCAGGCGCAGTTGGTCGCGCTCGCCATCACCCTCTCGCTGGCGGACGACGCTCTCGGCGGGGCGGCGCCCGGCGGGGCAGTGGCCTTCGGCGGGGCGGCGGCGTCCGGGGTCCAGGCCGGTGCCAGCGCGGGGAGCGACGCCGGGAGTGGTGCGGACCTGGGGCGGCTGCGCGCCCTGGTCGACCGGGCGCGTGGGCAGACCGATGACACCATCACCGGGCTGCGGCGGCTGACCCGGGGCATCCACCCGGTGGCGCTGGACGGCGGCCTGGCCGAGGCGCTGCCCGCACTGACCGCCACCTCGCCGGTGCCGGTGACGCTCCGGCTGGACCTGCGGGAGCGGCCGGCGGAGGTGATCGAGCGTGCGGTCTACTTCTGCGCGGCCGAACTGCTCACCAACGTGGCCAAGCACAGCGGCGCCCGGGCGGTCGACCTGACGGCGAGCGCGGTCGACGGCCGGGTCCGGCTGACGGTGCGCGACGACGGGCGCGGGGGCGCCGGGATCGGTGCGGGGACGGGGCTGACGGGGTTGGCCGAGCGCCTGGCGGCTGTGGACGGGAGGCTGCGGGTGGACAGCCCGCCCGGTGGGCCGACGCTGGTCACGGCGGAACTGCCGAGCAGGCTGTGAGGCCGTTGGGCCGTGTCGCCCCGGACGGGCAGGGGGCCGGGCCGCTCAGGCCCCGGTCTCCGCGAGGTAGGCCAGGACGGCCTTGACCCGGCGGTTGTCGGCGTCCGTCGCGGGCAGGTCGAACTTGGTGAACACAGCGGCCACGTGCTTCTCCACCGCTCGCTCGGAGACCACCAGCCGTCCCGCGATCGAGCGGTTGGAGTGGCCCTGGGCCATCAGCTCCAGTACCTCGCGCTCGCGGGCGGTGAGCGAGTCCACCCGGTTGCGCCGCCCGCCGTGCATCAGCCCGTTGACGATCTCCGGGTCGAGCGCCGTGCCGCCCGCGGCGACCCGGTGCAGGGCGTCCACGAACTCGGCGGTGCGGGCCACCCGCTCCTTGAGCAGGTAGCCGATGCCCGCGGCGCCGCCGGCCAGCAGCCGGGCGGCCCAGGCGGTCTCCACGTGCTGGGAGAAGACCAGGATGCCGGTCCCGCGTGCGGTGGCCCGGATCTCGACCGCGGCCCGGATCCCCTCGTCGGTGTGGGTGGGCGGCATCCGGATGTCCACCACGGCCACGTCGGGCCGGTGCTCGGTGACGGCGGCGACCAGTTCGGGGGCCGTGCCGGCGGTGGCGACCACCGCGCACCCACGGGCGGTCAGGAGCTCGACCATTCCCTCGCGGAGGATCACCGAGTCCTCGGCGAGGACGACGCGGAGCTGCTTGTCGATCATGACGCCATTATCCGGACCGTCCGGGTGGGCGGTGGTGCCGGGTCCGGTTCGTCCTGGCGATGTAGGTCTACAGCAAGGCTGGACAGTTTGGACTGATGAAATTACCGTGGAGCGGTGACCGAGAAGCGAACCGCCCCAGCCGTTCCGGAGGCACCGCCTGCCTCGGAGTCCCCTGCCGACACGGCCGCGCTGGCCGCCCGGGAGCTCCGGGCCGTGTTCAGCAGGTTGCGCCGGACCCTCCAGGAGAAGGGACAGGGTTCCAGCGGGCTCACCCCCTCGCAGACCGCGGTGCTGAACCGCCTGATCACCGACGGCCCGGCCGCCGCGAGCGCGCTGGCCGCTGCGGAGCGGGTCCGGCCGCAGTCGATGGCCGCCACGCTGGCCGCGCTGGAGGCGCACGGGCTGGTCGCCCGCCGCCCCGACCCCGAGGACGGGCGCCGCCAGGTGGTGGACCTCAGCGCGACCGGGCTGGAGTGGATCGCGGACAGCCGCCGGGCCCGTGAGGAGTGGCTGGCCAGGGCCCTGGGGGAGGAGTTCAGCGAGGCCGAGCGCGCCACCGTGCTGGCGGCGCTGCCCCTGCTGGACCGGCTCAACCGGGCGAGTCGGCTGAGCCGACCGAGCCGGCTGAACCAGCGATGACCGGCCCGTCGACGCTGCTGGCGCGGCTGCGCTCCCGACGCCAGGGCGCGGACCGGGCAGCGGCCCCGTCCATCCCGGCCCCGTCCATCCCGGCCCAGTCCGTCCCCGCCTCGTCCGTCCCCGCCGCGCTGGCCCCGACCCGGGCAGAGGCGCCCGCCGGGCCCACCGGGCCGGCCGGGCCCGGGGACGGGTTCAACCGTCGGCTGCTCGCCCCGATGGTGCTGGGTTCGGTGCTCAACCCGATCAACTCCTCGATGATCGCGGTGGCCCTGGTACCCGTCGGCACCGCCTTCGGCGCGCCGCCCGCCGAGACGGCCTGGCTGGTGAGCGGGCTCTACCTCGCCACTGCCGTCGGCCAGCCGGTGATCGGTCGGCTGGTGGACAGCTACGGGCCGCGCCGGCTCTACCTGGCCGGGACGGCGCTGGTCGGCCTGGCGGGACTGGTGGGTGTGCTGGCGCCCACGCTCGGGCTGCTGGTCGTCGCCCGGGTGCTGCTCGGGATCGGCACCTCCGCCGCGTACCCGGCCGCGATGTACCTCACCCGCAGCGAGGCCGAGCGGACCGGGCGGAACGGGCGGACCAGCCCCACCGGGGTGCTGACGGTGCTCGCCGTCGCCAACCAGACCATCGCCGTGATCGGGCCGACGCTCGGCGGCCTGCTGATCGGGCTGGGCGGCTGGCGGACGATCTTCGCGGTCAACGTCCCGCTGTCGCTGGCCTGTCTGGTGCTCGGGTCCGCCCGGCTGCCTGTCGCCGGGCCGCGGCGGGACGGCCGGGACGGCGCGCGGCGGCTGGACCGGTCCGGGATCGCCCTGTTCGCCGTCCTCCTGCTGGCACTGATGCTGTTCGTGATGCGGCCCGGGGCGGAGCGCTGGTACCTGCCGGTGCTCGCGGTCCTGGCCGGTGTCGGATTCGTGCTCCGGGAGACCAGGGCCCGCAGCCCGTTCATCGACCTGCGGGCCCTGGCCGGCAACCGTCCGTTGGTCGCCACCTATCTGCGCCAGGTGCTCGGCTGCACGGCGGGTTACGCCTTCCTCTACGGCTACACCCAGTGGCTGGAGCAGGGGCGCGGCCTGAGCGCCGCCTCCGCCGGGCTGGTGCTGCTGCCGCTCTCGCTGACCGCCCTCGCGGTCTCCGGTGCGACCGGTCGCCGTGCGGCGGTGCGGGGCAAGCTGGTGGTCGGCGCGGCGGTCCAGATGGCCGCCTGCGCGGCCCTGTTGACGGCGGGGTCGGCGAGTCCGCCGGTGCTGCTGATCGCCGTCGGGGTGCTGGCGGGCATCCCGCAGGGGTTGATCGGCCTCGGCAACCAGACCGCGCTCTACCACCAGGCCGACCCGGCCGCCATCGCCTCCGCGGCCGGGCTGCTGCGGACCTTCATGTACCTCGGGGCGATGGCCGCCTCGGCCGCGAACGCGGCCTTCTTCCCGCACGGCGCCACCACGGCCGGACTGCACCACCTCGCGCTGTTCATGTTCGGTGGCGCGGCCCTGCTCTTCCTCCTCGTCCTCCCCGACCGCTCGCTCGGCCGACTCGGGAGTGCTTCCTGATCAAGGGACATGACGGACCGTCAGTCAGTGGTGCGGGCCCGTCCGACCCGGGGCCGGACGGGCCCGCACGGGGGCGTGCGGGTCAGCCCCGGTCGGGTCGGCCGGTGAGGACCGTGGTGAAGACCGGCTCGCCGTGCTGGTGGCCGGTCACCGTGGTGGTGACGGTGTCCGGCTCCTCGCCGGGGGTGCGCCGGGCGGTGACGGTGGTGGGCGCGTCGTGTTCCGCGTAGCGGTGGAAGGTGGTGGCCGCGGCGGTCGGGGCGATGGTGACCGGGGCGACGGTGGCCGGGGCGCCGAGGGCGTTGGCGGCCTGGCGGGCGGCCTCCAGCAGCACCATGCCGGGGATGTGGTCGCCGGCGTGGTCGAAGAGGATCGGGTGCCGGAGGTCGGGGGTGAGGAGCCAGGTGCCGGGGGTGTCGGTGGGGGTCAGCACGACGTCGCAGGGCCGGACCCGTCCGACCAGGGCCGGCGGCAGGGGGCGGGCGGCCCCTGCCTCGGCTGCCTCCGGTATCGGGCTGCCTACGGGGCGGGCGCCGCGCAGTCGGCGGTAGGTGGAGTCCGGCACGGTGGTGAAACGGGCCTCGCCGGTCGCGGCCAGGTGGGGGCCGCGGCGGACGGTCGCGGTGAAGGTGAAGTCGACCGTGCTGCGGGTGCGCCGAGGGCGCGGGAGGAGTCTGGCCTCGATGGTGAGGTCGGTGGGTGTCTCCCCGATGGACAGCCGGCGGGCGCGGGCGGTGTAGTCGAGGTTCCACATCATGAACCTGTGGTCGAGCGGGACGCCGTACCGGGTGTGGGCGAGGTAGAGCCCGGCTTGGCGAACCGTTTCGGCGGCGAGCATCGGGTCGTACCCGGTCCCGTCCGGGGTGCTGAAGAAGGTGTGCGCCCGCGGCCACTGGGCGGTGACGGTGAACGCGGTGTCGCCGAGCGGCTCGCTGCCGGTGATGAAGACCTCGGCGTGGCAGGCCCGGTGGACGTACTCCTTGGCGACGGTGCTGGTCAGTCGGGGTGCCGGAGCGGCCGGGCGGATCGGCGCGGGGGGTGTGCCGAGGGGCTCGCCGGCCGGGGCGGGGGCCGGGGCGAGTGCGGGGGCGTAGTAGGCGAGCAGGGACATGGGGGAGCGCTCCAAGGTGCCGGGGTGGGCGGGACCGGCTGCTCAGGGCGCGTGGGGGTACGCACCTGCCGGTCCGCTCGTCGGGGAGCCGGGGCCGGGGGCGCGTCGGCGGCCGAGCGCAGCCGTGTCAACGCCGGGGTTGCCCGTCCGCGCCCGACCGATCACCTCGACGGTCAGCACACGGCCGTTCACCTGCGGTGATACGGACGATCCGGGTTGACGGGCCCATCATCACAAGCGCTGGCCCCAGGGGTGTCACCGGCTCGGACGGCCCGGTTGTTGAAGCGGCACGGGGCTGGCGCCGGACCGTTCCGGGGGGGCGTCAAACGGCCGATCGGGAGGCGCAGTTGCCGCGCCGTACCACCCGCCCGGTGCCGGTTCCCGCGTGCTCGGCCGCCGGATAGACTTCGGCACTTCCCGCCCCGCCCCCACCTCACCCCACCCCCCACCTCACGGCCCGGTGCCACCGGGACGATCGACGGGTCCGCCCGCTCGTGGGGTGACCACCTCGACAGCCCGGCGCGAGTGCGTACGGCCGATCCCGTACGGCCGGTGCCGGGTGGGACCGGCGCCGCGGATCGCGCGCCACCCGGAGAGCAGAGAGCAGGTCTTTCGTGAACCATCCTCCGACCACGTCGCCCGGCGGACTGCTGGTGATCGGCAGTGCCGCCGCCCCGGCCGACGTTCCCGGAGCGGGGCTGTGCACGGTCGGCTACGACGGCACCGGCGCCATGAGTCCCGTCCGCACACTCCCGCTGGACCACCCCTCCTACGCGGCGGTCGACCCGACGCGCGCGGTCGTCCACGCCGTCCTGGAACAGGCGGTCGGACGGATCGTCTCGGTGCGCGTGGCGAGTGGTGCCGAGCCCGGTGCCGTGGTCGCCGACGCCGTCAGCGGCGGTGCGGGCCCCTGCCACCTCGCGGTCCACCCCAGCGGGTCGCACGTCTTCGCGGCCCACTACGGCGACGGCGTCCTCTCGGTCGTCGCCACCGGCGCCGACGGCGCGGTCGCCACCGCCGAGCCGGTGCAGACCGTCCGGCACCCGGGCCGGGAGGCCTCCGGGGACCGGCTCACCTCCCCGCACGCCCACATGGCGGCCCCCTCGCCGGACGGGCGCTTCCTGCTGTGCACCGATCTCGGCACCGACCGGGTGTACGTCTACGCCTTCGATCCGGACGACGGCCCGCTCAGCGCCCACCGGACGGTGCAACTGCCGTCGGGCCGCGGCCCCCGGCACCTGGTGTTCCACCCGTCGGCCCGGTACGCCTACGTCCTGAACGAACTCTCCTCCACCCTCACCGTCTGCACCTGGGACGCACTCTCCGGCCGCCTCGACCCGGTCGCCGAGGTCGAGACCCGACGGGATCCGGACGCGCCGAACGCCAACTCCGCCGCCGCGGTCCGCGTGTCGGGCGACGGCCGTTTCCTCTACACGACCAACCGCGGCGACGACGCGATCTCGGTGTACGCCCTGCACGAGGACGGCGCGTCCGTGGAGCTGCTCACCACCGTGCCCTGCGGCGGGACTTGGCCGCGCGACATCGCGCTCACGCCGGACGGCCGGCTGCTGTTCTGCGCCAATCAGCGCTCGGACACGGTCACGGTCTTCCACCGCGACCCGTCGACGGGTCTGCTGAGTCCGGCCGGGGAGCCGCTGGTGGTCGCCGAGCCCACGTCGGTCCTGCCGATCGCCCGCTGACCAGGGGCCCCGAGGTGCCCGATGGGTGAGCCGTCGGGCACCGAAGGGCCGGTGAGCGTGCTCGCCCGAGTGCCCGGGTGAGCGCTCTCACCGCCTTGACATCGTCCGCCTGTCGGCCGAGGATCGTCCCGTGAACCTGTCAGACAGCCAGACAGCAGGATCGTCCTCCCGGAGCCCCCGACGGGTGAGCGCGATGGAAGCGGTGTTCGGCCACCTGCGCGGCGCCATCGAGCGCGGCGAGTACGCCGTGGGGGACAAGCTCCCCTCCGAAGCGGAGCTGTGCCGCACGCTGGAGGTCAGCCGGCCCGTGCTGCGGGAGGCGCTCCGGGCGCTCCAGACCATGGGCCTGACCGTCTCGAAGACCGGCAAGGGCACCTTCGTCGTGGCGAACACGGTCGACGACCCGACCTTCGGCGACTACGCGGCCAGTGACCTGCTGGAGGTGCGTCGGCACGTCGAGATCCCGGTCGCCGGGTACGCGGCGCTGCGCCGGACCCCGGAGGACCTGGACCAGCTCGCCCACCTGCTCGACCGGATGGAGCGGGAGACCGACACCACCGCGTGGGTCGCGCTGGACACGGTCTTCCACCTGGCGGTGGCCGAGGCCTCCCGCAACCCGGTCTTCCGCCGGGTCATCGAGGAGATCCGCGACGCACTGGCGCGTCAGTCGGCGTTCCTCAACGAGCTGGGCGATCGCCGCGAGCAGTCCAACCGCGAGCACCGGGCGATCGTCGAGGCGCTGGTCGACGGTTCCGAGCCCGACGCGGTCGCGGCGATGTCGCACCACCTCCACCGCGTCGAGGCGACCCTCACCGACATCCTGCACCCCAGGCGCACGGAGACCCCCGCAGACGGCCGAGCCGAGGTCTGAGCGAGCGGTCCCCGAGGACGGGGAGCGCGGTTCCACCCGCCCCGGCCCCGCCCCCGCGAGGCCGCCGGCACATCCACCACCGATCGAGGACGTCATGTTCAGCAGTCCCCTCGCGGACGCACCCGCGATCCGCGAGCCCCGCCATGTGCCCGTCGCCCACCTCACCCGGGGCGGAGTGGTCGAGGGAGTCCACCACGGCTCCGTCGTCGTCCTCGCTGGCAACGGCAACGGCAACGGCAACGGCAGTGGCAGCGGCGGCAACAGCAACGCCGGCAACGCCAACGGCGAGGTCAGGTTCCGGCTCGGCGACATCGAAGCCGCCTGCTACCCGCGATCGGCCCTCAAGCCGCTCCAGGCCGTCGCCATGGTCCGGGCGGGCCTGCCGCTCGACGGCGAACTGCTCTCCCTCGCGATGGGCAGCCACTCCGGCGAGGAGCGCCATCTCGCCGGTGCCCGGCGGATCCTGGAGCTCGCTGGCTTCTCCGAGGACGACCTGCGCAACGTCCCGGACCTGCCGTACGACCCGGCGGTCCGCGACACCTGGATCCGGGAGGGCCGCCCGGCCTCCCGGCTCGCCCAGAACTGTTCGGGTAAGCACGCCGCGATGCTCTACCTCTGCAGGCTCAACGGCTGGTCGTCGGCCGACTACGACGACCCGGCCCACCCGCTCCAGCGGCTGATCGCCGGGGTCGTCGAGGAGTTCACCGGTCAACGCATCGCGCGGGTCAGCGTCGACGGCTGCGGCACCCCGCTGTTCGCCGTCTCGCTGCACGGCCTCGCCCGCGCCGCCGCCCGCATCGCCACCGGCGCGCCGGGGACCCCCGAGTCCCGGGTGGCGGACGCGCTGCGCGGGCATCCGGAGATGGCCTCCGGCGCGGGCCGGGACACGGCCGCGCTGATGCGCGCCGTGCCCGGACTGCTGGCCAAGGACGGTTTCGAGGGCGTGCAGGTCGCCGCGCTGCCGGACGGCAGCGCCGTGGCCGTGAAGATCGCCGACGGGGCGAACCGGGCGCGCATCCCGGTGGCGGCGGCCGCGCTGGCCCTGGCGGGGGTCGAACCGCGGCTGCTCACCGCTTTCGCGGGGGAGCCGACGACCGGCGGTGGCCGGCCCGTCGGCGGCGTCCGGCCGGTGGCGGCGCTCGACCCGTCGGCGCTGCCCGCCCCCGTCTGACCCGATCCACCGTTCCACGAAGGAAGAGGACCACACACCCATGACCGCCGCCGCACCGATGTCCGCCGCACCCAAGACCGCCGCACCCATGACCGCCGCCACCCGCAGCGAACACGACCTGCTCGGAGACCGCGACGTCCCCGCCGACGCCTACTGGGGCGTCCACACGCTGCGCGCCACCGAGAACTTCCCGATCACGGGCACGCCCATCTCCACCTACCCGCACCTGATCGACGCCCTCGCCGCCGTCAAGGAGGCCGCCGCCCTCGCCAACGAGGAACTCGGCCTGCTGGAGCCCGCGAAGGCCGCCGCGATCGTCGCCGCCTGCCGTGAGATCCGGGGCGGCGGGCTGCACGAGCAGTTCGTCGTGGACGTCATCCAGGGCGGCGCCGGGACCTCGACCAACATGAACGCCAACGAGGTCATCGCCAACCGGGCGCTGGAACTGCTGGGGCACGCCAAGGGCGAGTACCGGCACCTGCACCCCAACGAGCACGTCAACCTGGGCCAGTCCACCAACGACGTCTACCCGACGGCCGTCCGGATCGCGACCGTCTTCGCCGTGCGCGGCCTGCTCGACGCGATGGCCGTGCTCCAGGACGCCTTCGCCCGCAAGGCCGTCGAGTTCCGCGACGTGCTGAAGATGGGCCGCACCCAGCTGCAGGACGCCGTGCCGATGACGCTCGGGCAGGAGTTCTCGACGTTCGCGGTGATGCTCAACGAGGACCGCAGCCGGCTCGGGGAGGCCGTCGAGCTGATCCTGGAGATCAACCTCGGTGCCACCGCGATCGGCACCGGCCTCAACGCCCCCGCCGGGTACGCCGAGTCCGCGCGCCGCCACCTCGCCGACCTCACCGGGCTGCCCCTCGTCACGGCGGCGAACCTGGTCGAGGCCACCCAGGACTGCGGGGCGTTCGTCCAGATGTCCGGGGTGCTCAAGCGCGTCGCCGTCAAGCTCTCGAAGAGCTGCAACGACCTGCGCCTGCTGTCCTCGGGGCCGCGCGCGGGCCTCGGCGAGATCAACCTGCCGCCGGTGCAGGCCGGTTCGAGCATCATGCCGGGCAAGGTGAACCCGGTGATCCCCGAGGTCGTCAACCAGGTCGCCTTCGAGGTGATCGGCAACGACGTCGCCGTCACCATGGCCGCCGAGGCCGGGCAGCTCCAGCTCAACGCCTTCGAGCCGATCATCCTGCACTCGCTCTCGGAGTCGATCACCCATCTGCGGGCCGCCTGCCTCACCCTCGCCGAGCGGTGCGTCGTCGGCATCACCGCAACACCGAGGTGCTGCGCGCGACCGTCGAGAACTCCATCGGCCTGGTGACCGCCCTCAACCCGCACATCGGGTACACGGCCGCCACCGACATCGCCAAGGAGGCGCTGGCCAGCGGCCGGGGCGTGGCCGAACTCGTCCTGGAGAAGGGGCTGCTCCCGGCCGAGCGGCTCGCCGCCCTGCTGCGGCCCGAGGTGATCGCGGGCACCGGCGCGCCGGTGGCCTGACGCGGAGCACGGATAACGAAGCGCGGAGCACGGAGCACGGCGAACGCGTCGAACGACGCGTCGCCGCACCGGAGTTCCGGTGCGGCGACGCGTGTTCCGCGGGACGGGGCCAGGGTCAGGCCGGACCGGCCAGCGCGGGGATCAGCCGCACGTCCTCCGGGGCCCGGGCGTTGTGGCGCTCGGTCCAGGTGGTCAGCGCGGACTGGCAGGCGTGGTCGAGGTGCCGGAGCCCGGAGAGGTCCAGCTCCACGACGCGGTCGGCGGGCAGCGCCTCCAGGGCGTCCAGGAGCTTGGGCAGCCGGAGGAAGGTGGCGTTGCCGGTCAGCCGGACCCGGAGCAGGCCGCCGGGCCGCTCCTCGGTGTCGACGTGCAGCCGGGAGGTCTCCCAGGCCGACTTGACGACCGACAGGCCCAGGCCGATCAGCACGCCCTCGAACATGTTGACCGTGACGATGGCCACGGCGGTGGCCGCGAGGACGAGCGCCTCCGCCCGGTGCTCGCGCCACAGCGGCCCGAACTGCTTGAATGGCAGCAGCTTGAACCCGGCGTGCACCAGCACCCCGGCCAGCGCCGCGACGGGGATGACGCCGAGGGCCGCGGGGAGCAGCGCGGCGAAGAGCAGCAGCCACACACCGTGCAGCACGCGGGACGCCTTGGTCCGGGCACCGGCCTGGACGTTGGCGGCGCTGCGGACGATGACCGCGGTCATCGGCAGGGCGCCGAGGGCGCCGCAGAGCGCGTTGCCCGCGCCCTGCGCCATCAGCTCCTTGTCGTAGTCGGTGCGCGGTCCGTCGTGGAGGCGGTCGACGGCCGCCGCGCTGAACAGGCTCTCGGCCGAGGCGACGAGGGTGAAGGCCACGACCGTCACGACGAGTGCCGGGGTGAGCTGCTCGAACACCCCGCTGCCTGGTGGCTGGACGGCGTCCAGGAGGCCCTGGACCTCGACCTTCTTCACCGGGCGGTCGAGCAGCCAGACGGTGCCGGTGGCGAGCAGCACGGCCACCAGTGCGCCGGGGACGACCCGCACCCGGGCGGGCAGCCGCTGCCACAGCAGGATCACCGCGATGGTGCCGGCGCCGATCACGAAGGAGTAGCCGGCGGCGGGCGAGGAGACGAGCCGGGCGAGCAGGCCGGGAAGGCCCAGGAGCTTGTCGACCCCGCTGGCGGGCGCCGGCCGGTCGGCCATCGCGTAGAGCTGGCCGGCGATGATGACCAGGCCGATGCCGGCCAGCATGCCCTCCACCACGGCGACGGAGATCGCGCGGAACCACCGGCCCCAGCGCAGCGCGCCCAGCAGCAGCTGGAGCAGGCCGGTGGCGGCGACCACGAGGCCGAGAGCCGGCAGGCCGAACCGTTGCACGGTCTCGGCGACCAGCACGGTCAGTCCGGCGGCCGGGCCGCTGACCTGGAGGCTGCTGCCGGGGAGCAGGCCGGTGACCAGGCCGCCGACGATGCCCGTGATCAGGCCGAGTTCGGCGGGCACGCCCGAGGCGACGGCGACGCCGACGCACAGCGGGAGGGCGACCAGGAAGACGACGAGCGAGGCGGTCAGGTCGTACTTGAGCGTGGGAAAGCGCATGGGAGCCCTCATCGGTGGGAGTCCGGGGGTGGTCGGCCGCGGCGTGGTCGGCTGTGGTGTGGCCGGCCGCGGGGCGGCCGGCGATGGCGTGGTGGGCGGCGGTGGGGCGGGCCGCCGGGTCACAGCGGCAGGAAGACGTCGCTGCCGGGGCGGTGGCTGAGCACCGCGCCGGTGTGGACCTCGTAGAACCAGCCGTGCAGGCCCAGCCGGCCCTGGTCGGCCCGGCGGGCGACGCTCGGGTGGGTGCGCAGCCTCGCCAGCTGGTCCAGCACGTGCCGCTGCACGGGGGCGGCCAGGTCGTGGCTGGGCTCCCCGGCGGGTGTCAGTTCGGTGCCGTCGGCCAGCCAGTCGCGTACGGCGGGCACCCCGGTGAGGTCCTCGCCCCGGACGACGGCGCCCACGGCGCCGCAGTGGGAGTGGCCGCAGACCACGATGTCGGCGACCCCCAGGACCTCGACCGCGTACTCGATGGTCGCGGCCTCGGCCGAGGGGGCGGACGGGCGGTGCGGCGGGACGATGTTGCCGGCGGTCCGCAGCTCGAACAGGTCCCCGGGCCGGGCGCCGGTGACGGCGGAGGGGATGATGCGGGAGTCGGAGCAGGTGATGAACAGCGCCTGCGGGCTCTGGCCCGCCGCCAGCCGCCCGAAGGCGTCGGCCTCCTGCGCGGCGCGGCGGCGGAAGGTGCGGGCGTGGTCGATGAATCCTTGCATGTCGTGCCTCGGGTCCTTCGGAAGTCCTGTGGGAACGGTGACTTCGGGACCGTGCCGCTCGCTCGGTACGGGGGCAGCGCGGCGGCGCGGGCAGGCGGAAGCACTGCCGCGGGCCGTCGTGGACTGCCGGGACGTGGGGCGGTGGGTCACCCGTGGGGAGTGTCGCCACCGTCGTCGAGTGTGCGTGCGCGGTCGGGACCGATCAGCAGCGGAACACCTGGAGGACGGCGGCTCTGGGCTGTCTGCGCGCCCCGTGCGGCGGGTCGGAGGCGCGGGTCGGCGACGGGTCGTCCCCGGTGGACGCCTCGTCGGCGAGGGCGGGGTGCAACTCCCGCTGGCACGGGGGGACTTCGACGCTCCGCGGACGCGTCCAGCCGAGCCCCGGCGGGCACTTGGGGGCCACCGCCTCCTCGGCGAGCTTCGCCTCCGCGACCATTCGGGGGCAGCGTTCCTCGCGGGTGAGGGCGGATGCGGACTGGGACAGCACCACCAGCCCCAACACGGCCACGAGGGCCACGGCGGCGGCGCCGATCACCCTCCTGACCAAGGACATTGCCGTTCCTTTCCCTGCCCGTGGGATGTGTCGAACCGTCATGAATTCTGACGGCCACGGGCGGGGGCGAGTTCCGGTTTTGTCGTGAACAGTCCGTGAATCAGTTCGGCCGACCGGTGATGGTCCATGAACTGACGGGGTGGAATGCGGGCAGGCGGTGAACCGTTCGGGGCGGGAGTGTCGGCTTGCTCCGTTCCGGAGGCGACCCGACCGCCCGACCGCCCGGTCGCCCGGTCGCCGCCGGTGTCACGCCGGCCGGGGGTGCTGCAGCCCGTGCAGGAGCAGGTCGATCAGGCGCCGTGGGTCGTACTGCGGGCCGCTGCCTCCGATGCACAGGTTGCCGATGCCGCGCATCAGCTCGAAGGGCCGGGTGCCCGCCCTGATCTCACCGGCCTCGACCGCGGCGTCGAGCAGCTGCGCGCAGACCGGCAGCAGGCGGTCGAGGAAGAGGCCGTGCAGGGCGGCGAAGCCGGTGCTGTCCGACTGCATCGCGTCGGCCAGCCCGTGTTTGGTGACCAGGAAGTCGACGAACAGGTCGATCCACCGGCGCAGCGCGTCGAACGGGGAGTCGGCGGCTGCCAGCAGTCGCGGGCCGGCCTGGGCGCACTCCTCGATCTGGTGGCGGTAGACGGCCGTGATGAGATCGGCCCGGGTCGGGAAGTGCCGGTAGATCGTTCCCGTTCCGACGCCGGCCTCGGCCGCGATCCGGCGGATCGGTGCGTCGACGCCCGAGGTCACGAACACCTCGGCCGCGGCCGCGAGCAGCGCCTGCTGATTGCGCATCGCGTCGGCCCGCTTGCTCCGGGCCGATGTCCTTCCCGTGGGGTCCTCGCCGGGCACGACTCTTCCTCCAGCGTCCATTGACAAAGCGGAACCATGTTCCGGATAGTAAGTGGGACAGCGTTCCGCTTCAGCTTAGCCGAAGTGGAACGCTCCTGAACCCCTGCCTGCCGCCGCCCGGCCTGGGCCGACCGCGGCGACACCTATCGCAGGGCGACGCCCATCGCAGAAGGAGCACTGCTCAGCATGAGCGCAACCACCCGCACCGCACCCGTCCCGGTCCTGTCGTACAGCCCGGTGGTCCTGTCCGTGCCCGGGCGGCCGGTGGACCTCCAGGTGCGCGTCTCCGCGCCCGGGACCGGAAGCGGCCTGCCCGTCATCCTGCTCTCCCACGGCCACGGCCCCTCGCACCACCTGTCCTCGCTGCACGGCTACGCGCCGCTCGCCAACGCCTGGGCGGAGCAGGGCTTCGTCGTCATCCAGCCCACCCACCTCACCTCCCGGACGCTGAGCCACCTGGTCGCCGACGCCCCCGGCGCACCGGACTTCTGGCGCTCCCGCGCCGAGGACATGACCCACGTCCTCGACCGGCTCGACCAGATCGAGCGCACCGTGCCGCAGCTCGCGGGACGGATCGACCGCACCAAGGTCGCCCTCGCCGGGCACTCGCTCGGCGGCTTCACGGCGGCCCTCCTGCTGGGCGCCGGACTCAACGACCCCGCCACCGGGAACGTGGTGCACCTGGCCGAACCGCGGATCAAGGCGGGCGTCCTGCTCGCCGCGCCCGGCAGGGGCGGCGACGTCTTCAACGGGCCGATGGCCGAGCAGTGGCCCGTCATCGGAGCCGTGGACTTCTCCACCATGACCGCTCCCGCGCTGGTCGTCGCGGGCGACAAGGACGACTCGCGGCACTTCACCGACATGGGACCGGACTGGCACGCCGACCCCTATTCCCTCGCCCCCGGCCCCAAGGACCTGCTCACCCTGTTCGACGCGGGGCACGGACTCGGCGGGATCGCCGGGTACGACGCCGCCGAGACCACCGACGAGAACCCCGGGCGGGTCGCTGCCCTCGGACGGCTCACCGCCGCCTACCTCCGCAGCCGGCTCACCCCGGGTGACGGGGCCTGGCAGGCCGCGTGCGAGGCGCTGGCAACCGGCCCCGACCCGGTCGGACGGGTCGAGGCCAAGTAGGCGCAGGGCCGGGGTCGCAGGGCTCACGGGGGAGCCCGGCCCGGTGCCCGCCCGGCGCCGGGCGGGCACCTTCCGGCGGGGGTGGGTCAGGCCGCCGCGTCGAGGTCGGAGGCGAGCAGGTCGGCGAGTGCCCGGAGGGCGTCCTCGGCCCCGTCGCCGGAGGCGGTGAGCTCCAGGACGTCGCCGGAGCGGGCGGCCAGGGCGAGTACGGAGAGCAGGCTGCGGGCGTCGACGGGGGTCTGGCCCGGGCGGCCGACGGTGACCTTGACCGGCTGCCGGGAGGTGGCGGCCTGGACGAACAGTGACGCCGGGCGGGCGTGCAGGCCGCTGCTGGAGCCGACGGTGACCTGGGTCGAGTGCATGGCAGTCCTTGGGGGAGAGGGGGAGAAGGAGGGGGCGAGGGTCGGCCCGGGTGGGATCCGGGCCCGGTGGTGCCCGGCCCCCGCGGTACGGGGGCGGTCGCGGGGGCCGGGTGGTCTTTGGTTTCACGCCCGTTGGCGTGTTGTTTCGGTTGGTTCTACGCCCGGTTGCGAGCAGATGTCAACACATTCGGGCGTACGTCACGGACCGGACGGGAGGCGACGAGAGACGGCGAGAGGCGGAGCAGCCCCTTGCATTTCCGTCCGAAGCGCGTATGGTCGGGCTTCACCAGGCGTAAACGGACATGAAACGGACCCAATCCCACATGTACGCACCCGAGCGGCAGCAACAGATCCTCCACCTCGCCCAGGAGCGGGGCCGGGTGGACGTGCCGACCTTGGCCGAGGACTTCGGTGTCACCCAGGAGACCATCCGACGTGACCTGAGCGCCCTGGACAAGGCCGGGCTGCTGCACCGGGTGCACGGCGGCGCACTGCCCGTCGGCGCCCTGCACCTGGAACCCGGCCTGGCCGAACGGGACTCCACGGCCGCCGCCGAGAAGGAGCGCATCGCCAGGGCGGCGCTGGCCCTGCTGCCCACCGAGGGCAGCGTGATCCTGGACGCCGGGACGACCGTCTCCCGGCTGGCCGGACTGCTGCCCCTGGACTGCGCCCTCACCGTCGTCACCAACGCCCTCCCGGTCGCGGCCCGGCTGGCCGACCACCCTTCGCTCGCCCTGCACCTCGTCGGCGGGCGGCTGCGCCACCGCACCCAGGCCGCCGTCGACGCCTGGGCGCTGCGCGACCTGGCCGACGTCCACGCGGACGTCGCGGTGGTCGCCACCAACGGCTTCTCCCCGGAGGGCGCACTGTCGACGCCCGACCTCGCCGAGGCCGCCGTCAAGCGGGCCATGCTCGCCGGTGCGCGACGCGTCGTCCTGGTGGCCGACTCCTCCAAGTACGGCGCCCGCCACTTCGCCCGGTTCGGCTCGCTGGAGCAGGTCGACGTGCTGGTCACGGACACCGGGCTGACCGACGAGCAGGCCGCCCAGATCGAGAACCACGGACCGGAAGTCATCCGCGCATGATCGTCACCATCACCCCCAACCCCAGTCTCGACCGCACCTACGAGCTGGGAACGCTCGCCGTGGGCGAGGTCAACCGGGCCGGGCAGGACCGGCTCGACCCCGGCGGCAAGGGCGTCAACGTCTCCCGTGCGCTCACCGCCGCGGGCCACCGGACGACGGCGGTCCTGCCGCTCGGCGGCCCCTCCGGCGGACTGCTCCGCGACCTGCTGCGCCGCCAGGGCATCGACGTCGCGGCGGTCACCATCGCGGGCGACACCCGGATCAACGTCTCGATCGCCGAGGACGGCGGCGGCCTCACGAAGATCAACGCGGTCGGCCCCGAGCTCAGCGCCGCCGAGTCGGCCGCGCTGCTGGCCCTCGTCCGCGACACCCAGCAGGCCGGACGGGGCACCGGCGACGGCGTCGACTGGCTGGCCTGCTGCGGCAGCCTGCCGCGCGGCCTCCGGCCCGGGTGGTACGCGGACCTGGTCGCCCAGGTGCACTCGGGCGGCGCCCGGATCGCCCTGGACACCTCCGGCCCCGCACTGCTCGCCGCGCTCCCGGCCCGCCCCGACGTGGTCAAGCCCAACCGCGAGGAACTCGCCGAGGCCGTGGGCCGCCCGGTCGCCACCGTCGGCGACGCCGTGGCGGCAGCGGGGCAACTGCGCGAGCGCGGCGCCCAGCAGGTCCTCGCCAGCCTCGGTGCGGACGGGATGCTGCTGATCGCCGAGGAGGGCAGCTGGTACGGCAGCGCGCCGGTCGCCGCCGTCCGCAGCGACGTGGGAGCGGGCGACGCCTCGCTCGCGGGCTTCCTCGGAGCCGGCGGCACCGGCCCCGAGGCACTGGCGGCGGCCCTGGCGCACGGCGCCGCCGCCGTACAACTGCCGGGGAGCGTCATGCCGACCCCGGCCGATCTGGACCCGGCCGCGGTGGTCGTGACGGCGGACCTCCCGCTCGAACGGCCGCTCCGCGGCTGAGCACCGCCTCCTGCCGGAGGCACCCCGCCGGACCGTGTGGGACGGGCACGGCGGACATTCCCGGGGGCAAGGGAACACTGTCAGGCACCAGTCGAAGGACCGACACGATGAGCGACACCAGCGGACTGATCACACCCGCACTCGTTGACCTCCACCTCGCCCCCGCGGACAAGAGCGAGGCGCTGCGCTCCCTCGCCCAGCGCCTGGTCGCCGAGGGACGGGTGACCGACCTCGACGGCTTCCTCGCCGACGTGGCCGCCCGCGAGGCCCAGGCCCCCACCGGGATGGGCGACGGGATCGGCATCCCGCACTGCAGATCACCCCACGTCACGCGGCCCAGCCTGGCCTTCGGCCGGAGCACCAGGGGCGTGGACTTCGACGCCCCGGACGGCCGGCCCGCCGACCTGGTCTTCATGATCGCGGCACCCGCCGGCGCGGACGACACCCACCTGCGGATCCTCGCCGCGCTGGCCGGTCGGCTGATGGACCCGGCGTTCACCGGCGCCCTGCGCGAGGCCGGGAGCCCGGCCGCGGTCGCGGCCCTGGTCAACGGGGAGGAGGCGCCGGCCGTCGCTCCGGTGGCTGCCGCCGCCCCTGAGCCGGACCCGGCTGCTGCCCCGGAGCCGACCGGCGGCGGGCTGCGGCTCGTCGCGGTGACCTCCTGCCCGACCGGCATCGCCCACACCTACATGGCCGCCAAGG
This sequence comes from Kitasatospora sp. NPDC056076, assembly GCF_042266305.1. Classification (NCBI taxonomy): domain Bacteria; kingdom Bacillati; phylum Actinomycetota; class Actinomycetes; order Kitasatosporales; family Streptomycetaceae; genus Kitasatospora; species Kitasatospora sp. NPDC056076. The sequence goes on from NZ_JBHJWG010000026.1 coordinate 40,497, forward strand.
CCCTCGAACTGGCCGCCGCCCGGGCGGGCGCGCGGATCCAGGTCGAGACCCAGGGCTCGGCCGGGACGACGGTGCTGCCCCCCGAGGTGATCGCCGCCGCCGACGCGGTGATCCTCGCCCATGACGTCGAGGTCCGGGACCGTACCCGGTTCGCGGGCAAGCCGACCGTGGACGTCGGGGTGAAGGCCGCCGTCAACCGGGCCGACGACCTGATCGCCCGGGCCGCCGCACTGGTCGCCGAGGCCGGCAGCGGGGCACAGGCCGCCACCCCGGTCGCCGGGGCGGGCGCGCCGGCCGGCGAGCACTGGGCCCAGCGGCTGCGCAAGTACCTGATGACAGGCGTCAGTTACATGATCCCGTTCGTCGCGGCGGGCGGTCTGCTGATCGCCCTCGCCTTCGCCATCGGCGGGTACCGGATCGCCTCCGCGCCGTCCGTGCTGGGCCACTTCGACTGGACCTCCTCGCACAGCTGGGCGGCGATGCTGTTCCAGACCGGCAAGACCTCCTTCGGCTTCCTCGTCCCGATCCTCTCCGGGTACATCGCCTGGGGGATCGCGGACCGGGCGGCCCTGGCCGCCGGCATCGCGGGCGGCGCCGTCTCGGTGGCGGTCGGCGCGGGCTTCCTCGGCGGCATCGTCTCCGGCCTGGCCGCGGGCTTCCTGGTGCTGTGGATGATCCGCTGGAACGTGCCGCGCGCGATCAGGGGCATCATGCCGGTGGTGGTGATCCCGCTGCTGTCGGTGGCGGCGGTCGGCTTCCTGATGTTCGTGCTGGTCGGCTCGCCGATCGCCTCGGCGATGAACGGCCTGACCGACTGGCTGAACGGCCTCTCCGGCTCCAACGCGATCCTGCTCGGCGTGCTGCTCGGCGCGATGATGGCCTTCGACATGGGCGGCCCGCTCAACAAGGTCGCCTACACCTTCGCGGCCGGCGCGCTCACCACCGCGGGCACCACCCCGGACGCCGGCAGCCTCAAGGTGATGGCCGCGGTGATGGCCGCCGGCATGACCCCGCCGCTGGGCATGGCCCTGGCCACCGTCGTCCGGCGCAGGCTCTTCACCCCCGAGGAGCGGGAGAACGGCAAGGCGGCCTGGGTGCTCGGCGCCTCGTTCATCACCGAGGGCGCGATCCCGTTCGCCGCGGCGGACCCGCTGCGGGTCATCCCGGCGAACATCGTCGGCAGCATGACGGCCGGCGGCCTGGTGATGGCCTTCGGCTCCACCCTGCGCGCGCCGCACGGCGGGATCTGGGTGCTGCCGCTGATCGGCAGCCCGTTCCTGTACCTGCTCGCGGTCGCGGCGGGCACGGTGGTCACCACGGCGGTGGTCGTCCTGCTCAAGGGACTGCGCAAGGACGCCGCCCCGGCGGCCGCGGACTCCGCCGTCGACGGAAAGGTGCTGGTCGGCGCCTGAGCCGAGGGGGCCCGAGCGGATCCGCCCGGGCCCGACGGCACGTCAGGGTTGACCTCCGGGGGGTTGCCAGGAGTGCCCGGTGGTGTTCGAGCCGGGCACGATCCTGCGGTGGACTTCCAGGTCGTCGACGATGATCACGACCAGGGTCCGGGGCCCGTGCACGCCTTCGACCCGGGTGAGTTCGATGTCGCTGGTCGCGGACGGGCCGGAGACGAAGGTCAGGGGCAGGTGCGGGTCGAGGCGGGCGAGCGCCCCGGGGACGTCGTCGACGATCTGCTCGGCCCGGACCACGCACAGGTGGTAGTCGGGGACGAGGGTCAGGGCGCGCCGTCCCTGGCCCGGCCCGGTGTCCAGGACGACGGTGCCGGTGACGGCGATGCCGACGGCGGCCAGCGTGACGGCGCCGTCGAGGGCGTCCAGCGCGGGGACGTCCAGCGGCTCCCGGTGCCATTCCCAGGCTCCGGACGGCAGGAGGTCGTCCGGGAAGCCGTCGGGCACCGCCAGGCGCAGGGCACCGCGTGCGGTGAGGGCGGCGGCGATCGCCCCGGGCAGCCCAGCCGGGTCGGTCCGGGTGACGGTGGCGCGGTAGTCGGCGACCCGCTCGGCGAACAGGGCCACCAGGTCCTGGCCGTCGGCGGTGTGACCGCGCCGGTAGTCACGCGGGACGGGCACGTCCTGTGGGCCCTCGTCCGCGGGGACGTCGGCGAGCGCGGCGCGGATGCGCCCGAGGACGGTCTCTCGGGTGGTCGTCACTTTCCCTCCCGGTTCTTGCGCCACCAGGCGCGGAACGACTCGGCGGGCGGCGCAGGGGTGTCCCGTTCGGCGGACCAGCCGCTGAACGGGCCGGGCAGTCGGCCGATCCGGCCGTTGCGGGCCAGCGCCCGGCCGCCGAGCGAGACCGCCTTCTGCGCGGCGCCCAGCAGTGCGGGGGAGCCGAGGACGGCGGCGGCCGCCTTCATCGCCAGCGCCTCGCCGGTGGGCAGGCCGCCCGGGCCGCGTGCGGCCTCGACGACCTCGGCCCGCAGGTGCACCAGCAGCTTCGGGATGTCGATCTTCACCGGGCAGGCGTCGTAGCAGGCCCCGCACAGGGTGGAGGCGAAGGGAAGGGAGGCCGCACTGCTTTTGATGTCACTGCGGACACCGACGAGCTGCGGGGTGAGCACCGCGCCGATCGGCCCGGGGTAGACCGAGCCGTAGGCGTGCCCGCCCGTCCGCTCGAAGACCGGGCAGACGTTGAGGCAGGCGGAGCAGCGGATGCAGGCCAGGGCCTGGCGGCCGACGGTGTCGGCCAGGGTGTCCGTACGGCCGTTGTCGAGCAGGACGAGGTGGAACTCCGACGGGCCGTCGGCCTCCGTGGTGCCGCTCCAGGTGGAGGTGTACGGGTTCATCCGCTCGCCGGTGGAGGAGCGCGGGAGCAGTTGGAGGAACACCTCCAGGTCCGCCCAGGTGGGGACGACCTTCTCGATGCCCATCACGGTGATCAGGGTCTCGGGCAGGGTGAGGCACATCCGGCCGTTGCCCTCGGACTCCACCACGACGACGGTGCCGGTGTCGGCGACGGCGAAGTTGGCGCCGGAGACGGCGACCTTGGCACGCAGGAACTTCTCCCGCAGGTGCCGGCGGGCGGCCTCGGCGAGTTCGGCGGGCTCGTCGCTCAGCCCCTCGGGGGCCGGCTGCCCCCACGCGCCCATCCGCTCGGCGAACAGGTCCCGGACTTCGGTCCGGTTGCGGTGGATCGCCGGGACGAGGATGTGCGAGGGCCGGTCGTCGCCGAGCTGGACGATGAGCTCGGCGAGGTCGGTCTCGTAGGCGGTGATGCCGGCCTCGGCCAGCGCCTCGTTGAGGCCGATCTCCTGGGTCGCCATGGACTTGACCTTGACGACCTCAAGCTTTTCCTCGTCACTGCCGCCGGTGGCCCGGACCAGTTCGGTGACGATCCGGTTGGCCTCGGCGGCGTCGGCGGCCCAGTGGACGGTCCCGCCGGCCGCGGTGACCGACTCCTCCAGCCGCACCAGGTGGTGGTCGAGATGGCGCAGCGTCCGGGTCTTGATCGCGTCGGCGGCGGTGCGCAGCTCCTCCCAGTCGTCCAACTCCGAGGCGACGGCGAGGCGTTTGTCGCGGATGACGGTCGTGGCGTGTTTCAGGTTGGCCCGCTGCCGGGTGTTCGCGAGGGCCTCGCGGGCGGCGTCGGGGAAGGACGGCGAGCCCAGCCAGACCACTCCGCGGTCGCCGGGGGCGGTCACGGGCGTCCGCCTTCGGTCGCGGCCAGGATCTCGGCCAGGTGCATGGTCCGCACCCCGGCGGCCTGCCGGGACAGCCCGCCGCCGATGTGCATCAGACAGGAGTTGTCGACGGTGCACAGCACCTCGGCTCCCGTCTCCCGCACCGCCCCGACCTTGTCGGCGAGCATCGCGCCGGAGGTCGCGGCGTTCTTGACGGCGAAGGTGCCGCCGAAGCCGCAGCAGGAGTCGGCGGCCGGGAGTTCGACCAGGTCGAGCCCCTCGACGGCGCGCAGCAGCCGCTGCGGTCGGTCGCCGAGCCGCAGTCCGCGCAAGGAGTGGCAGGTGGGGTGGTAGGTGACCCGGTGCGGGAAGCGGGCACCGACGTCCTCGACGTCGAGGACGTCGGTCAGGAACTCGGTGAACTCGTGGACCCGGGGCGCCAGTTCGGTGACCTGTCGGTGCAGATCCGGGGTGCCGTACCGCTCGGCGAGAGCGGGGTGGTGCTCCCGGACCAGCCCGGCGCAGGACGCGGACGGGGTGACCACCGCGTCGTAGTCGGCGAAGGTGCGGGTGAACCGGGCCGTCAGCGGGACGGCGTCCGCACGGTAGCCGGTGTTGAGGTGCAGCTGCCCGCAGCAGGTCTGTTCCGGTGGGAACTCCACGGTGTGGCCGAGCCGTTCGAGGACGGTCAGCACGGCGCGGCCGGTCCCGGGGAACATGGTGTCGTTGAAGCAGGTGATGAACAGCGCGATGCGCATCGGCAAGCCATCCTGTCGTCCGGCAGGGGCGGGGCGGTTGCGGCGGGTCGACGGTGCGCGCCCGGCGCGGCGGTGGGCGCGTCCTGCTCGGCGGCCGTCTCCACGCGTGCCTCCGTCCGGGCGCCCGGGTACGCCGGACGGGTGAGGCCGGCGCTCCGCACCAGGGTGGGCCGGGCCCCCGCGGCCCGTGCTCCCGGCCGCGGCGGGCGGGGGTCACGGCACGACGACCAGCTTTCCGCGGGTGCGCCCGGTGCGGCTGGCGTCGAAGGCCTCGCCCGTCCGCTCCAGCGGGAAGGTCCCGGCGACCTCCACGGTGAGCGCGCCGCGGTCGACCGCCGCGGCGAGTTCGGCGAGCTTCGCGCCGTCCGGGCGCACCCAGATCCAGTGGCCGCCGTGCTGCGTCACTCCCGGGTCGGCGATCGAGACGTGCCGCCCGTCGTCGGCGAGCACGGCCAGGGTGGTGTCCAGCTGGCCGCCGACGAAGTCCGCGACGGCCGTCGCACCGCCGGGCACCAGCGCGCGCACCCGCTCGACCAGGCCGTCGCCGTACGCCACCGGTTCGGCGCCCAGCTCGCGCAGGTACGCGTGGTTGCGCTCCGAGGCGGTGCCGATCACCCGGGCCCCGCGGTCGCGGCCGAGCTGCACCGCGAGGCTGCCCACGCCGCCCGCGGCGCCGTGCACCAGGAGCACGTCGGCGGGGCCGACCGCGAGCCGGTCCAGGCTGCGCAGGGCGGTGAGCCCGGCCAGCGGCAGCCCGGCCGCCTGCGCCCAGTCGAGCCCGGCGGGCTTGCGCGCCACCGCGGGTGCGGCGACCGCGACGTACTCGGCGAAGGTGCCGGCCTGTACCGCGTCCTTGCGGGCGTAGGCCATCACCTCGTCCCCGGGGGAGAACTCGGGGGTGTCCGGGCCGGTGCGGGTGACCACCCCGGCGACGTCCCAGCCGGGGATGACGGGGAAGACCGTGTCCATCATGCCGTCCAGGCCGCCCGCCATGACCTTCCAGTCGACCGGGTTGACGGAGGCCGCCCGGACCTCGATCAGTACCTGGCCGGGGCCGACCTTCGGGTCGGGCACCTCGCCGTACTCGAGCCGGGAGTTGTCCGGGGCGTACGAGTCGTAGGTCACCGCGCGCATGAGTCGACCTCCAGGGAGCCGGGGTTGCGGTCTCGCGCACCGCCGCCCGGGGTGAGCGGGGCGCCGTGGGTCACGCTATGCCGGAGGCGGGCGCCCGGCACCTCGCCCCGCCGTCGCGGCGCCGTCCGCCGGTGGGCAGGGCACCACGCCGCACGCTGCGTCAGGCGTGTTCCGCCTCCTCCAACTGTCTTGGCACGGTGGCCTTCTGGTCCAGGAAGTGGTGCGCGCGCCGGTCGTACTCCAGTTGGTGCGCCCGGATCTCCTCCGAATTGGCGGCGGTCCAGGCGCACAAGCGGTTGAACGGCTCCCGCAGGGACACGCCGAGCGGAGTGAGGGAGTACTCGACTCCGACCGGAGAGGTCGGCAGGACCTGGCGCATGATCATCCCGTTGCGCTCCAGCCGGCGCAGGGTCTGGGTCAGGACCCGCTGGGTGACGCCGTCGACGCGGCGTTTGATCTCGTTGAACCGCCTGGGCTCGTCAAGGACCGCCAGGACCGTCATCGACCACTTGTCGGTGATCTGGTCGAGAATCGAACGGCGTATGTCGGAGCACTGGACGGGGTGTTCGGTGGTCATGATCCCCCAACGTTCACGGGGCACGGCGGCGGCCTCGGGCGGGGTGCGGGTGCCCCAAGTTGTGCGTGATGCGTGTGATGCGCGTGATGTGCGCAAGGTGCGTGATGCACGTGATGTGACCATCATGTTCGTGTCAGTGAAGGGCTGTCAATCCCGCGGGCCCTTACCGGGAAGTGACGAACTCCGGTCACCGCAGAGCGGTCACGCGGCCGCGGGCAGCCCGTCCGGCAGCCCGTCCGGGAGCCCGTCCGGGAGCGCGAACAGCAGGTCGTACAAGGGTCGCCCGGTGCCGTGCCAGATGGACAGCGCGTAGACGCTGATCGGGTAGTCGACCCAGCGCGGCGGCGCCCACACCGTGCCGCGGACGACGTCCCCCTGCCCGCCGGCGTCGAGGCTCGACGGCACGTCGCCGGCCTCGACGAGCAGCTCCCAGCCCCGGCGCGGGACGGCGAACGAGGCCTCGGCGAGGTCGCCGCGCAGGCTGGCGCGCAGGATCGTCGTCGCCGCGATGTCGAGGCTCAACGCGCTGTCGACCAGCACGCGGTCGACCTCGAAGCCGGAGGCGGCCAGCCAGGTGCACAGGTGGTCGACGGCCGCGCCGAGCAGGTCCGCGGTGGCGCGTTCGGAGCGCACCGCGCGGCACAGCAGCGCCTGGTAGTGCACCTCCTCGGGTACGACGACCTGGTCGCCGATGACCGTCCTCAGCAGTCCCATGTCCAGGCTGGACGGGTCCCGGTAGACGGCGGCGACGTCGCGGGCGACGGCGCGCAGGAACGGGTCGGCGCAGTCGTCCAGGAGGAACGACCACAGCTGCCGGCACAGTTCGACCATGCGGACGCCGGTAGTGGTGTGGAGCACCCGGAGCGCGCAGCGCAGCAGGATCTTCTGGAACAGCGTCATGGAGACCCGGAACTCCATGCCCCGCACCCACTCCTCGGCGGTCATCGAGCCGTGCTCGACGACCACGTCGGCGATGAGTTCGGGATTGGTGATGTCGGCGGGCATCCAGCGGGTCCGCAGCCCCTGCTCGTCCTTGAAGGCCTCGCGCGAGTAGTCGGTGTTGTTCAGCAGCAGCAGTGGGTAGATCACCGGCGATCCGCCCGCGGTCAGCACCTCCTCGATCCCGTCGAGGTAGGAGTCGAAGGTTTCGCCGGGCAGGCCCCAGATCAGGTCGGTGTAGGTGGGCACGTCGAGTTCGCGGAAGCGGGCCAGCAGCCGGCGGTAGTGGTCGGTGCGGATGTTGGCGCGGTTGGCGATCTTGAGCACGTTCGCGTCGAAGGACTGCGCGGAGAGCGTGATCGCGCCGGTCAGCTCGGCGGCGTGCAGCATGCTCGCGATCTCCACGATGCGCTCGTTGCCGTTCTTCGCCCAGTTGGTGCTGACGATCAGCCGCTTCCCGTGGCGCCGGCTGAGCTCCACGATGTGCTCGGCGATCTGCCGGTCGCGGCCGAGGATGCCGAAGTTGGCGTCCGCGATGAACAGCGTGGCGTCCTGGGGCATCAGCCGGATCAGCCGGTCCAGTTCGGCGAAGATCCGCTCCAGGTCGAACTGGCGGACCTTGGAGTTGGTCGCCCCGCCCCAGTAGCAGAACGCGCACCCGTAGGGGCAGCCCCGGTTGGTCTCGTAGACGATCATGGACGAGCCGGTGATCTCCTCGTCGGAGTACACCGGGGTGAGGATCGGCGAGACGACCTGGTCGAGGTCGGTGATGCGGTCCGCGTCCGGATTGGTGACGACGGCTCCGTCCCGCCAGTGGCTGATGCCGGGGATCGCGGCGAGGTCCCCGTCGGTCAGGAAGGCGTGCAGCAGGTCGCGGAAGCGCAGTTCGCCCTCACCGTGCACCAGCACGTCCAGCCAGGGCGCCTCGGCGAACAGCGGTTCCTGCTGGTAGCTGACGTCGTTGCCGCCGACCACGACGCGGCAGTCCGGCCAGCGCTCCTTGACCTGGCGGGCCAGCTCCAGGGACTGGGCGCGGTTCCAGAAGAACACGGTGAGAGCGACGGCGAACGGCTCGTCCCAGGTGTCGAGAAGTTCCTTGGTGGCCTGCTCGCCACCGCTCTGCTCGCGCACGCTGATCCGGAAGTCGCAGGCCGCGTCGAGGGCGGGGTCGGCGGTCGCCGTCGCCTTGAGGTACCCGAGGGTGACGCTGTACCGGACCCCCTGCATCGCGGTGAACTCGACGAGCTGGACGGTCTTCCGCCGCTCGGGCACCGGTGTCGGCCGCCGGCCGGCGTCGGCCGCGCCGTCGGTGACGTGGTGGGAGTCGATGGTGGAGGTCATGACTGCACTTCCCGGCGAAGTAGGGCAAGCTCGGACAGTTCGCACGTGGCCGCGGCGCCTCGCGCACGCTCCTCGTGATCGCTCACAGCGCCGTGACACCCGCATGCGCGACATCGCCCGGGTTCCGTCTCCGCCGTCGTCCGCCCCGGCGCAATGCCCGGCTGTACGGGATGCCGGCGGCTGCCAACATTTCCAGCGCATTGCACCGGCGTCAATAACGCACTCCCAGGACCGTAGGTATCTCCGGGGATACCGGGAAGATTTGAGCTTAATTTGAGTTACAGCCCGGAATGCCGGTCGTTATTGACGGTCCTGATGGCCCGATGTAGCGTCAGCGGCGAAACACCCGGTGGCGTGCCGACTGGGCCCGGAGTGCTCGGGTGACGAACCCCCGAGATTCATCCGGTGAAAATCCGGCTGTTAAAGGGAGTGTGGTATCGGTGCGCTTCGGGCTTTCATTTCTTCCGGACTGCACGCCGGAGACGAAATCTCCGCAGGACTATTTCAGCGACGCGCTGGAGTTGTCGGTCCGGGCGGAGGCGGGCGGTCTGGATTCGGTGAAGATGACCGAGCACTACCTCCACCACTACGGCGGCTACTGCCCCAGCCCGCTGGGCTTCCTCTCCGCGGTCGCCGCCCGGACGAGCTCGGTCAGGCTCATCACCGGCTGCGTCCTCCCGGTCTTCCACCACCCGATCCAGCTGGCGGCGGAGGCCGCGCAGGTGGACGCGATCAGCGGCGGCCGGCTCGACGTGGGATTCGCCCGGGCGTACCTGCCGGACGAGTTCGACGCGCTGGGCGTCGACATGGACGAGAGCGTCGACCGGTACCGCGAGACCATCCGCGCGGTCCGGCGGATCTGGACCGAGGAGAAGGTCAGCGAGGAGACGCCGTTCTTCTCCTACCGCGACGTGACCGGACTGCCCCGGCCCACCCAGCAGCCGCACCCGCCGATGTGGGGGGCCGCGGTGCGCACGCCGGAGAGCTTCACCTGGCTGGGCACCGAAGGGCTGGGGCTCCTGATCACGCCGATGATCTCGCCCCACGAGTTCCGCGCCCAGCTGACCCTCTACCGCGACGCCTTCCGGGCGGCGCACGGCGGCTCCGGGCTGCGGCCCCGGGTCGCGGCCAGCCTGCCCCTGGTGGTCGCGGAGACCGACGAGCGCGCGACCGAGATCGCCGAGACCTATCTGCGGCGCTATCTGGACGTGTGGGCGGAGGCCGTGAACCCGTGGGACCGGCGGGAATCCTCCGCCTATCGCGGCTATTCCGGATTCGGCTGGATGCTGCGCAATCTGCGGCCCGAAAAGCTCTACACCGAAGGCGGCGCGATAGTCGGATCTCCGGCCACCGTCATCGACCGCATCCGTGCTTTCAACGACCACATCGGCGGCGTCGACCAGATCCTCTGGCAGATCGATTTCGGCGCGATGCCGCTCCCCGAAGCTCGGCAGACCCTGGAGCTCTTCTGCGACCAGGTGCTGCCGGAGGTGAAAGCACTCTGACCGCCGGTGCCGGCTCCCGATGTGGGTGGGGTCGCACCGGCCCGACGACGGGAAAGGAGGTGAACGACATGGAGGACTTCGACCTGGTGCTG
>NZ_JBHJWG010000026.1:50576-104265 GCF_042266305.1 Kitasatospora sp. NPDC056076
GACGAGAGCGCCTTCGAGCTGGTGGACCTGGGCGAGGTGGTCCCCGCTTCGGTGACCGCCGGCTACGGCCTGACCGAGCTGTCCGCGTCCGGCGGCCAGAGCAGCTGCTGCTGTTGCTGCCCGTGCTGCTCCTGCACCTGATCCGGTGCACGACGCCGCGGGAGAGGTGTTCCGCACGAGACCCACGAAGGAGGTGAACGACATGGAGGACTTCGACCTGGTGCTGGACGAGAGCGCCTTCGAGCTGGTGGACCTGGGCGAGGTGGTCCCCGCTTCGGTGACCGCCGGCTACGGCCTGACCGAGCTGTCCGCGTCCGGCGGGGCGAGCAGCTGCTGCTGCTGTTGCCCGTGCTGCTCCTGCACCTGATCCGGTGCTGATCTCCTGGCACATGTGCTCTAGCCGGTGCGTGTTCATCAAAGAGGACCGGGTGGCTCTCGGTCCTTCCTGCTGGCCAGTCATCAATGAGTGAGTGAAGAAGCGGTGGTCATGGGAGTCGATGTCGAGCGGGTACGGCCACGACTGCGCGGGGACGTCTACGTCATGCGCGTTCCGGAGGGTGCGTACATCCGCAGCAACCTGGGCGGGTCGATTCTGAAGGGCGCCTCGACCTACGAGTTCGTCCAGCGGATCGCGCCGATGCTGGACGGCACCAGGACGCTCGGCGAACTGTGCGCCGTCGTACCGGAGTCCAGCCGTGCCGCGGCGGCGAAGATGATCATGCTGCTGCTCGCCAAGGGGTACGTCAAGAACGTGCTGGACGACCGTCCGCACACCCTGTCCGACGAGCTGGCCGCCACCTACGCGGCCAACATCTCCTTCATCGAGTACTTCACCGACTCACCCGAACTGCGCTTCGAGACCTACCGCGACGGCCCCGTGGTGCTGACCGGTTCCGGCCCGCTGCTGCAGGCGCTGGCCAACTCCCAGCTGCGCGCGGGTGTGCGGACCGTCCCGCTCGCTCCGTTCGGTGAGTCGCCGTTCGACCGCGACCGCGTCCAGGAGCACCTGGAGGCGTCCCGGGCGCTGGACCCGGAGCAGCGGATCGTCGACCTGGAGGCGGACGTCGAGCGCCTCGACCTGCTGGCCGCCGACGCCACCATGGTGCTGCACGTCGCCGACCGGCCCATGGTCGAGCGTGCCCGCCGGCTCCCCGGGGCCGCGGTCGCCGCGGGTGCCGCGTTCGCCCAGACCGTCGTGGCGGGGGACGAGGCGTGGATCGGCCCGGTGATCGCGGGGAACGGTGATCCCACCGCCTGGGAGTCCGCGTGGCGTCGACTGTCCGCGCTCGCACCCGACCTGGTCGGCGCGGATCTGCGGGACCACCCGGAGGTGGCCCCGAGCGGGTTCCTGCGCGGCCCCACCGTCGCGCTGGTCGCCAACCAGCTCTGTTTCGCGGCGTTCCGCCAGCTCACCGGCATCGACGGGGGCCCCGGCAACGACGGTGGCACCGGTGCCGACGCCGGCCGGCGGTCCGACCACCTGGTCCGGTTCGACCTGGAGAGCCTGGAGACCTCGAAGCACGCGTTCCTGCCGCACCCGCTCGCCCGGCCCGTGGTGCCGGACGACCCGGCCCGGCTGGCCGCCCTGACGACCGCGGCGCCCGTCGGCGACGAGGAACTGGCCCGGCGCGCGGTCGACTTCGTCGACCCCCGGACCGGCGTCCTCGCCGAGGTCACCGAGCGCGACCACGAGCAACTGCCGCTGTTCGTCAGCGAGGTCGTGGTCTCGGACCCGGTCGGCCTGGCCGGCGGCCCGTTCGCCGTCCACGGCTGCGGCGAGACCGTGGTCGAGTCGCGCCAACGCGCCGTCCGGCGGGCGTTCGAGCGCTACGCGGCCGTCATGGTCGACGCCCGCAAGGGCGACCGGCTGCACGGCCTGGACGTGCTGACCGGCGAGCCGGTCGCGGTGGACGCCGCGCAGGTCTTCCCCGCGCGGACCGTGGCCTCCGGCGACGACTGGGCCGCCGCCGTGCGTGCCGCCGTGGTGGCCGCTGCCAACGACGCGGTGGGCGCGGCCCTGTCGACCGCGACCGGACCGCTGCCCCTGCTGGACCTGGACACGGCCGAGCTCACCCCGCGCGCCGAGCGCTACCGGAAGCTGCTGGCGATCGTCGAGGAGTCCTTCGAGGTCCACGACCTGTCCGGTCTGCTCGGGCTGCCCACCTTCGCCTTCACCACCCCGGCGGGCACGGTCGCCCACGTGAGCGACCTGGACGTCGCCGCGGCACTGGAACAGGGCCTGGAGCGGACGCTGCTCGCCTACCAGGCCCGGGCCACCGAGCAGCCCGCCTACGCGCCGGCACCCGTGCCCGAGCTGCCCCCGCACCTGCGCGCAACCGCCGCGCCGGAGCGGGCCGCGGCGCCCCGCTCGGTGACGCTGGAGGAGGCCGTGGCCGGGCTGACCCGGGAGGGCGGCCGGGTGGTCGCCGTCCCGCTGGACCACGACGCCGCCGTGGCCGGCGCGTGTCCGTTCGTGGTGCGCGCCGTGGTCCTCCATGGCTGACCAGCCGCAGGCGCTGCTCGAACCGCCGCAGCTGCTCCGCGAACCGCGACAGGTGGTCGTCGGGCCGTGGGCACCGGGCTGCCCGGAGTGCCTGCGCACCCGACGCACCGCGGCGGCCTCCGCCGAACAGGCCGCCGAGCTGGCCGCCGGAGCGGCCGTCGGGGCGCCCGACCGGGAGCTGCCGAGCTTCCTGGCCGACACCGTCGCCGGGCTGGCCTCGGCGCACTCCGGGGCGCGGCGGTTCCGGACCGTCGACACCGCCACGCTGGCGCTGTCCCGGCACGCCTTCCTCGACGATCCGCACTGCCCGGCCTGTTCGGTGCCGGTGGCCGACACCGAGCAGGGCGCGAAACCCGTCCGCGAGGTGCGGCCCAAGCCGTCACCCGGGTCCAGCCGGGTCCGCCCGCTGGACCGGGAGGCGCTCCGGGCGGCCTACGTGGACGAGCGGAGCGGCCTGGTCCCCTCGGTCACCTCGTACACCGAGCACGCGTTCCCGTTCACCGGGGCCGTCCTGGCCGTGCCCGGCGCCACCGCCACGGAACCGGCCGGCTACGGCCGCACCCGCGACTTCGCCTCCGCGTGGTCCATCGCGGTGGCGGAGTCGCTGGAACGGCTGGCCGCGTACGCGCCCGCCAAGCGGACCGGGGTCCGGGCCGGCTACGCCGACGTGGCCGAGGCCGCGATCGACCCCCGCACGCTCGGCCTGTACCCCGAGGAGCGGTTCCAGCTCCCGGACTTCCCGTACCGGAGGTTCACCGAGGACGCGGAGACCGACTGGGTGTGGGGCTACTCCTTCGGCCGAGGCCGACCGGTGCTGGTGCCGCAGAGCTTCGTCCACTACCGCCTGCCGCTGCCCGCCGGGGAGCGCAGGTTCGCCAGTGAGATCTCCAGCGGCAACGCGCTCGGGGGCTGCTACGAGGAGGCCGTGCTGCACGGGATCCTCGAAGTCGCCGAACGCGACGCCTTCCTGCTGGCCTGGTACGGGCGGACGCCGCTGCCCCGGATCGACCTCGCCACGGTGCCCGACCGCCGGATCCCGCTGGTGGCCGAGCGGATCGAGCGCCAGGGCTACCGGGTGCACGTCCTCGACAGCACCCGGGAGCACGGGATCCCGTCGTTCTGGACGCTCGCCGAGGACGTCAGCGGCACCGGACGGCCGAGGGCGGTGTCGACCGGCGGCAGCGGACTGAGCCCGGCGGAGGCGATGCTGGCCGCGCTGCACGAACTGAGCCAGACCGTCGAGTACGTGGGCGTCCTCGCGCTCGACCCGGGATGGGGCGAGCGGGCCCGGCACCTGGCCGAGCACCCGGACGAGGTCGTGTCGATGGCCGACCACCTGCTCTGCGCGGCCGATCCGGGCTCGTTCGACCGGTACGCCTTCCTGCTCGACGACCCGGTCACGTCGACCTGGCAGCAGGGGCTCGAACGCTGGCGGTGGCCGAGCCACACCGACATCGGCGCGGACCTCGACGAGGCCGTCCGGCGCTTCGCGGCGGCCGGGATGGACGTCGTCGCCGTCGACACCACCTCCATGGAACACACAGCGGGAGGATTCAGATGCGTCAAGGTGCTGGCACCGGGCTCGGTGCCGATGACCTTCGGGCACGCGGCCCGGCGGGTGACCGGACTGCCCCGGCTGCCCGAGGTGCGCAACCCGCACCCGCATCCCTTCCCGTGAGCGACGCGGCCGTGACCGATCCGGCCGTGACCGATCCGACCGTGAGTGACGAGGAGACCATGACCGAGGGGGCCGCGGCCGCGCAGGAGGCCGGCGTGGGGCGGGAGTTCCTGCGGGTCAGCCTGGAGGACCTCGCCGAGGCGATGGAGACCCGGCAGTCCGAGTACGCCAACCCGGACGAGCCGTTGAAGTTCAAGATCTACCGGGGTCTGCCCCGACGCCCCCTGACCACCCGGGTGCCCGGGGTGCTCGGTGCGGTCGAGGCGCTCGACGACCCGGCGCTGTCGACGCTGCTGCGCTACGGCTACGGCATCTCCCGGCAGGAGTTCGACACCAACGGGACCTGGCCCTACCACCGGATGGTCGCCTCCGCCCGCTGCCTGTTCGCCGTCCAGCTGTACGTGTGCCTGGCCGACGGCGTCTACCACTACGACGCCCCGCACCACGCGCTGGTGCTGCTGCGCGAGGGCGACCACCGGCCGCTGCTGGCCAGGGCGACCGGAACCGCCGGCGCGCCGCCGGAGGCCGTGTTCGTGCTCTCCGGACTGTTCGCCAAGGCCGCCTACATCTACCGCGACTACGCCTACCGGCTGTGCACCCAGGAGGCCGGGCTGCTCACCGGCAACCTCGACCTGGTCGCGCGGGCCATGGGACTGCGGGCCCGGGTGCACCACCAGTTCCTCGACGAGCCGGTCAACAAGCTGCTCGGACTCGACCCCGACGAGGAGCCGGCCCTCGTGGTGCTGCCCCTCCACCTCGCCGGTGCGGGCGCCGGAGACCCCCGCCGCACGGAGACGGAGACGGCGGCGGCCCTGTCCGCGACCGTCGACCCGATCGAGCCGCAGGTGGTCCGCAGCGGGCTCGCGGTGGCGCGGGCCTGCCCGAGGCTCACGGCCGTCAACCGCGCCTCCTTCCGCACCGACACCGCGGGCTTCGCCGCCGCCGAGCCGGCCCCGCCCGTCCGGCCCGCCGTGGCCGCCGGGTCGGGCCGCGAGCCGCTGGCCCTGCCCGCGACCGAGGTCCCGGACCCGGACCTGGCACAGGTGCTGCGGAGCCGTGATTCCGGCCCCGGCATCTTCCGCCCGGTCGCCTCGCGGGTCGACGGCCTCGCACTGTGGGCGCGGCTGGCCCGCACCCGTACCGGGGTCGGTAGCGATGCCGTCCCGGCGGGAGCGCCGGTGCCGGTGGAGGTCTACCTGACCGTCGCCGACCTCATCGGCGTACCGGCCGGCTGCTACCGGCTCGACCCGGCCACCGGCGCCCTGCACCCGGTCGGCCCGGGAAGCCCGACGGGCCCCGGCCCGGACGCCCTCACCGCGATCGAACGCGTCACCATCCCCGGACCGGTCTTCCAGCACATGAACGCCGTCGTCCACCTGGTCGTCGACCGTGACTGGGCGTTCGACACCTTCGGGGACCGCGGCTACCGGGTGCTCAACCAGGAGGCGGGCCTGCTCGCCCACCGGGTCTGCGTCGCGGCCGCCGCGCAGGGCCTCTCCGGCCGGATCGTCAACGCCTACCACGCCGAGGGGGTGCGCGCGGTGCTCGGACTGACCGAGGAGCGCTACGCCCCGGTCTTCCAGATCCTGCTGGCCCGGACCGGACCGGGCGGCCGCGTGATCGTGCCGGTGGAGCCGGAGGCGGCGGAGTGACGGACGGGACGACGGACGAGATGACGGACGGACAGTGGGAGGCCGGCCCCGAGCCGGTGCGGTACCTGCCCGGCCCGGCCACCGTGGTCCGCCTCGCCGGCAGCCCGGTCGCCGTACTGGACGGACTGCGCTGCGCGGAGAGCTGGCGCACCGCCACCGCCCTGCTGGCACTGCGCGCCGAGATCGCCGCCGGGGCCGACGAGTTGTCGACGTTGCTGCACGCGGCGATCGGCGCCACCGGGGACGGCGAGCTCAAGGCCCGGCTGGTCGCGGTGCGCCGGGCCGTGCACCGCGGCCGCCACGTCGACCCGGCCCGGCTGGCCGAGGTCCCCGCCGAGCTGGCGGAGCCGGTCCGCTCCTGGACGGCACGGATCGACGAACGCGACCGCCTGCTGGCGGCCCTGCCGGAGCACCTCGACCAGGATTGGGCCGCGAGCTACGAGGCCCTGCTCGCTGCCGCCCGGCTGCCCGCCTTCCAACTCGGCCTCGTGCACGCCAATCCGGACCTGTTCCTGGCCCTGCGGAAGTGGTTCGACACCGGCCGCCCACCGCAGCGCCAGACCGTGCTCCGGCTGGCGCAGTACCTGGCCCGTTGCGCTTCCAAGACCAGCCCGTACTCCACCTTCACCAGCAGCGGCCTGGCCGCCTGGGGCACCGGCCGGGAGATCGTCGAGCCGGCCGGGCCGCGGAGCGCCTCGCTGACCTCGACCGAGGTCAGCGTCGGATCGCTGCACCGGATCGCCCGCGCCGTCAGCGAACGCCCCGAGCTGCTCGGCGGCTGCCGGATCCGGACCAACCCCAGCGCCACCGTCCAGGACGGCGCCCTGCTGTTCCTGGGCCGTCGGCCGGACGAGTACGTGCACAGCCTCGCGCTCACCCCGACCCTGCGCGGGGTGCTGGAGCTGACCACGGGCGACCTCACCTTCGACGAGCTGCGGGGCACCCTCCTGGCCCGCGCGGCCGACGGGCGCCAGGTCGACGTGTTCCTGCGCCGCCTGGTGACGCTGGGCCTGCTGGAACTGGTCCCGCCGCTCGCCGACCAGTCCGCGGACCCGGTCGGCGACCTGCGCGAGTGGCTCCAGCGGTGTCGGCAGCCCGGCCTGGAGCGGCTGGACCGGACCTTGCAGGAGATGGCCGAGGCGCTGTCGAGTTACCCCGCGGTCGCCGAGCCCGCAGACCGGGTCGCCGTCCGCGACACGGTGGTCCGCGCGCTGGACACCGCGCTGCGCGAGGTCGGCGACCACGCCCACGTCCAGAGCCCGAAGCTGGCCCAGGAGTTCGCCCGGTACAGCTTCTACGAGAACGCGGTGCACCCGGGCACGACGGCTGTGCTGGACCGCGCGCGCTGGCGTCCGCTGCTGGACGACCTCGACGCGGTGCGCACCCTGCTCGGACTGATCGGCCCCGACCTGCCGTTCAAGCTCACCCTCGACTCGTGGTTCCGGCGCAGGTACCCGGCCGGCGCGCGGGTCCCGCTGGTGGTGTTCTACCGCGACGTCCTGGCCGAGCAGTCCGCCGACGCCGCCCCGGGCCCGGCCGGACGCCGCTCCCGTCCGGCGCACAGCCGGTTCGCCGACGCCGACAGCCCGGTGGCGGCCGTGCGCAAGCTGTACCGCCTGCGCACCGCCGCCAAGCGGCTGCTGGGCGAGCGGACGCCCGACCGGGACGGCGTGGTCAGGGTCGACCCCGAGGAGGTGCGCAAGCTGGCCGAGGAGTGGCCGGAGTGGGTCCGCACCCCGACCTCGCTCGCGGTCTACTGCCAGCTGGCCGACGCCGAGCACGGCCCGGCCCTGGTGGTCAACAGCATCGCCTGCGGCTTCGGCCGCGGCCGCAACCGGGTGCGGCAGATCCTGGACGTCCTCGACCTGCGCGCCGACGTCCCGGACGAACCGGGCCTGGCGGCGTCCCACGACGACGTGCTGTTCGCCGAGTTCGAGGCGGTGGCCCGGTCCGCCGTCAACGTCCGCAGGCCCGGCGTCGGACTGGTCGTCGACTACCCCGGGGTCCGCAGCACGCGCGCGGCCGACGACCGGCTGCCGGTCAACGACCTCCACGTGGAGTGCGGCGACGACGGGCTGCTCGCGCTGGTGTCGCGGCGGCTCGGCCGGCGGATCCGCCCGGTGCACCCGGGCCTCGGCGCCGACCGGCTGCTGCCGCCCGCCGCACGGTTCATGATCGAGGCGTTCGGCGAGTCCAACACCTGGTTCGGCGCGCACACCGAGCTCAGGATGACCTCCGACCCGCGCGCCGACGACGGCGTCCTGCGCCTGCCCCGGTTGACGGTCGGAGACGTGGTGCTGCGCCGCGCCATGTGGATGACCCGCGCGGACCGGCTGCCCCGGCGGGCCGACGCCGCGACCGGCGCGGCCTGGATGTTGAAGGTCGCCGACTGGCTGGCCGAACACGGCATCCCGGAACGGTGCTTCGTCACCGTCCTCGACCCGGCCTCGCTGGTGGCGGGCGGGAACGGCCCGCGGCCGGGGAACGACACCAAACCGAACTACGTGGACTTCGCGAGCATGCTGCTGCTGCTCGGGCTGGAACGCCGGCTCACCGAGCCGGACGCGATCGTGCAGATCAGCGAGATGCTGCCGGACCCCGGCCAGGTCCGCGGCGAGCACGTGGCGGAGTACATCGTGGAACTGAACGAGCCCGGAGTCACTTATGTCTGAGACCTCAGCACACCGTTGGGTCAGCGCCCACCTCTTCTACCACGGCGACCAGGACGCCGTGATCACCGGTGTCGTCAAGCCCGTCGTCGAGCGGCTGAGCCGGGCCGGACTGGTCGACGGCTTCTTCTTCCTCCGCTACTGGGAGGGCGGCCCGCACGTGCGGCTGCGGCTGCGGACCCGGCCGGAGCACGTCCAGGAGGCGCGCTCGGCCGTCGAGGAGACCGCGGCGGAGTTCTACCGGACGACGCCGTCGACCTCCGGGCTGACCGAGCGGGCCTACGCCGAGTCCGCGGCCGAACTCGCCGCCCTGGAGCGGATGGCCGACCACGACACGGTGCTGCACCCGGACAACTCGGTCGCGTTCGTCGACTACGTGCCCGAGACCGGGGCGTTCGGCACCGGCCGCTCCCTGGAGGCCGTCGAGAAGCAGTTCATGGCGTCCAGCGTGCTGGCGCTCCAACTGATCGCCCGCGGCCGGACCGCGGGGCAGCGCGCCATGGACGCCTTCGCCATGATGGCCGCCAACCGTACGGTCTTCACCGGCATCCTGCCCGAACTCGCCTACCAGGCGCGGTTCCTGGTGGAGAGCGGCGGAGCGGCGGCGGAGGTGCTGGGATCGCCGGACTTCGAGAAGCACTTCGAGGCCAACAAGGCCCAGCTGCGCGCCTCCCTGGAGACGGTCTGGGCCGTGACCAGGGGAACGGCCCTGCCCGCCGGGTCGGTGACCGGCAGCTGGCTCAGGACCGTACGGGAGGCCAACGACACCCTGGTCGAACTGGAGCTGCTCGGCCGCCTCGACGCCTACCCCGACTTCGAGGCCCCGGCCGACGTGCTCCAGCACATCAACCACCTGGTCCCGCAGCTGATCGTGGAGCGCTGCACCCACCTGATGTGCAACCGGCTCGGCATCAGCCTGGCCCAGGAGTCCCACCTGCGACTGCTCCTGACCAGGGCCGCCTTCGACCTGTGCGCGGTGTGAAGCCCATGAGCGACGAGGCGACCCGCTACCAGGACACCGTGCACACGCCGACGGAGGTGGCGGACCCGCAGGCGTTCCCGCCCCGGCTGGTCAAGAGCTACCCGGGCGCGCCGAGGCATCCGCTGCCCTGGCCGCCCGAGAAGTCCGAGCACCGGCTCGGCCGGCTGCTGGCCGAGCTCGGCGGCATCACCCGCGCCCAGTGGCTGACCCCGCTGGACATGCTGCCCTTCACCGACAGCTTCGAGGCCATCCCGGACGACGACCCGCTGCAGTGGCTGGTGACCCGCCGCCCGACGCCCTCGGGCGGCGCCCGGTACAGCGCCGAGTGGTACGTGATCGCCGGGCCCGACTCGGAGGTCCCGACCGGCGTCCACTACTACGATCCGGCCCGGCACGACCTGGTGCGGCTGCGCTCGGGCGACTACTGCGGCTGGGTGGCCGCCCGCCCGGCCGGCACCGTCCTGGTGCACACCAACGTGTTCTGGCGGCTGGCCGCCAAGTACGGCGAGATGTACTACCGCCTCGCCTGCCTGGAGGCGGGCATCCAGGTGGCCCAGGCCCTGGTGGTCGGGGCCGACGACGGTGCCTCGGCCCGGCTGTGCTTCCCCGACGCCGACCTCACCGAGCTGCTGGGGCTGGACCCGAGGGCGGAGGGGGTGCACGCCGTGGTCGAGCTGGTCGCCCCGGTGCCCGCCGCGTTCGAGGGCCCCTCGCTGGCGGCCTTCCCGCGCGCCTCCGCCGCGCACGCGTCCGTGCTCCGGCAGAGCCGCCCCGCCCCCGAGCCGCTGCTGACCGCGCCCCCCGGCGAGGGCGGAGGCGAGAGCGGGACCGAGGCAGAGGGAGAGGATGGGCGCGGGACCGAGGCCGAGCGCGAGTGGATCAGCCTCCCGCACGCGGAGCCGGACCTGCGGGCCGGCACCCGCAACCGCCGGGCGGCCGTGCGCGGCTTCAAGGCCGACACCATGGCGATCGGCACCCTGGCCACCGTCCTCACCGCCTACGGGCGGCAGGAGAACTGGGACCTGCCGGCCGGTCTGGTCGAGTTCTACTGCGTCGTCGCCGACGTGGCCGGAGTCCCGGACGGCGCGTACCGCTACCTCCCCGACGAGCACCGGCTGGAGTTGGTCGGCGAGGGCAACCCCCGGCAGCGGCTCCGCGAGGCCGCGCTGGCAGCCCTGACCCAGCAGGGCGCCCGCACGGCGAACCTCTGGCTGCTGCCGGTGGGCGACGCCGAGGCCGCCGAGGAGCGCTTCGGTGCGCGCTGGTACCGCCTGCAGCAGGCCGCGGCCGGCGCCGCCCTGCACCGGGCCTGCCTGGCCGCCGCGTCCGTGGGCGTGGCCGGCCGGATCCAGAACGACGTGCTCACCCACCTGCTGGACGCCTGGTTCGGTCTGGAGGGGCGCAGGCGCAGTCTGCTGGTGGCGCAGCTGGGCACCGAGCACCCGGCCGGGCCGCGCCCCGAGTTCCGGCTGACCTGGTGAGGAGGAACGGCTCGTGAGCGACACCGTACTGGGCGAGGGCCTGTTGGCCGACGCCATCGCCCGGCGCCCGCCGTCGATGCTGGTGGTGGCGCGCGACGGCTGGGACACCGGCGGCTGGACCGAGGCGCACGAACGGGGCGAGCCCTGGCTGCCGGTGTGGACCGAACTCGACCGGGTCGTGATCGGCCCGCTGGTGCGGCCCGGCGAACCCGGCTGCGCCTGGTGCCTGGAGACCTGGCGCTCCGTCGCACCCGAACGCGCGCCCTGGACGGCCGAACTGCGCGCGGACGGGCGGATCGCGGCCAGCCCGTCGGCCTGGCTGTCCGGCTTCGCCGCCGAGGCCGTGCGCGAGCTGCTGCACTCGGGTGTCGCCACGGACCGCTGCTGGTACCTCGACCTGCGCGACCTGTCGCTGACCCGGCACGCGTTCCTCCCGGACCCGCTGTGCGCGGTCTGCGGCGTGCTGCCCGAGGACACCGCGGAACGGGCGGTGATCGCCCCCGTCCCCCGGCCCAAGCCGCGGGCCCGCGCCAGCCGGATCGGCGAACTCTCCGAGGCCCGGCTCACCGAGCTCTACGTGGACGCCGAGACCGGGGTGGTCGCCCCGCCGCGCGGCATGCGCGACTCGATGGTCCCGCTGACCGAATCCGTCCTGGCCGAGTACGGCTACCAGGGCGAGGCGGGGTTCGGGCGCACCCGTGACTTCGCCTCCAGCCGGGCCACCGCCGTCGCCGAGGCACTGGAGCGGCTCGGCGGCCAGTGGCCCTGGGGCAAGCGCACCACCGTGCGCGGCAGTTACGCGGACCTGGCCGGGGACGCCCTGGACCCGCGGTCGCTCGGCCTGCTGGCTCCCGAGCGCTACCGGGAGCCGGACTGCGCCTACCAGCCGTTCACCGAGGACGCGGTGGTGGACTGGGTGTGGGCGTACTCCTTCGTCCGGGCCCGCCCGGTGCTCGTGCCGGAGACCCACGCGTACTACCGGACGCGGTTCCAGCCGAGGGCCCGCCCCGACGACCGCAGGGACAAGCCCTTCACCTTCGAGATCTCCAACGGCTGCGCGCTCGGCGGTTGCGTCGAGGAGGCGATCCTGCACGGGATCCTCGAAGTCGTCGAGCGCGACGCCTTCCTGATGACCTGGTACGCCCGGATGCCGGTGCCCGAGGTGGACCTCGCCCGGGCGCCCGATCCGCGCATCCGGGTCCTCGCGGACCGCATCGAGCGCACCGGCTGCCGGGTGCGGGCCTTCGACATCACGCTGACCGAGGGGATCCGCGCGTTCTGGGTGCTCGCCCAGGACACCACCGGCGACGACACCCGGCCGAAGGTCGTCTGCACCAGCGGCTCGGCCCTGGACCCGGTCGCCGCCGTGCTCACGGCCCTCGGCGAACTGGCACCCATCGTCGAACAGGAGCAGGCCAGGTACCCGGCCGAGGCCGAACGGGCCCGCCGGATGGCCGCCGATCCCGAACTGGTGCGGATCATGACCGACCACTCGCTGGGCAACGCGACGCCCGAGGCCCTCGACCGCTGGTCCTTCCTGCTCGACGGCGACCGCCTGACCGGCTGGGACGAGGTGATCGCCCGCAACCCCTGGCCGCTCCACACCGACCTGCGGGACGACCTCACCGAGGCCGTCGACCGGATGCTGGCGGGCGGCATGGACGTCGTGGTCGTCGACCAGACCTCGCCCCTGCACGAGGCCGCCGGCCTGACCTGCGTCAAGGTGATCGCGCCCGGCGCCCTGTCCATGACCTTCGGCCACCGCAACCGCCGCACCACCGGGCTGTCCCGGCCGCTGGAGGTGCCGTACCGGCTCGGCCACGCCCCGCACCCGCTGACCGAGGCCGACCTCAACCCCCACCCCCACCCCTTCCCGTGACCACCCACGCCACCACCCTCGGAGTACGTGTCGCGGGCCTGCCCGCCGACGTGGTCGAGCAGCTCGCCGACCGGCGACTGCGGCGCGAACTGCTCGCGCTCTCCCGTACGGCCGCCGAACTGCGCAGCGGCGCCGGGGCGCTGTCCGAGCGCTGCCACACCGTGATCGGGGAGCTGCGCGACCCCGCGGCCAAGCCCAGGCTGGTCGCGCTGCGCCGCACCGTGCACCAGCTGCGCGACCCCGCCCGACTGCTCGCCGACCCCCGGACCGCCGCCGCCCTCGGCCCCGAACTCGCCTCGGACATCGCCGAGTTCGGTCGAGCGCTGGGCCGCTACCGGGCCGACCGGGCGCAGCTGCCGACGGTGTACGCCGAGGCGGGCCGAGCCGTCGACGCCGCGCTGCGCGAACTCGGCGCGGACCCCCGCTTCGACCAGGGCCTCGCCCACGCCAGCCCCACCCTGCACCAGGTGCTCGGCCGCAGGCCCGGGCGGCAGGAGCTGATCCGGCTGGCCGCCTACGCGGCCCGCGCCGCCGTCAAGACCAGCCCGTTCAGCACCTTCACCGCCAGCGGCCTCGGCCGGTTCGTCCCGGACGGGCCCGCCCTGCGCTGGGCCGCGACCGAGCGGGCGCGGTCGATCGTCGATCTCGACCTGTCGGTCCTCACCCCGCTGGCCGCCGGCGCGACCGAGCCGACCGTCCGGATCAACCCCAGCGCGCGCCTGGAGGGCGACACCGTCCGCTTCCTCGGCCCGGCGCCGGCGGAGGACCTCCTCACCCTGCCGCTGACCCCGGCGCTGCGCCACTGCCTGCGCGCCGCGGTCGCCCGCCCGACCCTCGCCGCGCTGGCGGCGGGCTTCCCCGCGCCGCCGGAGCGGACGGCCGGATACCTGCGCTCCCTCGTGGCCGGCGGACTGCTCCTGCTCCAACCGGACTTCGACGACCAAGGGATCGACCCGCTGGGGCAGTTGGCCGGGACGGTCCCCGCACTGGCTCCCCTCCGGGAAGAGCTGCGCGCCTACGGCGATGCCGGGGGAGCCGACCGGGTCGTCCTCGGGAAGGCGCTCCACGAGCGGCTGCGCGGCGTCGGCGTCACCGGCAAGCTGCGGGACGTGCTGACCGAGCAGTCGGTCATCCCCGGCGTCGTGGTCGAGGCGGGCCTGCCGTCCTGGCAGGAGGCCCTGGACGACCTGGCGCTCGCCTGCCGACTGCTCGCCGTCTTCGACTCCGCACTGCCGTTCAAACTGGCCGTCGCCGCGTTCATCCGGGAGCGCTTCGGCGACGGGGCCACGGTGCCGTTCGACCGGTTCTACGCCGAACTCCTCCGCGACGGCCACGAGGCCAGGCGACTGCACCCCGCCGCCGTCGCCTTCGACCCGACCGGGCTGACCGCGGCCCTGGCCGCCAGCCCGGTCGCGGAAGTGCGCCGGCTGGTGGACCTGGTCGCCGACCTCCGGCGCGCGCTGCCGGACCGGCGGCGGATCGAGGAGGTGCTCGACGCGCTGCCCGCCTGGGTGCGTCCGGTCGGCTCGGTCGCCGTCTACGCCCAGGGCGACGCCGACGAGTTGATCGTCAACGCGGTCAACTCCGGTTTCGGCCGGGCCCGGTCGCAGGTGCGCCGGCTGCTGCGCCACCTCGGGGACGACCCGCTCCCGGTCGACGCGGTGTACCCGGACGCGCCGACCTACGCGGAGTTCACCCAGACCCTGGCCACCTCGCTCAACCAGCGCGAGCCCGCCCTGCCGGACCGGCTCGACTACCCGCCGCCCGCCCGGCTGACCGTCGGCCTGGACGGCGACGGACTGCCGGCCCTGTTCGACGACGGCGCGGCCGTCAGGCCGGTCCACGGCGGACTCTCCTACGAGCGGCAGTTCCCGCCGGTCATGGCCCTGCTGGTCGAGGCGTTCGGCGAGAACCCGCTGCTGCTGCGCCCCGACCAGCCGCTCCAGCACGACGCGGCAGCCGGCAGCGGGCAGGGCCGGGTGCTGCACGCGCCGCGGCTGAGCATCGGCCGGGTGGTGCTCCGCCGGGCGACCTGGGTGGCCCAGCCGGGGACGCTGCCGTGCCGCGCGGCCGGGCAGTCCGACCCGGACTTCCTGCTCCTGCTGACCACCTGGCTGACCGAACTCGGAATGCCCCCGAGGTTCTTCGTGTCCGTGCTGCCGACCGGCGTCGTCGCGGACGGGTCGGTCGCGAGCGACCGCAGCCGCAAGCCGGTGTACGTCGACATCGGTTCACCACCCCTCGTCCTGGCCTTCGAGCGACTGGCCAGGGACCCGGCGAACGCGGCGGTGTTCCAGGAGGTCGCGCCGAGGCCCGAGGCCGCGCTCCTCGACCACCAGGGGGTGCCCAGAGTCACCGAATACGTCATCGAGCTCAACTGCCGAGGAGACCGGGAATGACAGAGACCGTGTGGCGCACGGTGAACGTGTTCCACCACGAGCCCGACCGCACCGATCTGCTGCTCGACGCGGTGCGCCCGTTCGTCGCGGAGGTGGCCCCCGCGGCGCGGCGGGTGTACTTCCAGCCGCACTGGCGGCGCGGGCCGCACGTGCGGATCGTGGTCCAGGCGAGCGCGGAGGTCTTCGACGGCGTCGTCGCACCCGCCGTGGCCGACGTGCTGGAGCCCTACCTGCGGGCGCACCCGTCGACCGTGGTCCTGGACGAGCGGGCCTCGCACGCCGAGCACGTCCGGCTCGCCGCGGTGGAGCGCGAACGCGGCCCGCTGACCCCCTGGGCGCCCGACAACAGCGTCGGGACGGAGCCGTACGACCGGCGCGAGCACGTGCTCGGCGGACCGGCCGCCGCCGACCTGCTCGCCGACTACTACGTCGACAGCAACGACCTGGTGTTCGGGATCCTCGACCGGATCCGCGACGGCGGCTCGAAGACGGCCCTCGCGGTGGACCTCTTCATCGCGGCGGCGCACCGCTTCCTCCCGCCGGTGACGTACGGGTACATGTCCTACCGCGGACACGCCGACGCCTTCCTGGCGAAGAACCCCGACGGCCTGCGCGCCCGCTTCGACCAGGTCTACGAGGCCAACGCCGGGGCCTTCCGGCAGCGGGTCGTCGAGATCACCGCGGCCGCGGACCACCACGACGCGGTGCGCTTCGGCGAACTCCTCGACGTCCTGCTGCGCTACCGCGACCGGGCCGACGGGCTGATCGGCACCGGCGAGCTGGCGCTCGACACCGACCCGAACGGCGACCCGGAGGCCTGGGGCGCCACCTGGAGCGCCTGGTCCGACCGCAGCCCGTTCCACCGGGTGCTCGGCGGTCACCGCCCGGCGGCCGAGCAGCTCGGCGGCTGGCACACCTTCAAGCGGTACCGGGTCGTCCTCAACTGGATGTACCTCAACATGTACCGGCTCGGCATCGGCGAGCTGGAACGCAACCTGATCTGCCACGTGGTCTCCCGGGCCGTGGAGGACGTCCACGGAGTCACCGCGATGGACCGCATCGAGGACCTGATCGGGTTCGTCGACAGCGGCGGTCGGCTGTGACCGGTCCGGGCACCCGAGGAAGGACGACGCGATGACGCACGCCGTCACCGTCAGCGAACTCGTCAAGCGCTACCACCCGCACGCCCCGGCGGCCGTGGACGGCCTGAGCTTCACCGTCGAGCGGGGCGAGGTCTTCGGCCTGCTCGGCCCGAACGGGGCCGGGAAGTCCACCACCGTCGGCGTGCTGACCACCCGGATCCGCCCGACCTCCGGTCGGTGCCTGGTCCTCGGCACCGACGTGGTGGCCCGGCCGGCCGCCGCCAAGCGGCTGCTCGCCGTCGTACCGCAGCGGCAGAACCTGGACCGTTCCCTCGACGTGCGGCAGAACCTGCTCTTCCACGCGCGCTACCACGGCGTCGGCCGGGACGAACGGACCGGCCGCGCCGAGGAGTTGCTCGACCTGATGGGGCTCACCGAGCAGGCCGGCCAGCGGGTCGAGCGGCTCTCCGGCGGCCAGGCGCAGCGGGTCGTCATCGCGCGGGCCCTGATGCACGCGCCCGAGGTGCTGTTCCTGGACGAGCCGTCGACCGGCCTGGACCCGCAGTCCCGGCTGTTCCTGCACGAGCGCATCCGCGACCTGCGCGAGCGCGGCGTCACCGTGGTGCTCACCACCCACGACATGGACGAGGCCGAGAGCCTGTCCGACCGGATCGGCATCGTCGACCACGGCCGGCTGCTCGCCCTGGACACCCCGCGGGCACTGACCGGGGCCCTCCCGGGCGGCACCACCGTCACCGCGCAGGTCCGCGGCGAGCAGGTGCCGAGCGCCGGGATCCTGGAGGCGCTGACCGGGCTGCCCGGCGCCGACGGCGTCGAGCACGACGCGCCGCAGGGGAGCGGCGGCAGCCGGTACTTCCGGGTGCGGACCGAGAAGGACCCGTCGGCCCTGCTGCCGGACGTGCTGCGCGCGGTCGCCGACCGGGGGGCCGAGCTGGTCGACCTGTCGATCGCCCGGCCGAGCCTCCAGGACGTGTTCATCAGCCTGACCGGAAGGGAACTGCGGTGACCACTGCGACCGAAGGCGCCGACCGGCTTCCCCGGGACGGCGTCGGTCCCGTGACGCGGACCTTCCTGGCGGTGCTCTGGCGCGACGTCTACACCACCACCCGCCGACCGACCGCCTTCCTGCTCCAGGTGATCGTCCAGCCGCTGCTGCTGTTCTTCGTCTTCGGCAAGGTGCTCGGCGAAGCCGGTTACACCAAGGGCGACTTCGGGGCGACGCTGCTGCCCGGGGTGATGGCGCTCAACGCGCTGCTCGTCGCCCTGGAGAACACCGCGATGCCGCTGATCATGGACTTCTCGTGGTCCGGCGAGATCGAGGACCGGCTGCTCGCACCGATCCCGGGAGAGCTGGTCGCGGTCGCCAAGCTGGCCTACGGCACGCTGTGCGGACTGTTCGCCGGACTGGTCATGGCGCCGGTCGGGTTCCTGGTGCTGGGCACCACCGGCTGGCCGCCCACGAGGTGGCCGGGGGTGCTGCTGGTCCTGGTCCTCGGCGCGGCGACCGGTGCCGCCCTCGGCCTGGCGCTCGGCACGGTCGTGTCGCCGGACCGCATCGGCGTCACCTTCGCGATCGTCCTCGCCCCGCTGACGTTCACCGGGTCCGTCCAGTACTCCTGGTCCTCCCTCGACCAGCTGAGGTGGTTCCAGGTGGTCTCCGCGCTCAACCCGCTGACCTACGTCAGCGAGGGCCTACGGGCCGCGGCCCAGGCCGGACCCCCGTCGGCGATCCCGCTGTGGACGGACCTGGCGGTGCTGCTGCTCGCCCTGGCGGTCACCGTGGCGGTCGGGATCAGGGGATTCATGGCCCGGGCGCTCGGCTGAGGCGGCCCGGGGTAGGAAACCAGATGGCAACCAAGGAGGATGACGGATGAACAGGAACCTCAGGGCCGCCGCGCCGATGGTCTACGCGGCGCTCGTGGTCGGCGGCTTCATGATCAGCTCCCCGATCGGCGTCGGCGTCTGCGTGGTGGGCGGGATGCTGCTCGGCGCCCTGTACGTGACCACCAACGGTGGTGGCCGCGACCGGAGGCGTGACCGGAGGGACGACGACCGGTAGGGGCACGGCCGGAACCGCGTCCGCCACCGGTGGCGGACGCCGGTCAGAGCCAGCCGCGGGTGCGCGCGATCTTGGCCGCGTCGGTCCGGTTGCGCGCGCCCAACTTGGCCATCGCACTGGACAGGTAGTTGCGGACGGTCCCCTCGGCCAGGCACAGGCGCGCCGCGATCGCGGCGTTGCCGGCCCCGTCCGCGACCGCCCGCAGCAGCTCCCGCTCCCGCTCCGTCAGCGGATCGGCGGCGTCCCACGCGGCCACCGCCAACTCCGGCGCGACCACCCGCTCGCCCGCGTGCACCCGGCGCAGCGCGGCCGCCAGCTCACCGATCGGCGCGTCCTTGAGCAGGTACCCGGACACCCCGGCGTCCACCGCGCGCCGCAGGTAGCCGCTGCGCGCGAAGGTGGTCACGATCAGCACCCGGGTCGGGTCGCCCAGGCGGTTCAGCTCCACGGCCAGGTCCAGACCGGTGCGGCCGGGCATCTCGATGTCGGTCACCAGCACGTCCGGCCGGTGCTCGCGCACCGCGGCCAGCGCGTCGTCGCCGTTGGTCGCCGTCGCCACCACGGTGATGTCCGCCTGGAGGTCCAGCAGGGACGCGAACGCGCCCAGCACCATGCCCTGGTCCTCGGCCAGCACCACCCGGATCATCCGTTCACCGCCACCGGCACCGTGATGACCAGCGTCGTACCGGCCGAGCCGGAGCGCTGCACCGCGCCGCCGAGTTTCGCGATCCGCTCCCGGAGCCCGGTCAACCCGGTGCCCTCCGGGGCGTCGCCGCCGATGCCGTCGTCCGCGATCACCAAGCGCACCCGTTCCTCGTCCGTGTCCAGTCCGATGCGGCAGGTGGCGGCCCGCGCGTGCCGGGCCACGTTCGTCACCGCCTCCCGGAGTGCCAGCCCCAGTTCGTGGTCGGTCGCCGCGAGCAGGGCCGGTTCCTCGGCACAGCGCACCCGCAAGGTCACCCCGGTCCCGGCCAGCGTACGCCGTGCCACCTCCAGCTCCGCGCGGACGGTGGTCCGCCGCCAACCGGTGACGGTACTGCGCACCGCGGCCAGCGCCTCCCGGGCGTTGCGCTCGATCTCCTCGGCCTCGGCGCGCGCCCGTTGCGGGTCGGCGAGCACCAGCTCCTTGGTCAGCTGCGCGCGCATCACCACCGCGGTCAGCGAGTGCCCGAGCAGGTCGTGGAGGTCGCGCGCGATCCGTTCGCGTTCCGCCAGCGTGGCGAGCAGTTCCACCTGCGAGGTGCGCAGCCGCTGGTTCTCCGCCTCCTGCCGCCGGTCGCGCTGTCGGAGTTCGAGCAGCCCGACCACCCAGATCATCACGAGCGCCGACGCGAAGCCCAACAGCCGGTAGGGGAGCGGCACCTGCGACAGCAGCGCGGTGCCGCAGTCCAGCACGGTCAGGCCGGCGAACCACCGCCGGGCGACGGGCCAGGGCAGCGCGTTGCCCGCGGCCGCCGCCGCGTAGATGAACAGCACGCTCGCGGCGGCGTTGAACGGCGTGGCCAGCGCGCCCAGCACGGCCATCGGCACCACGGAGGCCCAGACACTCCACGCCGACCGCCCGCGCAGCAGGGCCAAGGCGTACAGCAGCACCGTGGCCGCGCACACCGTGATCGCCAGCGGCCACTCCCACCGGTCCGGCGCCGGCGAGAAGTACGGCTGCGCCGGCATGAACAGCAGGTAGCCGAGGTAGACCCACTCCCAGGTCCGCAGCCGTTCGGCCACGGACCGGGAGGCGGCGCCGTCGAAGTCGCTCACCGCCGCCTCAGATCCGCGCGTGCCGGTAGGAGCGCGCCGCCGCACCCGCCGCCACCGCCGTGGTGACCAGCAGGGCGAGCACGTGGATCAGCGCGGTGCCGTCACCGAGTTGGGCGAGCCCGAGCTGGGCGAGGTGGTAGGTGGGCAGGAACTCGGCGATCTGCCGCACGACCGAGGGCAGCAGCCGGATCGGGATCCACAGCCCGGACAGCACCGCCAGCGGGAACAGCACCGCGTTGAGCAGCGCGACCGCCGCCCCCGGGCGGAACCGGAAGCCGACCGCCACGCTGAACAGCGTGAACGGGACGGTGCCCAGCAGCAGTACCACCGCCACCCGCAGCAGCGCCCAGGGCGAGGCGTGCAGCGTGCCGAAGGCTGCGGCCGCCACCCCCATCAGCGCCAGCACGCCCACCCCGTAGAGCAGCGCGGCGGTGGCCTTGGCGGCCAGGCTGATCCAGACCGGGACC
Organism: Kitasatospora sp. NPDC056076; assembly: GCF_042266305.1. Taxonomy (NCBI): domain Bacteria; kingdom Bacillati; phylum Actinomycetota; class Actinomycetes; order Kitasatosporales; family Streptomycetaceae; genus Kitasatospora; species Kitasatospora sp. NPDC056076. The sequence goes on from NZ_JBHJWG010000026.1 coordinate 71,207, forward strand.
GCGGAGACCCGTTTCATCCGCAGCCAGCCGAGGTCCCGGTCCTGGGCGACCCCGACCCCGGGTTGCAGGGAGGCGACGGTGATCACGCCGTAGGTGCCGAAGGTGGCCACCATCGCCGTACCGGCCGAGAGGCCCTGCACGGCGCCCTGCCCGTACAGCAGGTTGAACAGGACGAAGAAGCCGACCGGCATCAGGATGCCGAAGAACAACGAGGTGGGCTCCCGCACGATCGACCGGAGTTCGTCCCTCAACTCGGACCGGAAGACCCGCCCCAGTACCACGTTCACGCCGCCGCCCTGCCTTCCCGAGTACGTTCCGAGGCGTCATCACGGCCGTCGGTGAGTGCGACCACGGCCTCCGCCAGGCCGGCGTCCTGCACGCGCAGCTCCGACAGCTCCGGGTCGAGATCCAGCAGCACGCGCAACAGGTCCTCCGGCGAGCGGGTCTGGATCGTCACCAGCGCGTGCTCCCGGCCGACCCGGAGCACGCCCGGCAGCCGCTCCAGCTGCTCCTGGTCGAGGCCGGTCCGGACGGTCACCGTACGGTCCGGCAGTCGGGCCACCAGCTCCTGCGGCGGCGCGTCCGCCAGGATCCGGCCGCGGTCGAGCACCACCACCCGGTCCGCCAGGGCCGCGGACTCCTCGATCAGGTGGGTGGTCACCAGCACCGCGGCGCCCTGCGCCCGGCGCTCCGCCAGGACCTCCCAGAAGTGCCGCCGGGCCCGGGTGTCCAGACCGACCGTCGGTTCGTCCAGTACCAGCAGCGCCGGCTCGGTGACCAGCGCCATCGCCAGCTGGACCCGCTGCCGCTGGCCGCCGGAGAGTTTGGAGACCCGCCGGCGCGCCAGCTCGGTCAGCCCGAGCTCCGCCAGGGCCGGACCGGCGGCCGTCGCCCGCAGCCCGCCGCGGACGGCGGCACCGCGCACCAGCTCGTCCACGGTCAGCGTGTTCGGGAACCCCAGGGTCTGCTGCGCCACGCCCAGACGGCGGCGGGTCGCCGCGCGGCGCGGGTCACCGCCCATGATCCGCACCGTCCCTTGCTGCGGCGCGAGCAGGCCGACCGTGAGTGCCACCAGGGTCGACTTCCCGGCGCCGTTGGGGCCGAGCAGTGCGACGCACTCGCCCGGACCGACCCGCAGGTCCACGCCGTCCAGCGCGAGCGTCTCTCCGTACCGGTACCGCAGCCCTTCGGCCGTCAGCACCGCCTGTGTCGTTGCCATGGTCACCAGACTCCCGTCCGGTGACCGCGCGCGGCAGTGCCGTCGTGTCACCGGCCCGAGATGACGAAAGTCATCCCTGCGCGCCGGAGCTTTCCCGGGCGGGAGGGATCGGGGGTGCTCGCACTATAGCGGGGGCACGTGAACCGGCGAGCGGGCCGATCACGGATTCCGGCTCCCGGGGAGGCGTACGGGGCAGTGGGGCCGGACCGGCCGGGCGCACCAGGCCGCCCGTCCGGTCCGTGGGCGGGCCCGCTCCGCCGTGATGGCCGCCGACCGGGCCCGAAGGCTCAGGCGCACCAGAACAGGACCGGCTTGCAGGACGGTGTCGGCGTGGAGGTCGGCGTCGGCGTGGGCGCGGTCGGGCCGGGCGCGGGCCGGGTGGGCGGCGCCGCGGTGGGCTGCGCGGGCTGGGGTGCGGACGGCTCGACCGGGGCCGCCGGGCGGGACGGGGCGGCGGTCGTCCGCGACGCGCCGGGCCGGGTGGCGGTGACCGACGGCTGCGCCGGGGAGCTCGCCCTGCTCGGCTCCGCCGACGCCGTCGGGGGAGCGCTGACGGTCCCTCGGGTGGACGGCGCGACCACCGACGCGGACGCCGTCGTACCGCCCGGGGGGAGCGGAACCGCAGAGCCGTCGCCCTCGCCGAAGGCGACCACCGCGGTGGCCAGTCCGCCCGCCGCCGCGCCGAGCGCGACCAGGCCGACCAGGGCGCCGCGCCGCCGGCTCGTCCGCCGCCGGGCCCTCCGGGGTGCGGGGGCCGCGGTGGGCGCGGCCGGGACCGGGCGTTCGGGCTCCTGCTGGGGGAGCGCCTCCTGCGGTCGCCCGCAGCCTGGGCAGGAGAGCGCGCCGTTGAGGTGTCGTTGGCAGAGCGTGCAGTAACTCATTCGATCTTCCGTAGGTGCCCGCGTGCCGTGCCGGGTGTCTGCGGAGCCTACGCAGGTCGGCCCCGCTCGCGACACCGGTCCGGCGCGGGGCTTCTGCGGAGATCGCGTGGGGTTCGCGTGAGCACGAACCGGTCACCCCGCGGCGGTGCGGCCACGGGTCACGGCCTTCGGCTGCGCACTCCCACGTGCGGCCCGAGGCCTCCCCGGCCTTCCGCCGGGAGCGCCCCAACGCCGCTCCGTCCGATGGGAGTTCGAAGGCGGACGACCCTAGTGTCGGAGGTTCGGCGGGGGCGGGGGAAGGGTGTCGGCCCCCGGCGCCGGTTCCGGCCAGACCAGCAGGACGGGACAGGGGGCGTGGTCGACGACGAAGCGGGTGGCGGGCCCGAGGCTGTGGGGCCCCAGCCGGGTGCGGTCGCCGTCCCGGGCCAGGACCAGCAGTTCGGCCCCCTCCGCCGCGGCGACGACCTCGCGCTCGGTACGGCCGCTGCGCTCCACCCGGGTGCAGGGCCGTCCGAGCCGGTCGGCGGCGGCGTCCAGGAGGTGCCGCCCCGAGGCGGCGGCGAGGCGTTCCACCTGGTCGCCGGGGTCGCGCTCGCGGTGGCCGCGCCCCAGCAGGCCGGCGAAGGCGCCGTGGGCGACGCCGGGGACGTCCTGGCCGCTGACGTGCAGCAGGACGAGCTCGGCGTCCTGCGGCGCGTGGACGCGGGCGGCGTCGACGCAGGCGGGCCAGGTGCCTTCGGCGATCCAGACGACGACGGTCACGGTGTCGGCCTCCTCGTGCTCAGACTCCGATGATCTGCAGGGACCCCCACAGTGCCACCACGGACAGCGTCAGGGCGGCGGGGACGACGAGCAGCCCGAGCCGGGTGAACTCGCCCAGGCCGATCTCGGTGTCGTGCTCGCGGACGATCCGCCGCCACAGCAGGGTGGCCAGCGAGCCCGCGTAGGTGAGGTTGGGGCCGATGTTCACCCCCAGCAGCACGGCCAGCACGGCGCCGGAGCCGGAGGGGACGGCCAGCGGGAGCAGCACCAGGGTGGCGGGCAGGTTGTTGATGACGTTCGCCAGGACGGCCGCCAGCGCCGCGACCCCCAGCAGGGCGGGCAGTGAGGTGCCGGCCGGGACGAGGTGTCCGAGCGCGGAGGCCAGCCCGTTGTCGACCACCGCCCGGACCACGATGCCGAGCGCGAGGACGAAGGCCAGGAACGGCACGGCGGCCGAGCGGACGATCGCCGCCGGGGAGGTACGGCGCCGGGCGAGCGCCCGGACGGCCAGCACCAGGGCACCGGCCGCGGCCGCCCAGGCCGGATCGATGCCGACGACCGAGGTCAGCACGAAGCCGGCCAGTGTGCCCGCCACGGTGAGCAGGGCGAACAGCGGCATCTGCGGTGCCGCCACCTCGGTGTCGGGTGCGGTGCCCGTCTCCAGGTCGGTGGCGAAGAAGCGGCGCAGCACCACGTACTCGACGGCGATCGCCGCCAGCCAGGGCAGCGCCATCAGGGCGGCGAAGCGGGTGAAGCTGAGTCCGCTGGCGGTGAGGGCCAGCAGATTGGTGAGGTTGGAGACCGGCAGCAGCAGCGAGGCGGTGTTGGACAGGTGGGTGCAGGCGTACAGGTGCGGCTTGGGGCGGGCGCCGAGCCGGGCGGCGGTGGCGAACACCACCGGCGTCAGCAGCACCACGGTGGCGTCCAGGCTGAGCACCGCCGTGACCACCGACGCGACGACGAACACCTGCGCCAGCAGCCGGCGCGGACTCCCGGCCGCGGTGCGGGCCATCCACGCCCCGCAGGCGCGGAACAGCCCCTCGTCGTCGCACAGCTTCGCCAGCACCAGCACAGCCGCGAGGAACCCGATCACCGGCCCGAGCCGCTCCGCCTCGGCCACCGCGTGCGCCCACGGGATCGCCCCGGTGGCGACCACCAGCCCCGCCGCCGGCACCGCGACCACCGCCTCCGGCCACCCCCACGGCCGGGCCACCGCACCGACCAGCACCAGGACCAGCAGGCCGACGGACAGCGCTTCGGCGAACGACGTACTCAGGGTCCTGCTCCTCGCGGGCGGCGGTGACGACGGCACCCATCGAACCAGAGCCCCCCGGACCGCGGCACCTCAGGAGGGGCGGGGGAGCCGAACCGGGGCCGGTCGGCCTCCCGGCCCGTCAGTCCCGCTCCTGGCCGGAGGAGGTGGGCGCGGTCGGCAACGGATCCGGCCAGACGCCCCGCTCGGACAGGTGGAGGACGAGGGCGGCGATGTTCCAGGCGTCGTCCTCGCCGCGGTGGTGACGGCCTTCGAGCCGCCGCCCGGCGAGCTCCAGGGCCTGCGCCATGCCGGGGCGCTTGCGCAGGCCGTACGCCTCGGTGAAGACGATCTTGGCGTTGGTGTGGCTCCGGCCGAAGGGATAGGGCGTCCGGGTGGTCAGGCACTGCCGGGTGAACTGGTTGCGGTCGTAGTCGCCCCAACTGGCCCACGGGCGGGACCCGGCCTGGTGTTCGGTCGCCAGCAGCCGGCACGCCTCGGCGAAGTCGACCCCGCTGTCCACCTCCTGCTGGGTGAGGCCGGTCAGCTCCGTGCAGAACTCGCTGACCGTGGACCGGGCGGGGCGTACCAGGATCCGGTGCCGGGAGAGGCGTTCCGCGGTGGCCAGGTCGACGACGGTCAGCCCGATCTCGATGATCTCGCTGACCGCGCCCGCCGGTTGGCCGCGGGCCCAGCAGGTGGCTTCGACGTCCACGACGTTCAGGAGCCGCTCGGCCCCGGTGCTGTCCATGGCGGGAAGCGTAGGGACGAGGGGTGGCCGGGGCACCTGGATTTTTCCTGCTGTCCTGGTCGTGGGCCCCAGCGGAGATCAGGCCCGGGCGAGCGCTTCGTTCGGGCGGCCCGCCTCGATGGCCGGGGCCTCGACGGCCGGGGCCTGGGCGGCCCAGCGGCGGGCGAGGACGGCGCAGACCATCAGTTGCAGCTGGTGGAAGAGCATCAGCGGCAGCACCATCAGTCCGGCGGCGGCGCCGGGGAAGAGGACGGCGGCCATCGGGACGCCGCTGGCCAGGCTCTTCTTGGAGCCGCAGAAGACGATCGCGATCAGGTCGCCCCGGTCGAAGCCGAGGCGGCGGCCGCCCAGCAGGGTGACGGTCAGGACCAGGGCCAGCAGCGCGGACTCGACCGCCAGCAGGGCGGCCAGCCGGGGCAGGGAGAGCGTGGCCCACATCCCGCCGACGACGGCGGCGCCGAAGGCGCTGTAGACGACCAGCAGGATCGAGCCGCGGTCCACCAGGGAGAGGACGGAGCGGTGGCGGGCCGTCCAGGGGGCGATCCAGCGGCGCAGCACCTGGCCGGCGGCGAAGGGCAGCAGGAGCTGTTCGGCGATCTCCAGCACGGTGCCCGGCGAGATGCCGCCCCTGGTGTGCAGGAGGGCGGCGGCGAGCAGCGGGGTCAGGAGGATGCCGAAGAGGCTGGAGAAGGTCGCGCTGCAGACCGCGGCGGCGGTGTTGCCGCGGGCGATGGAGGTGAAGGCGATCGAGGACTGCACGGTGGAGGGCAGCAGGGTCAGGAACAGCAGGCCCTGGTAGAGCTCGGGTGGCAGGACGCTCGGTACCAGCAGGTGGGCGGCTGTTCCGAGCAGGGGGAAGAGGACGAAGGTGACGGCGAGCACGGTGGTGTGCAGTCGCCACTGCTTGAGTCCGTTCCAGGCCTCGCGGGCGGAGAGCCGGGTGCCGTAGAGGAAGAACAGCACGGCGACCCCGGCGGTGGCCGCGTCCGAGACGACCGGTGCGGCGGCGCCGCGGGCGGGGAGCAGGGCGGCGACCAGCACGGTGCCGAGCAGGGAGGCGATGAACGGGTCGATCCGCAGGCGGGAGCGGAGGAGGCGGAGCGGGGTGTTCGGGCGGATCGGGGTCTTCGGGCGGGGCATGGTTCTCCGCGCTGGTGGTTCGGCTGGGACGGCCTCAGCCTGCCGTCCGTTCGGGTGAGTGGGAATCCCGCTGGCCGCACTCACTGTCATCATGATTCGTGATATCAGCGGATAGGCTGGCCAGATGTTCGATCCGGTGCAGTTGAGGTCCTTCCTCGCGGTGGCCCAGACCGGCGGCTTCACCCGCGCCGCCCAACGGCTGGGGCTACGGCAGTCGACGGTCAGCCAGCACGTGCGGCGGCTGGAGGAGGCCGCCGGCCGGCGGTTCTTCCTGCGCGACACCCACTCCGTGCAGCTCACCGGCGAGGGCGAGGAGATGCTCGGCTTCGCCCGGACGATCCTGGAGGCGCACGAGCAGGCACTCGACCACTTCGCGCGGACGCAGGTGCGCGGGCGGGTGCGCTTCGGCGCCTCGGAGGACTTCGTCCACACCGAACTGCCGCAGATCCTGCGGGGCTTCCGGCGGCGCAACCCCCAGGTCGACCTCGAACTCACCGTCGGACTCAGCGCCGTGCTCTACGAGCAGCTGGCCGACGGGCGGCTCGACCTGGTCCTCGGCAAGCGCCCGCCGGGCGGCGACGCCCAGGGCCAACTGGTCTGGCAGGACCGGCTGGTGTGGGCCGCGGCGGAGGACTTCCGGTTGGACCACCCGGCGCAGCCGCTGCCGCTCATCGTCTACCCGCCGCCCAGCATCACCCGGGCCCGCGCCCTGGAGGCCTGCGAACGCGACGGCCGCCCCTGGCGGATCGCCTGCACCAGCACCAGCCTCTCCGGAGTCCGGGCCGCCGCGCTGGCCGGCCTCGGCGTGGTGCCGCACGCCCGCAGCCTGATCCCGTCGGGCCTGCGGCCGCTGCCCGACCAACCGGGCCTGCCGGACCTGGGCACCACCGACTTCGCCCTCACCACCGGGCGCACCACCGCCCGCGGCCCGGCCCGGGCGCTGGCCCGGGCCGTCCTCGCGGACGCCTTCCGGCTGCACCGCGCCCCCACGGCGGGGGAGGCACCGGCTGCTGGGGAAACCCGCTGGTGAGGGGCGTTCGGAGCAACGTAGACTCCCGTGCTCGTGACCGAGACCTCCGCCGCCGCTTCGATACCCGGCCCCGCTGACGTACCGCCCGGCCGGGCCGACGTGCCGCCCGCCGCGCCGCCGGCGGACGGGCTGCCGGCGGACGGGCTGCCGACCGCCGATGCCGAGCTCGTCGCCGCGGCCGTGTCCGCCGCCGGGCGCGGCATGGTCGGGCGGGAGACGGTGGCCGAGGTGGTGGCGCTGTGCGCCGTCGCCGGGGAGCACCTGCTGGTGGTCGGCGCGCCCGGGACGGCCAAGTCGGAGGCGGTCCGGCGGGTCGCGGCGCAGCTCGGCGGGCGGTACTTCGAGTACCTGCTCGGCCGCTTCACCGAGCCCAACGAACTGTTCGGACCGGTCGACCTGCGCCGCCTGCGGGAGGGCCGGGTCGAGTTCGAGACCGCCGGGATGCTGCCCGAGGCCGAGATCGCCTTCCTGGACGAGGTCTTCCTCGGCTCCACCGCCGTCCTGAACACCCTGCTCGGCCTGCTCAACGAGCGGGTCTTCCGGCGCGGTGGCACCGTGCTCGCCAGTCCGCTGCGGATCTGCGTCGGCGCGGCCAACCACCTGCCCGAGGACCCGGCGCTGGCCGCCTTCGCGGACCGGTTCCTCGCCCGGGTCTTCGTCGAACCCGTCGCCGACGGCCGGCTGGAGGAACTCCTGGAGGCCGGCCGCCGCCCGGCCGCGCCCGCCGTCACCGGCGACCTGCTCGGCGCCCTCGACCGGCTGACCGCAGCCGCCCGCCGCTGCGACCTCGACGCCGTCACCCCGCTGCTGGCCACCGCGCTGCGCCGACTGCGCTCGGCCGGTGTCCCGGTCAGCGACCGGCGGGCCGTGCGCTCGCAGAACCTGGTCGCCGCGGCCGCCGTCCTGGACGGCCGCACCGCCGCCTCCGCCCGCGACCTCTGGGTGCTCCCGCTGATCGCCCCCACCGCCGACACCCAGGCGCTCGCCCGCGAGGCCCTCGCCGACCTGATCGACCGGGCCGCCAACCGCAGCCTGGCGCACACCGCGGAGGAACTCTCCCGCAGCACCGCGGCCCGCGCCGAGCGCCTGCTGCGGACGGGCACCGCGCTGCTCGCCGAACACGGCGGGCTGTCGGACGGCCAGGACTCCCGGCTGCGGCTGGAGGCCGTGCTGCGCGAGATCGACGCCGGGTTCGACCCGGCGGACCTGCCGGCGCCGCTGACCGGGCTCCGGGCCGGGCTGGTCGCGGCGGTCACGTCGGGCGTGGCGGGCGTGGCGGGCCCGGCGGGTGCGGTCGTCACGGCGGGCGTGGCCGTCACGGCAGGCGCGGCGGTCGCCCCCTCGTGACCGGTGCCCCGCTCCGCTGGGAGCGCCGTGAACCACCGCTCGAACCGGTCGCCGTCCTCGCCCTCGGCGCTGCCGTCCCCGCCCTCGCGACCGCGACGCGCGCCCGGCTGACAGCTGGGCACCGGCTCGCCGTGGCAGCCGACGGGACGGCGCTGCTGGTCCTCGGCGAGGCGCCGGACCTGCCCTGGGCCGACGGCGCCCGCTACCTGGGCGAGGACGACGGCGTGCTGGTCCCGACCACGGCCCGCCCGCAGCCCGGCGCGGCCCTGTGGCGGGTGGCGCTCGGGGCGGCGGACGGGCAGCTGTGCGTCCTCGTCCCCGGCCACGCGCTGGTCGGCGACCGGCCGGCGCCCGTCCGGGACCCGGCGGACCTGGACCGCTTCGTGGAGCCCGGCACCGTGGAGCCCGGCAACGGAGAACCGGGCAAGGGAGAACCGGGCAACGGGGAGCCGGGCAGCGAGGAGTCGGGCAGCGAGGAGTCGGGAGGGCAGGCCCCGCGCAGCGGCGCGGAACGAGTGAACGAGCAGTGAGGGCCTGGACGGTGGAGCCGTACGAGGTGGAGCGGAGCGTTAGCGTGACCAGCGGGGCGACGGTCGAGGACCTGGACGGGCGGGCGGCGGTGCCGGACGAACCGGCGCTCGGCCGGGTCGAGGGGCAGAGCGTGCGGCCGGCGCGGGTGCGTCGATCGTGACCGCCGCGCTCGCGCCCTGGGCCGGGACGCTGTCCGCGCTCACCCCCGAACTCGCCACCGCGCTGGGCCCCTTGCTGCGCCGCCTGGACGACCTGATCGGCGCGCAGGAGCCCGTCGCCGGATCCGAGGGCGAGCCGGACGGCTACGGCGGCCTGGCCCGCGGCCGACGGCCGGAGCGGCTGCTGCCCGCCGAGTGGCTGCTCGCCGAGGAGTACCCGGAGGAGTTCCTGCGCCGCTGGAGCGAGGGTGAACTCCTGGAACTGGAAACCGAGTTGCGCACCCCCGAGAGCCGCGGCCAGGTGGTCGTGCTGGTGGACGCCGGACCGGCCCAGGCGGGCGCGGCGCGGCTGGTCCAGCTGGCCGCGCTGCTCGTGCTGCACCGCCGGGCGGCGGCCCGGGGCAGCGAACTGCTGGTCGGCGTCCTGGGGGACCCGCCCGGGCGGCTGATCGGCGGCGACCTCGCCGAACTGCTGCCGCGCTGGCTCAAGGCCCGGCAGCACACCGACCCCGAACCCGAGGACGTCCGGTACGCGGAGCGGGCGCTGGACCCGGCCGCGCAGTGCTGGCTGCTCACCTCGCCCCGGCTGGCGGCCCGGCTGCCCGCCCGGCGGCGCACGGTGGCGAGCGAGGAGGCGGGCTGGAGCGCGAAGGGCGCCGCCGGAGTGACGGTCCGGGTGGACGGCGGGTCGGCCGTCGAGCTGCCGCTGCCCCCGGCGCGCGTCGCGGTCCGGGCCCTGCGTGGCCGCGGCTTCCGGGCCTCCGCCCAGCTCGACGCCCAACTGCCCGCCGTCGGCGGGGCGCTGCCCGCGTTCACCACCGGCGCTGCCACCCTGCTGGCCCGGGGCCGGCACAGCGATGTGCTGATCGCCCTGGCGCTGTCGAGCGCAGGAGCCCCCGACGGTGCCACGCGCCCGCGCCGCCACGAGCTGTTCGGCCCGGTGATCGCGGCCGCGCGCACCAGCGGGCGGCTGCTGGTGCTGTGCGTGCGCAACGACCGGCTGGAACTCCACGTCAGCGGACGGGCGTTGAGCGACTCCGACGGCTACCGGATCAAGTCGGCGGCCGTCGGCCTGCCGGAGATCGGCTCCCCGGAGTTCGCCGAGCTGATGGCCCGGCCGGTGCTGCCGCTGCTGCGCGAGGGCGACGCCCTGGTGCTGCCGGTGGCCGGCCGCTGGCGCCGGATCGAGCGCGGCGGGCGGGTGTCGGAGGTCGGACCGGTCGTCTCCACCGCGGGCGGCCACCCGTTCCGGTTCGCGCGGGAGCCCCGGCTGTCGCCCGTCCGGCTGCCCGCCGATGCGGCCGGGGCGCCGCACCTGGTGCACGGCGGCGGCTCCGTCGGCTGGTCGGCGGACGGGCGGACCTGGGAGGTCCGCCCGGGCCGGGGGGAGCAGCGCCGGATCCTCCTCGGGGAGGGGGAGAGTGAGGTGATCGGACTGGTCGAGGACGGCTTCGAACCCGTCCTGATCACCTGCACCCGGGCCGCGGGGCTGGTCCGCGCCGTCCGGGCCGACGCGGTCCGCACGCTCACCGCGCTCTCCGGCGGTACGACCGCCCCCGCCGTCCACCCCCGATTGCCGCTGATCGCCGCCGAACCCCGCCCGGGCCGGGTGGTGGTGGCGGACGCGACCGACGGGCGCACCCACGCCGTGATCAGGAGCACCGACTGATGAGCAGTTCCACGACCGGCGGCCGGGTGGCGAGCAGCGCGGTGACGGGCGGCCCCGCGACGGGCAGCGCCGCGACGGGTAGCCCCGCGACGGGCAGTACCGCGACGGGCGGCCCGGTCGTCGACGCGGCCGGGTTCCTCCTCGATGTGCCGCTGATCGGCGTCGCCGAGGCGTCCGAACGCGTCCTCGCGCACTGGCGGTTCGGCGCCCGGCTGAGTGAACTGTCGGACGGGCGCTGGCTGTTGCAGCTGCCCAAGCCGGTGCGGACCCGCACCGAACGGGCTCCCGGCGCGCCGCTGCACGCCGTCGGCGGGGCGCTGGCGACGAGTCCGGGGCAGACCGGCCGGTCCGGTGAACTGGTGCTCACCAGAGGTGGTCTGACGGAGCGTCTGACGATCGCGGAGCTGCCGGACGTGGACCCCTCGGACTGGCTGGACCTGGGCGGGCTCACCCTCCACCGGCTGGGCCCGGTCGGCAGCCCCGTCGAGGCCGAACCGGTCGGGACGGAGCTGCCGCGCCCGGCCGCCGTGGACCTGCGCGCCGCGGCCGGCGTCCCCGGGCGCAGCCGGCGGGCGGGGCGGCTGCTGGCCGGTCCGCGTCCGGGCGCCGCGAAGGCGCGCCGGATCTCCGGGGTCGTGACCGGCCTGGTGTTCGCGCTGGGTCTGTCCTTCCTGGCCTCGGTCGTGGCGACGGGGGTGCCCAAGGGGCCCGTGATCGTCCTTCCGGTGACGATCGGCGCGATCGCCGGACTGACGTACCGCCGCCGTTCCCGGGCCCGTCCGGCCGGGCGGACCGCCGCGCCCGGCCGACCCGGCCGGCCCGGCACCCGTGCCGCGGCGACGCGTGGCACCGTCGACGGACGGGCGTGGTGGGCGTCCGTCGTACCGTTCGCGCTGTGCCTGCTGCTCGGCGTCCTCGCCCTGGTGGCCGGCAGCCTCGGCGGCGGGCTCCTGCTGACGCTCCTCGGGGCACTCGGCAGCGCCCTGCTGGTGCTGCCGAGGATCCCGGCCTTCGCCGAACGCGTCCGCGCCGCCCAGGGGGCGGCGGCGGAGAGCGCCGGAGGCGGCGGTGCGCCCGGAACGGCCCCGGCCGCCCCCGCCCGGCGGCGTCCGCCCCGGCGCCCGGGCAGCCAGTGGCTGGCCCGGCTCGCCCTGCGCAGCCCCGCCGGGGCGCTCTTCCGGGAGCGCCACGCCCGCTACCTGCACCAGCTCTCCCGGTCCTTCCGGCAGCGCCGGTGGGAGGACGCCCTGCGCGACGCGATCCAGCTCTCCGGCGGCGCCGACGCGGGCCCGGAGCGGGGTCTGCTGACCCTGCGCCTGCCCGAGCGCTTCACGGGCGCCCTGCGGCCCAGCCCCCGGGAGCGCGGCGGGGCGCCGATGGCGACGCCGCTCAGCGGGCCGACCGTCCACGAGTACCTGACCGGCCTCTACCAGGAAGCCGCCGAGGCCCTGGAACGGGACGGGCGGATCGACGAGGCCGCGTACCTGCTCGCCGACCTGATGGCCGCGCCCGCCGAGGCCGTCGCCCTGCTGGACCGGCACGGCCGCACCGCCCATGCCGCCGAACTCGCCGAAGGGCGCGGCCTGGCCGCGGAACTGGTGGTCCGGCTGCACTGGCGTGCCGGGAACCGGGACCGGGCCGTGCGGATCGCCCACCGGCGCGGTGCCTTCGCCACCGCCGTCGAACGGCTCACCGCCACCGACCCGGCGGCCGCCCGGGACCTGCGCGCCGCCTGGGTGGACCACCGCCGCCGGGCCGGGGACCGGCTGGGCGCGGTCGAGGCGGCCTGGCCGGACGAGACCTTGCGCCCGGGCGTGCTGCCGGACCTCCGGGAGGCCGCCGAACTCGGCGGCGCGGCCCGGGGAAGGGCGCTGGTCCACCTGCTCGCGCTCGGCGAGGACGCCGCGGAGCCGGTCCGCCGCCTGCTCGTCGGGGCTGGGCCAGGAGCCACCGAGCCCGGCGCCACCGAGCAGGGCGCCGCCGTCGCCGCCCTCGCCGAACTGCGCTGCGCCGACCCGGCCCTCGACCGCGAGCTCGCCACCCTCGCCGTACGCTCCCTGGTGCGCACCGGCGGACTGTCCGGCCAAGCCGCCGTACGCTCCGAAAGCACCCTCCACAACCGGCTGTTGAAGCGCGCCGACCCGCTGGCCGCCGCCGACCTGCCGAAGCCCCGGCGGACCGGACCCGGCCGCGGCGGGGCGCTCGCCGTCACCGCCGCCGACCGCCCCGGCACCCTGCCCGTCCTGGACGCGGCCCGGCTGGACTCCGGCCTGGTGCTGGTGGCCTGCGGCCAGGCCGGCGTACGGCTGCTCGGCCCGGACGGCCGCACCCGCGCCCGCTGGGACGTGCCCGCCGAGCAGCTGGTGGTCGCCGACCACGGCGGCACCGCGCTGCTGGTCGCCCGCTACGGGGCGGTCCGCGAACTGTTCCGGCTCGACCTCGCCACCCGCCGGGTCGAGCGGTGGACGGCCCTGCGGGTGCGCGCGATCGTCCCCTCCTACGACGGCCGCCACCTGCTCACCGTCGACCAGGACGGCATCGCCGTGCTCGACACCGACGCCACCCGCCCGACCGTCGTCCACCGCGAACTCGGCAACGACCAGCAGGCGGTGGGCCGGATCGCCCGCACCCCCGCGAGCTGCGCCGTGGTCGTCCACACCCGGGCCGGCGGCCACACCGCCGAACTCACCGAACTGTGGCGCTGGGACCAGCCCGGCTGGGAGCTGCGCGCCCGCACGGCGGTCGACCTGGACGACGCCGACGACCGGGTGGCGCTCGCCGACGGACGGCTGCTGACCGCCCGGCCGGGCGAAGCCCCCGGGACGACGGTGCTCAGCTGGACCGGCCGGGGCAGCGCCGAGCGGACCGTCACCGGCCCCCCGGTGGCGCTCGGCGCCGACGGCGCCCACTGGGCGTTCACCGAGCGCTCCGAGGACGGCCTGCGGGCCACCGTCGGGGGCACCTCCGGGACCGCCTTCACCGCCCTGCTGCCCGGGGCGACGACCGACCCCACGCTCCGGCTGCGCGCCCACGCCGGGGCGGTGACCTGCTGGCACCGCGGCGGGCGGGTGTTCGCGGTGCGCGCGGACGGCACGGAGCTGCTGGCCAACCTGCGGGTCACGGCCGGCTGACGGTGATGGTTCGGATGGCGTTCGAGGAGGTGGGCCGGTGTCCTGGCCGGTGGTGATCGTTCTCGTCCCGGCGGAGCGGCGTCCGGAACTGGAGTCGCGCTTCCGCGCGCTCGGCCCGTTCTGGCACTGGCCGACGCCGCAGGACGACCAAGTGCAATGGGGAGGCGGCGCGTACTCCCTCGACCTGTCGGGGGAGGTGCTGCGCGACTACGAGCCGGAACACCTGGACGAGGTCACGGCCCGGATCGGGGAGCCGTACGCCGTTCGCGTGGCGAGCGAGTCGATGGACGCGGCCCGGGCCCTGCTGCGGCACGTCCTGCCCGGCCTCGCCGCGATCGTCGACACCGACCACTGGGAGCTCATCCCCTCTGACGACTTCCTCGGCCTGCTCGCCCGTCACCCCGGGTGGGACTGGCGCCGCGTCCCGAGCACGGAACTGCCCGGCGGGCCGGGGCCGTCGGGCGGGTCCGGGTCCGGGTACAGATAGGCGTCCAGCCGGGCCGCGGCGGTGAGCATCGCCCGGCCCCGGGTGGTGAGGCGCTGCTGCCAGTGGTCCAGCGCCGCGGCCAGGGAGTCGGTGCCGCCCGCCGTGCGGACCTGCCGCACGACGGTGGTGATGTGGGCCAGCGGGTGGCCGCCGCGGCGCAGCAGGTGGGTCAGTTCGGCGTCGCGGACGTCCTCGGGGCGGTAGGAGCGGTGTCCGCCGGGGCGGTCGCGGGCCGGGGTGAGGATGCCGGCCGTCTCCCAGGTGCGCAGGGTGGCGGGGGTGAGGCCGAGCCGGTGGGCGAGTTCGCCGATGCTGAGCGGGCCGGGGACGGCCGTCGCGGCCCGGGTGGCCGGGCGCGCCGAGGTGAGGTCCTCGACCGCGCGGCGGACGGTGGCGAGGGTCTCCCGGTCGCGCAGCAGCTGGGCGTGGCCCCGGTCGAGCGCCGTCAGGGCCTCGTCCGGACGGTCGGCGTTGACGGCGGACATCACCAGGGCCGCCGTCGCGTGCCCGAAGGCCGTGACGAGGGCGAGGAAGGCCCGCAGCGCGGCGGCGTGGCGCTCGGTGTAGATCCGGTAGCCGGTGGGGGTGCGCTCGGCGGGCGGCAGGAAGCCGTCGCGCTCGTAGTTGCGCACGGCCTGGGTCGAGAGGCCGTGCTCGCGGGCGAGGTCGGCAGGGCGCAGGGCGGTGACCTCCTGGTTTGAGACTTCTCATCGAAAATGCGGGGCCGAGACGCGGAAAGTCTCAACCGAGCTTTCAAGGATACGCTTGAGGTTCATGAGCCAGGACATCGGAGACTTCCGCACCCCTTCCTGCGAACTGCTGGCGCTCGGCGAGCCGACGCACCAGGAACCGGCCTTCGGGCTGGTCCGCAACCGGCTGTTCGCCCGACTCGTGGCCCAGGGCTTCCGCTCGATCGCCCTGGAGACCGACCGGGTGGCCGCACTGGCGGTGGACGACCACGTCCGGCACGGCGTGGGCACCCTCGACGCGGTGCTCGCCGAAGGCTTCACCCACGGCTTCGGTGCCCACCCCGCGAACCGCGAACTCGTCGCCTGGATGCGCGAGTTCAACCGCGACCGGGAGGCCGGGGAGCAAGTGGCGTGCCACGGCTTCGACCTCCCCACCGAGAACACCACGGCGCCCAGCCCGCGCCGCTACCTCGAACACGCCCGTGACTTCCTCCGGCTCGACCTGGACGTCGCCGCGCTGACGGGGGAGGACGAGCGCTGGGAACGCGAGGAGGCGATCCTCGACGCCGCCGCGTCACCCGGAGCCACCCCCGAGGCCGAACGGCTGCGCCGTACCGCCGACGACCTGCTCAACCAACTCTACGTACGCGCACCGGACTTGATCGCCGCGACCTCGCACGCCGAGTGGCTCCGGGCCGGTGTCCGGCTGCGGGCCGGGATCGGACTGCTGCGCTACCACGCCCAGGCGGCCGTCCAGGGCCTGGGGGCGAGCGCCCGGATCTCCGGCCTGATCCGGATGCGCGACGCCCTGATGGCGCAGAACCTGCTCGACATCCGCGCCGTCGAGGCCCGGCGCGGGCCGACCCTGGTGTTCGCCCACAACCGGCACCTCCAGCGCAACCCCAGCGCCTGGTCCCAGGGGGAGCTGGACTGCGGTTGGAACGGCGCCGGCCACATCGTCGGCTCGCTGCTGGGCGAGCGCTACGCCTTCGTCGCGGGGAGCCTCGGGCGCAGCGAGGCGATCGGCCTCGGCGAGCCGCCGGCCGGGACGTACGAGGCACGGCTCCCGTCCGGCCCCGGCGGCTGGCGGTTGACCGCCCCGCCGCTCCCGGGCACGGCCCGCACCCGGACCGACACCACCCCGCGCCAGGGCTACTTCCCGCTCGACCCGGAGACCCTCGACGGCGCCGCCGCGCTGCTCCACATCGCCGACGGCGCGGCGGCGGCCGGGTAGCGGCTCCTCACGGCCCCGGTCCGCTGCCGGTGGAGGGGCGGGCGGAGCACCTGCTCCTGGTGGCGTACGGGCGGCGGCTCCCGGCGGGCCTGCTGACCGGAGCCGACGCGGGGCGCTTCACGGACCGGGCCGGCAGTTTACGCCGGCCGGCCCGGCCCCGCGCCGGGTGGCGCCTCGCTGCGGCGCCCGGGATCAGAGCGAGTCGCAGTACCGCGCGAACGCGGCCCGGGTCCCGGTGCCGGCGTCGCCGTCGATGGCGCCGGTGTAGCCCCAGTTGCTCTTCAACCAGCGCTGCAGCGCCTCCACCGTGTGGGTCCCGACGATGCCGTCGATGGCGTCGGTGTAGCCCCAGTCGGCGCGCAGGAACCGCTGCATGGCCTGCCAGCTGCCGGTGCCGAGCTGGCCGTCGATCGCGCCGGTGTAGCCCCAGTACTGCTTGAGCGGGGCCTGGAGCTTGGCGGCCTGCGAGGTGCTCAGCCCGAGGTTGACGACCGCCGCCAGCCCGGCGGGCCCGGATTCCGCCGCCTGCTGGACGCCGGTCGGCGTCGCCGCGACGGCGGCACCGGCACCGGCCAGGCCGCCGACGGCGATGCAGGCCACGGCCGTGGCACCGACGACCGCCTTCACCAGAACGTTCGAGCGCATGTGCAGCCCCCTTCGGGACACCCGCGGGACGGGTGACTTGTCTGGACACCGTCACTCTGGCACGGGTGCCGCCGCCCACGAACCGAACCGGGCCGGATGGCCGGTACTGCGCCCACACTGGCCGACCGGCGGAGCTTCGAATCCGAACCTCCGCCTCCACCGGCGGCCCGGGCCGGCCCACCCGTGCCGGCCCGGCGGGGTTCCGCCGGGCCGGCACGGGTTCGGGTGGACCGGTCACACCCCGCCGACGGCGGGGTACTCGGCGTGCGGGTCGGCGGCGATCCGTCGGAGGGCCTCGAGGACCAGCTCGCCGAGCTGTGCACCGGTGCCGGCCAGGGGGCTGTCCACGCCCACGGTGACGGACAGGGCACGCTCCCCGGTGTGCGGGGAGCGGGTGAGCTCCAGCATCAGCGGGAAGCTGTGCCGGTCGGAGAACCACCAGTCGCCGGTGCGGATCCGGGCGAGCGCGTCGAGGTCGTCGAAGGCGTGGAAGTCGGTGTAGTTGAAGGCCACTTCGAACAGGCGGTGGTCGCGCCCGACCAGCTGCTGCATGGCGGCGAGCGGGTACCGCCGGTGCGGTTGCCGCTCCCGCTCGGCGTCGAAGGCGGTCCGGGCGAGGTCGGCCCAGCGGCCACCGTCGACCCGGACGTGCACCGGCACCATGTTGAGCAGCAGACCCAGGACGAGGTCCCCGCCCTCCTGCTCCATCCGGCCGTTGACCTGCATCGCGCCGACGGTGTCGGCACGGCCGGTGAGCCGGCCCAGTGCCCAGGCGTGGGCGGCATAGTAGACGCTCTTCACCGGGATGCCCAACTCGCCTGCGACCCTGTCGAGTTCGGCGTCCAGCTCGGCCGGGAGCGGCGCGTGGAAGGCGAACTCGTCGGTGGTCCCGCCGCCGGGCAGGACCGGCAGGTCGGCGGCCGGCGCGGTGGCCGAGAGCAGTTCGGCCCAGTAGTCCCGGGCCGCCGGATCGGCGAGGGCGGACTGCTCGGCGGCGACGAAGTCGCGGTACCTGGTGCGCGGCAGGTCGGGCAGGGCGGCGTCGGTCGCGCCGAGCCGCGCGTCGTAGGCCAGCAGGAGTTCCGTCATCAGCCTGGCGAGGCTCCACCCGTCGAGGATGGAGTGGTGGACCGCCAAGGACAGTTGGAAGGCCTGCGGGCCGTCGTGCAGGACGGCGCAGCGCACCAGCGGCGGCTCGTCGAGGGAGAACGGATCCGCCTTCTCCCGTTCCCACCAGGCGTGCAGCAGGGCCTCGCGCTCCTTGTCGCCCAGCTCCGTGCCGTGCCGGCGGTCCTCGACCGTGAGCGGGACGAGGGCCTGCCGGTGCACGAGCTGCATCGGCTCGCGGAACAGGCCGAGGTGGAACGAGGTCCGCAGGATCTCGTGCCGTCGGCCCAGGTCGGCGAGCGCGGTCTCCAGCGCGGGCCGGTCGAAGACACCGTCCACCCGGACGCTGATCAGGTCGTGGTACAGGCCCGACTCCTCGTCGTCCGCGAGCTCGCACTCGTACACGATGGCCAGCTGCATCGCCGCGGTCGGGTAGGCGTCCGTCACGTCGTCGGGCAGCGAGTCCGGGGCGAGGTCGGCCAGGGTGGTGGAGAGCGGCGCCGGTTCGACCGGTTCCTCGGCAGTGGCGGTGAGGTCGCAGTGGCGGGCCAGATCGGCGACCGTGGGGTTGCGGAAGATGCTCTCGATGGTCACCGGCAGTCCGGCCGCCCGCGCGGCCACGCCGAGCCGGATGGCGATGATGGAGTCACCGCCGACGGCGAAGAAGTTGGCGTGCACGTCGGGCTCGTCGCCGCGCAGCACCGTGTGCCAGACCTCGGCGAGCCGGCGCTCCGTCTCGGTCCGCGGAGCGGTGCGGGCGGCCAGGGGGGCGTGGGTTCCCGGTGCGGCCTCCGCCGCCTCGGTGCCGGGCACCGGCAGCTGGGCCTTGTCGAGCTTTCCGTTGGCGGTGAGCGGCAGAGCGGTAAGCCGGACGAAGGCCGCCGGGAGCATGTGCGCCGGCAGCCGCTGCGCCAGCGCGGAGCGGACGGACTCCGCGTCGAGCGGTCGGCCGGGGGCGGGCACCAGGTAGCCGACCAGCCGCGGCACACCAGGGGTGTCCTCACGCAGCACGCAGGCGGCGCTGCGCACCCCGGGCTGGTCGAGCAGTGCGCGCTCGATCTCGCCGAGTTCGATCCGGAAGCCGTGCAGCTTGACCTGCTGGTCGGCCCGGCCCCGGTACTCGAGTTCGCCGTCCGGCAGGCGGACGGCGAGGTCGCCGGAGCGGTAGAGCCGCTCGCCCGGGCCGCCGAACGGGTCCTGGACGAAGCGCTCGTCGGTCAGCTCGGGGCGGTTGAGGTAGCCGCGGGCCACACCCGGGCCGCCGATGTACATCTCGCCCTCGGAGCCGGGCGGTACCTCGGCCAACTGCTCGTCCAGGACGTGCACCCGCAGGTCGCCGATCGGGCGGCCGATCGGACTGGTCGAGCCGGTGAGGTCGGCGATACCGATCGGGCGGACGGTCACGTGGACGGTGGTCTCGGTGATCCCGTACATGTTGACCAGGCGTGGACGGGCGGTGCCGTAGCCGCCGGCCCAGCCGCGCAGCATCGCCGGGTCGAGCGCCTCGCCGCCGAAGACGACCGTGCGCAGGGCGAGCGGCGGGAACCCGGCGTCCTCGGCGACGGCGGCCAGGTGCCGGAAGGCTGTCGGAGTCTGGTTGAGGACGGTCACCTGCTCGGTGCGCAGGAGCTCCAGGAAGACCATCGGGTCACGGCTGGCGAGGTAGGGGACGAGGACGAGGCGGCCGCCGTACAGCAGCGGCCCCCAGAGTTCCCAGACCGAGAAGTCGAAGGCGATCGAGTGGAACAAGGTCCAGACGTCGTCGGCGCCGAAGCCGAAATCCGCCGTGGTGGCGGTGAAGAGCCTGGTCACGTTGGCGTGGGTGACGATGACGCCCTTGGGCTTGCCGGTCGAGCCGGAGGTGTAGATCACGTAGGCGACGTTGCCCGGGCCCACCTCGGACCGCGGCGGTCGTACGGCCTCGTCGTCACCGGACTCCTCGTCGTGAGGGGTGTCGAGCCGGACGAGGGTGCGCTCCGCGGAGCCGAGCAGCGGCCCGCAGGACTCGGCGTCGCCGACGAGGAGGCGGCAGCCCGCGTCGGTGAGGGTGGCGTCGAGCCGGGCAGCCGGGTGGCGCGGGTCGAGCGGCAGGTAGCCGGCGCCGGACTTGAGGATGGCCAGCAGGCCGACCACCAGGTCGACGGTGCGCTCGGCGCACAGGCCGACGAGCTGTTCGACATCGGCGCCGTGCCGGCGGAGGCGGTGCGCCAGCCGGTTGGCGGCCCGGTCGAGCTCGGCGTAGCTGAGCCGACGGGTGCCGTCGGTGACGGCGATCGCGTCCGGGTGGCGGGCGGCCACCTCGGCGAAGGCCTCGTGCAGGCAGAGGCCCTGCCAGTCGGGCGCGTCGTTCGGCGTCGCGGCCGCGGCCGAGGACTGCGCGGGAACGGCGGACCGGTTCGGCCCCGTCGCGTGGTCGGGCCGGTCGAGGGCCGAGGCGAGCAGCTCCACGTACCGGTCGAGCAGGGCCTTGGTCCGCTGCTCGGTGAACAGGTCGGTGCTGTATTCGGCGCTCAGCACGAACTCCTCGCCGTCCTCGTGGACTTCGAGGGTCAGGTCGAACTTGGCGGTGCCGTTGTCCACGGTCCGCGGCCGCGCGGTCAGGCCGGCCAGTCCGGCGTGCGGGCGCAGCGGCCCCTGGTAGGCGAGGGCGACCTGGGCCAGCGGGGTGCGGGAGAGGTCACCGGCCGGAGCGAACTCGGTGGCCAGCCGCTCGAAGGGCACGTACTGGTGCTCGACGGCGTCGAGCGCCGAGCCGTGGGCTTCCTTCACGGCGTCCCGGAAGCTGCCGCCGTCCGGCCGCAGCCGGACCGGCACGGTGTTGGTGAAGAACCCGACGACGTCCTCCAGCGCGGGCTCCGGCCGGCCGTCCGTCGGGGAGGCGACCAGGACGTCCCGGCGGCCGGTCTGTTCGCCCAGCAGCAGGCCGTACGCGGCGAGGCAGACCGCGTACGGGGTGGTGCGGGTGGCGGCGGCGAGCTCGCGGGCCGCCGTCAGCAGGGCGGCGCCGGTGCGCAGGGTGACCCGGCGGCCACGGTGGCTGCGGACCTCGGGGCGCGGGTGGTCAGCGGGGAGGTCGAGGGTGGTGGGGGCGTCCTGGAGGTAGGCGCGCCAGGGGGCGAGCCGGGCGTCGGCGTCCGGCGCGGCCGCGAGCTCCTGCTGCCAGTGGGCGAAGTCCCGGTAGGACAGCGCCGGCTCGGGCGGGGTTTCGTCCGGGCCGCCGGTGTGCCGCCGGTAGGCGCGGGCGAGGTCGCGGTCGATGACGTCCAGGGTCCGACCGTCGGCGATCAGGTGGGGGAGGACGAGCACCAGCAGGTGTTCGTCCTCGCCCAGCCGGAACAGGGCCGGCCGCGGCAGCGGCTCCCGGCCGAGGTCGATGTGTTCGGCGGCCAGTTGCGCCGCCCGGTCCAGGGCCTCCTGCTCGGGGGCCTGGTGCCCGCTCAGGTCGGTGGTGCGCAGCGGTGCGACGGCGTCGTGCACCCGGGTGCCCAGCTCGCCGCCGACGAGGTGGAAGGTGGTGCGCAGCTGCTCGTGTCGGCGGGCCACCGACGCCCAGGCGGCCTCCAGCGCCGACCGGTCGAGCGGACCGTGCAGCCGGGTGGCCGCCGCCACGTTGTAGGAGACGCCGGCGGCGGGGCTGAGGTGGTCGAGGAACCAGAGTCGGCGCTGGCCGAGCGAGTGTGCGGGGCCTTCGCCCGGTGCCCGGCGCACCGGAGGCAGGGCGGCCGCCCGGGCCGGGGAGCCGTCCGAGCGGTGGCGCAGCCGCTGGTCGAGCAGTCGGGCCAGGCCGGCGACGGTCCGGGCCTCGAAGAGGTCCCGTACGGTGAGGTCGGCGCCGTGGCGCCCGCGGATCCTGGCGGCGACCCGCGCCGCGTGCAGGGAGTTCCCGCCGAGCTCGGTGAAGTCCACGGCGGGGTCGACGGCCGCCACCCCGAATATTTCGGCCCACAGCCGGGCCAGCTCGTGTTGGAGGCCGTCGGGGGACGTCGGTGCGAGGTCCGGTCCCGTGGTCGTCCCGGGGTCGGTGGTCATGTGCTGGCGCTCCTGGAGTCTCGCGGGTGGCGACTGGGCGTCACCGGAAGGCGTACGAAGTGCGGCGGCCGATCTCGGCGACGTGGGTGCGGGGGCGGGCAGGCCGTTGCGCACGGCCTGCCCGCAGGGGCGGACGAGCCGTCAGACGGACTGTCCGACCGGACGGATGACGACGGTGTTCACATCGACGCCGGCCGGCTGGCGGACCGCCCACACGATGGAGTCGGCGATCTGGTCGGCGGTCAGGTTGAGGCCCTGGGGGGCGCCGCCCGCGCCCTCCCAGAAGTTGGTCTCCACCCGGCCCGGGGCGACCAGGGTGACGCCGATCCCGTCCGCGGTCACCATCCGGCGGGTGTTCTCGGCGAGGCCGGTCACCGCCCACTTGGTGGCGCCGTAGATGTTGCCGGGGGTGTAGACCACGCCGGCCACGCTGCCGATCAGCACGATCCGGCCCTTGGACTCCTTCAACGCGGCCAGCGAGGACCGGATGAGCAGGGCCGGGCCGAGCACGTTGGTGAGGACCATGTCGCGCCAGCCGGCCGGGTCGCCGTCGGCGAGCGAGTCGTGGGTGGCGTAACCGGCGTTGGCGACGACGGTGTCCAGCCGGCCGAAGGTCCGGACGGTGGCCTGGACAGCGGCCTCGACGGCCTCGTGGTCGGCGGCGTCGGCGGCGATGGTGAGCAGGGTGTCCGGCTTCGCGGCGGTCTCCTCGGCGAAGCGGGCGAGCCGGTCGCTGTCGCGGCCGGTGACGGTCACCCGGTGGCCCTCGGCGAGCAGTCGGCGAGCGGTGGCGGCGCCGATGCCGCTCGAACCGCCGGTGATGAGGGTGACGGGGGAGTCGGTCATGAGGTGGTGCTCCTTGTTCCTCGGTGCAGCGCTCCGCAGTGCAGCGCTCCTCGGTTCAGCGCGCGTTGGTCCGGCGCTCTCGGTTACGGCCGCCCGGGCGGATCAGCGCGGCAGGCGACTGGTGAACCGTACCGGCAGGTCCTCCAGGCCGCGACTGATCGAACTGTCGGCGACCCAGGTCAACCGGTCAGCGGGGACGGCGAGTTCCAGCTCGGGCAGGCGGCGCAGCAGCGTCGCGAAGGCGATCTGCCCCTCCAGTCGGGCCAGCGGCGCGCCCGCGCAGAAGTGCGGGCCGTGACCGAAGGTCATGTGCCGGTTGGGGCTGCGGGTGATGTCGAAGCGGTCCGGGTCCGGGAAGACCGCCGCGTCCCGGTTGGCCGCGGACACCGAGAGGTGGACGAAGCTGCCGCTGGGGATCTCCGTGTCGCCGATCCGGACGTCCTCGGTGGTGGTGCGCAGCGTGCCGCGGTCCACCGAGCCCTCGTAGCGGAGGAACTCCTCGACCGCGGGGTCCATCAGTTCCGGACGGGAGCGCAGCAGTTCCAGCTGGTCGCGATGGGTCAGCAGGGCCCACACGCCGTTGCCGATCAGGTTGGCGGTGGTCTTGTGGCCGGCGATGATCAGGAAGATCGCGGTGGAGATCAGCTCGGCGTCGGTGAACACGCCGTCCTCGTCGGCGGCCCGGACCAGGTCGCCGAGCAGGTCCTCCTGCGGCTCGGCGCGTCGCTTCGCCAGGACGTCGGTGAAGTACTCCACCACCGCGTCGTTGACCGACCTGCGCTCGCGGGCCGCGTCGCCCTCCTGGCTCGGGTCCTGGCTCAGCACCTTGCCCCAGTGCTGGAACAACGGCCGGTCCTCGTACGGGACTCCGAGGAAGGCGCAGATGACCATCAGCGGCAGCGGCAGGGCGAAGGCGTCCAGCAGGTCGAGCTCGCCGGACTCCGGGAAGGCGTCGATCAGGTCGTCCGTGATCCGTTGGATCTGCGGGCGCAGCAGCTCCATCCGGCGCGGCACGAACGCGCGGCTGACCAGGCTGCGCAGCCTGGTGTGCTCGGCGCCGTCGGCGAGCAGCATGTTGCTGGCCAGCACCGAACTGTTCTGCAGGGTCTGGTCGCGGAACCAGGCCGGGGCGGCGTCCAGACGCTTGGACAGCCGGGGGTCGCCGAACGCGCGGGTGACGCTGTCGTGGTCGATCACCACGTAGGAGCCGTCGGCCCCGGAGGGGAAGTCGATCGGGTGCACCGGCCCCTGGGCGCGAAGCTCGGCGGTGGCCGGGTGCGGGTCCGCCCCCGGGTCGGTGACGAACTCGGTGGGGACGCGGAAGGGGCAGACGGCGCCGTCCGGACGGGCTTCCGGACGGGCTTCGGAACGGGTTTCGGACACGGTGATTCCCTCGACTAGGCGCATGCGGGCGGTCAGGAGGTGCTGCAACGGCGGGAACTGCTGGAGGTGCGGGTGTCAGGAAGGGGCGGTCGCCAGCGCGTCGGGATGGGGCAGCCGACGGATCAGCCGGGTGAGGGTCGGCAGCGCCGCCAGCGACGAGACCAGGGCCATGAAGGCGAAGACCCAGGGCGCGCCGCCGAGGTCGAAGATCGAGCCGACCGCCAGGATGCCCAGCGGCTGGGCGACGTAGGACAGGAACATCACCGCGCCCATCACCCGGCCCTGGAGCCGGTCGGGCACCAGGACGGCGACGTACGCGAAGAAGAGCGCGTTGACGATCGGACCGCGCAGGAAGACGCAGGCCAGCAGGAGGCCGAGCGGCAGCACTCCGGGCACGGTCATCAGCAGCAAGGCGGCGACCGGGCCCAGCCAGGCCGCGGCGAGGAAGATCGTCGCGGGGCGCAGCCGGTTCAGCACCCAGGTGGCCAGGGCCGCGCCGACCAGCCCGCCGGCGCCGGCGATGCTCAGCATCATGCCGATCTCGGGTTCGGAGGCGCCGCGCTCCTTGGCGGTGGCGATCAGCGCGAGGAAGGCCCCGGTGTGGTTGAAGGCCATGTTGGAGCCCATGATCCAGACGATCCAGATCACCAGTACCGGGCGGCCCAGGATGAACCGGAAGCCGTCGAGGGCCTTGCGGCGCTCGTCGTTGCCGGTGGGCGCCGCCTGCATCGGGCGCCGGATGAACAGCAGCGTCAGCGCCGAGCAGACGAAGGTCAGTGCGGTGGCGACGAAGGGCAGGGCCTGGGCGACCCCGAACAGTGAGCTGCCGATCGGGGCGCCGGCCACGGTCGCGCCGAGCGGCCGGATCTGGTTCTGGGCGGTCGCGCGGGTGAGTTGGGAGGCCGGTACCACCTGCTTGATCGCGGCGAGGGCGGGCGGTTCGGAGAGACCGAGGCAGACCGCGGAGACGACGGCGAGGACGAAGACGGCCGGCACGTTCGTCCGGTCGGCCAGCACCAGCGCGCCGAAGAGCAGCAGCATCAGGGCCCGGGTGGCGTCGCAGGCGATCAGCAGCTTCCGGCGGTCCATCCGGTCGGCGAGGGTGCCGCCGGCGATCGACACGGCTCCGGTGACCATGAGCTGGGTCGCACCGAGGGCGCCGGCGTAGGCGGCCTCACCGGTGATGGCGAGCATCAACAGCGGATAGGCGACCTCGGCCGACTCCTTGCCCACACTGGCGAGGAAGCGGCTGATCCACAGCGCCTGGAAGTCGCGGTTGCGGATCAGCGGCACGTCCTGGGCGGGGGAGGCCGGGGCGGCGCTTGCGGGGACTGCCGATGCGAGGTCCGAAGGTTCGGCGGTGCCCGGCTCGAAAGCACCGGAATCGGCGGCATCGGGTTCGGCGGCATCGGGTTCGACGGGCTTCACGGGGTCACTCATCTCGGTTCACGGCGGTGGTCCCGGCCAGGATCGTCGCCAGGTGCGCGGCGACCGGACGGGCATCGGGTTCGGACAGGACCGACCAGTGGTCGCCGCGAACCGGGTACACCTCGACGGAGGTGTACAGCTGCCGCAGGCCGCGTTGCAGCACGGCCGCGGTCCGCTCGTCGGCGGCCGCCTTGAGCACCACTGCCGGGGAGCTGATCGGGCGCGGCCGGTAGCGCAGCACGGCCCCGATGTTGGCGACGAACTGCCGCCGCAGCGCCGGGAGTCGGCGCAGCCGGCCGCCGACCGTGCCGGTGCCGAGTACGGCGTCGAGCTGGAGCCGAAGGTTCCCGGCGAGGAAGCCGGGGTCGGTGGCGATCGGTAGGCCGCGCCGGTCGGGCGCGAAGCCGTCGAGGCAGAACAGGACGTCGACCTCCGCTCCGGCCCGGATGAGTTGCCGCGCCGTCTCGTGCGCCACCACCGCGCCGAAGGACCAGCCGCCGAGGGTGTACGGGCCGGAGGGCTGCGCCTGCCGCAGGAGTGCGACGTTCCGGGCGGCGACGGCCTCGATGGTCACGGGCCGGCCGAACCGGCCGGTGCCGCCCGCCGGTCGGCCGGGCCCGTCGGGTTCCAGTCCGAGGATCGGGCGGGTGGTGTCGACGAGTGAGGCCAGGGTTGCGTAGCTGCCGGTGCTGCCCATCGCGTCGGCGGCGAGGAACAGCGGCCGGCCGACGCCCGAGCGGAGTGTCACCAGGCCGGGCGGGGTGGGCGCGCTCTCGGCGGCGTGCTGCTCGACCAGCTTCACCAGCGCTCCGAAGGTCGGCGTCGCGGTGAAGTCGGCGACCGGGACGGCGGCCCCGGTGTGCCGGCGCACCTCGCTCATCAGGTTCACGAGCATCAGCGATTCGCCGCCGAGGGTGAAGAAGTCGTCGCCCTCGGCCGCGGACGTCACGCCCAGTGCCGTCCGCCAGAGCCGTTCCAGGACCTGGTGGACGGGCCCGGCCACCGCGGTGGTCCGGGCGCGCGCTCGGGAGGGGCGCACCGGTTCGGTGGCCGGGTCCTGGGAGTCGAAGGGGTGCGCCGGCAGCGAGGTCCGGAACGGCCGGTCCGCGCCGAGCAGTTCCTCCGGGTCGAGGTCGGCGCCCCGCTCCCAGAGCGCGCCGACGGCGAGCAGGAGCTCGCGCTCGCCGTCCCCGCCGCCCCGGCCGAGCAGCGGCAGGGCGGTGCGGGCGGCGTCCCAGTCGCGGTGGCGCCGCAGGGCTCCGGTCATCGAGGTGCCGGGGCCGAGTTCGAGGAAGGTGTCGCAGTCCGCGGCGAGCACGGTGGCCAGGCCGTCGTCCAGGCGGACGGTGCGGCGCAGTTGCTCGGCCCAGTAGTCGGGCGTGCGGACGGCGGTGGGGTCGGCCCAGTCGCCTGTGGTGTTGGAGACCAGACCCAGCCGGGGTTCCCGGCCCGGGACGGCGGCGACGGCCTCGCGCAGCGCCCGGCTCGCCGGCTCCATGGCCGCGGAGTGGAACGCGCGGCCGACGTCGAGCAGCCGTACGTCGAGGCCCGCCAGGGCGTCGCCGGCCAGGAGTTCGTCCACCGCGGAGGCCGGTCCGGAGATCACGACCCGCTCGGGGCCGGCCACCGCGAGGGTCACGGAGCCCCCGCTGCCGATCCGGCGGGTCACCTCTTCGGGGGAGGCGGTGACGGCGGCCATCCGGCCGGGCTCGGTGTCCCGCATGGCGGTGGCCCGGGCGTGCACCAGGCGGGCTGCTTCTGCCGGGGTCCAGACCTCGGCGAGGGTCGCGGCGACGTACTCCCCGATGCTGTTGCCGAGCATCGCGGTGGGGGTGAGACCCCAGTCCGCGAGCTGCCGTCCGAGGGCGTGGCCGAGGGCCAGCAGCCCGAGTTGCTGGTTGACGGTGTCGACGAACCAGCCGGCCGGTGCCGGCCCGGGGGTGACGACGGGAGAGAGGTCGAGCCCGCAGGTCTCCCGGACCACGCTGGACCACTCGTCGAACGAAGCCCGGAAACCGGGGAGCAGCCGGTACGCGGCCGTTCCGGCCGGTCCGGTCAGGGTTCCCTGGCCGGGGAACAGGAAGGCGACCCGGTCGATCGCGGCCGGGGTCCGGGCGGCGGGCGCCTCCCGGAGCAGGCGGGCCGCCTCCTGCGGGCTCCCGGCCACCACGCCCCGGCGCCAGTCGTGCCGACGACGCCCCGCGAGGGTGCGGGCGGCCTCGGCCAGGGCGACGGACCCGGTGCCGGGCTCGGCACCGCCCTCGGCCGCGGCGGCGTCGGACTCCAGCCGGTCCGCGAGGGCGTGGCGCAGCCGGTCCCGTCCGTCCGGGGAGGCGGCGGACACCGCGAGCAGCCGGTGCCCGGACCGGGCGGCCGGACGGCTGCGCTGCGGCGAACCACCCAGCACCACATGGGCGTTGGTTCCGCCGACACCGAAGGAGCTGACGGCGGCCAACCTGCTGCCGCGCTCCGGCCAGGGTCGCAGCCGGTCGGCGATCCGGAACGGCGTCTCGGCCAACCGCAGCAGCGGGTTGGGCCGCCGGTAGTGCAGGGTGGGGACCAGCTCGCCGTGCTCCATCATGAGCAGCGTCTTGATCATCCCCGCCACACCGGATGCGGAGCCGGTGTGGCCGAGGTTGCTCTTCACCGCGCCGATCCAGCACTGGCCGACGGAGTCGGTCGAGCGGCGGAACGCGTCGGTGAGGGCCTGGAGTTCGACCGGGTCGCCGATCCGGGTGCCGGTGCCGTGGGCCTCGACGTAGTCGAGGTCGGCCGGGTCGATCCCGGCCACCTTCTGGGCCAGCAGGATCGCCTCCCGCTGGCCGGGGATGGACGGCGCGGTGTACCCGATCTTGTCCCCGCCGTCGTTGTTCAGCGCCGAGCCGAGAACCAGGCCGGCGATCCGGTCGCCGTCGCGCAGTGCGTCCTCCAGCCGCTTGAGGACGACGACGCCGACCCCCTCGCCGGGCACGGTGCCCGCGGACTCCTCGTCGAAGGGCCGGCAGTGTCCGTCGGGGGAGAGGATCCCGCCCTCCTGGTAGAGGTAGCCGAACTCGCCGTGCGGGGCCAGCGAGACGCCACCGGCCAGCGCCGCGTCGCACTCGTAGGCGAGCAGGCTCTGGACGGCCAGGTGCACCGCCACCAGCGAGGTGGAGCAAGCGGTCTGCACGGTGATCGCCGGGCCGCGCAGGCCCAGTCGGTAGGCGACCCGGCTGGTGAGGAAGTCCGGCCGGGCGCCGATGACCTGCGCCATCGGGTCGATGTCGTCGCGCGGTGGCAGGGTGGTGCCCTCGGCACCGGCGAAGACGCCGATCCAGCCGGGGAAGCGGGTCGGGTCGATCCCGGCGTCGTCGACGGCCTGGGAGGCGCACTCCAGGAAGATCCGGTGCTGCGGGTCGATGGTCGCGGCCTCGGCGCGGCTGTAGCCGAAGAAGGACCAGTCGAAGCCGCGCGAGGCCGGCAGCACCCCGCGGGCCGGGACGTAGTCGGGCCGCCGGACCAGCTCCGGGTCGGCCCCGGCCGCCACCAGGGCGGCCGGGTCGAAGCGGGTGATCCCCTCGGTGCCGGACCGCAGAGCGGCCCAGTAGGAGCTCACGTCCTCCGCGCCGGGATAGCGGCAGGCCATGCCGACGACGGCGACGGCCCCCTCGGCGAGTTCGGCTTCGGTGTCCACGATCACCTTCCCGCGGCGCGCGGCCGCATCTTCCGACGGGCGGCGCCGCGCGCGTCCGCGTCCAGACCCGGGGCGGCGGCCGGCGCGGGCGCGGCCTGGGCGGCGCCTGCCGAGCCGGATTCGGCCGCGAGGAAGCGGGCCATCGTCCGGATCGTCGAGTTCTCGAACAGTCGCTGGACCGGCAGCTCCACCGCGAAGGCGCGGCACAGCTCGGCGTGCAGGGTCACCAGCTTGAGCGAGTTGCCGCCCCGGTCGAAGAAGTTGTCGTCCGGACCGAGGTCGGCGGTGGCGAGCACCGTCGACCAGAGCGCGGTGACCCGTTCGACCACGTCCTCGCCGGGCGAGGCGGGAACAGCCGCAGCGGCCCCGCCAGGGGTGGGGGTGGCCGGCGCTGTGGAGTCAGGGGCGGCGACGGCGGGCGCGTTCGGCACCAGCCCGACGAGCGAGCGGGTGCGGTCGTCCAGGACGGCCTCCAGCACGGTCGCGTACCGCCGGGCCAGCTCCGCGGCCGACTCGGCCGAGAGCCGATCGCCCCGGTACAGCAGCGAGCCGGTCATCCGCTCGCCGACCACGGTCAGGCCGAGGGTCAGTGCGAACTTCCCGACCGTCGCGGTGCCTTCGCCGACCGTCAGGGGCAGCAGCTCGTGGTCGCCCAGCCGGGCGGGCGTCTCGGCGTGCGCCTGCGGGGCGAGCACCACGTCGAGGTACGGCGTGGACCCGGCCGATCGCGGTGGGTTGAGCGCGGTGACCACCGTCCCGAACGGAACGTGCTGGTCGTCCAGCGCGTCCAGGATGCCGTCCCGGGTGGCTTCGAGCAGGTCGGCGAGGGTGTCGCCGTCGGTGTGCCGGGAGCGCACCACGACGGTGTTCAGGCAGGGGCCGATGACGTCCTGGAACTCGGGCGAGGTCCGGGTGTCGGTCGGGAAGCCGAAGGTGAGGTCGCTGCTGCCGGTCCAGCGGTGCAGGGTGCCGATCAGGGCGGCGGCGGCCACCATGAACCAGGACACACCCAGCTCCTCCTGGAGCGGACGCATCCGCCGGAGGAGGTCCGCGGGTAGGTCGAGGGCGACACTGCCGTGCGGCTGCGGGGCGTGCGGGGCCGGCAGCGGGAGCCGGCTCGGTGCACCGGTCAGCCGCTCCACCCAGCGGTCCAGGCCCGCGGGGTCGCTCTGCTCCACGGCCGCGACCAGGTCGCGGTACTGCTGGCCCGGCGCGGCCCCGGCGCCCTGGTAGCAGCGCTGGATCTCGGCGAGCAGGAGCGGCAACGAAGATATGTCGAAGACGATGTGATGGATCGTCAGAGTGAGGACCTGGCCGTCCGGGGTGTCGACCAGCCCCGCCCGCAGCAGCGGCCCGGTGGTCAGGTCGAAGGGGCGGTCCGCCTCGGCGCGCAGCAGCCCGTCCAGTTCGGCCGCGCTCGCGCAGCGCTCGCGGTGCACCTCGGGTCGCCACGGCGCGCCGATGAGCTGGCGGACGCCGTCCGGCCTCTGCTCGAAGGTCGTGCGCAGCGCCTCGTGCCGTTCGACGACCCGGGCGAGCGCCTCGGCGAGCCGCGCCCGGTCGAGTTCACCGGTCAGCCGCCAGGCGAACGGCACGTTGTAGCGGCCGGGTTCGGGGTCGAGCCGCTCGGCCAGCCAGATCTGCTGTTGGAAGCCCGAGGCCGCCGACTCCTCGCGCGCGGCGGCGGGCGCGGCGGGTGCGGCCGCGGCGCCCCGCTGGGCGTCGATGTGCGCCGCGAGGTCGGACAGGACGCCGTGCTTGAACAGGTCGCGCAGCTTCAACCGCACGCCCAACCGCTCGCGGATCCGGGCCAGCAGGGTGACCCCGCGCAGTGAGTGGCCGCCCAGGGACCAGAAGGAGGCGTCACCCGAGGTGACCGGCCGTTCCAGCAGCTCGGTCCACATCTCGGCGAGGAACAGCTCGGTGGGCGTGGTCAGTCGGCGACCCGGGGTGTCCGGTTGCCCGGCCGGTTCGGCCACCGTCCCGGCCCGCTCCAGGAGTTCGAGCATCCGGGCCCGGTCGGCCTTGCCGGTCGGGCCGATCGGCAGCTCGGAGAGCACCAGCCAGCGCCCAGGGACCATGTACCCGGGCAGCCGGTCGGCCAGCCGGGCCGACAGGGTGTCGGGCAGGTCGTCGCCGGTCGGCTCCGAGGCGGCGCCGACCACGGCGCAGCCGGCCAGCTCGGCGGCGGTGCCCTCGCCCAGTTTCTCCACGAAGGCGGCCTCGACGAGCCCGGTCGCCACGGCGGCCTGCTCGATCTCCTCCAGCTCGATCCGGAACCCGCGCAGCTTCACCTGACGGTCCCGGCGGCCGGTCATCTCCAGCGCACCGTCGGGAAGTTCACGGACCAGGTCGCCGGTGCGGTAGATCCGCTCGCCGGTGCGCGGTTCGGTGACGAAGCGCTCGCCGGTCAGCTCGGGGCGGCCCAGGTAGCCCAGCGCCACGCCGGGGCCGCCGAGGCACAGCTCTCCGGGCGTGCCCGGAGCCACCGGGGCGAGGTCGTCGTCGAGCACGTACGCGGTGGTCTGCTGCAGCGGGTGCCCGATCGGGACCCGCCGGCGGTCGGCCAGGCTCTTGGCGGTGCACTCGAACCAGGTGGCGAACGCGGTGGCCTCGGTGGGCCCGTAGCCGTTGACCAGACGGGCGGGCGGCCCGGCGGCCAGCACCCGCAGGCTCGCGGCCAGGTCCAGTTGTTCGCCGCCGACCACCAGGTTGCGCAGCGGTGCGAAGGCGTCGGGCTGCTCCCAGGCCACGGTGTGGAACAGCGAGGTGGTGAGGAACATCGTGGCGATCCCGGCCTCGCGGACCAGTGCCGTCCACTCGTCCAGGGTGAGGTCGGTGAGGAGCGGCAGCGGGACGACGGTGCCGCCGGAGGTCAGCGTGGACCAGATCTCGCAGGTGGTGACGTCGAACGCGGGGTTGCAGGTGTTGGCCACCCGGTCGCCGGGTTCGATCGGGCAGTAGACGGCCCCCTCGACCAGGCGCACGACCGCGCGGTGCGGCACCAGGACGCCCTTCGGACGGCCGGTGGAGCCGGAGGTGTAGCAGACGTAGAGGGGGTCCTCGCCACCCGCCGTCGGGTGTGCGGGGCCGGGCCGCGACGTGCCGGACCCCGGCTCACCGGGCTGCGGCTCGTCGGCGCCCGGGTCGGCGTCCGCGGTCAGCACGGTGAGCCCGGCGGGCATCCGCCGTCGGCTGCCGACCACGGCGGCAGCCGCGCCGGAGCCGGTGATGATGTCGGCCACCCGGTCCGCCGGGGCGCCGGCGTCCAACGGCAGGTACGCGGCGCCGCTGCGGGCGATGCCGAGGAAGGCCACCACGAGTTCGACCGACCGGTCCAGGTCGACGGCGACGACCGCGCCTCGACCGACCCCGGCCGCGGTCAGGCGGTCGGCGAGCACGCCGGCCCGGTGCCACAGCTGGGCGTACGTCAGAGCGGCGCCGGTCACCGGGTCCTGGACGGCGGGGGCCTCGGGCCGGGCCCGGACCTGGGCGGCGACCAGCTCGGTGACGCTCCGGCCGGTGACCGCCCCGCTCGTTCCGGCGGCCGCGCCGACGCGCAGGGCCGGGTCACCGAGGCGGTCGCGGTCGATCTTCCCGTTGCGGGTGAGCGGCAGCTCGGAGAGGAACACCAGCTCGGCCGGGACCATGAACCCGGGCAGTCGCG
>NZ_JBHJWG010000026.1:104275-120971 GCF_042266305.1 Kitasatospora sp. NPDC056076
CACCTCGGGCTCGGCCGCCAGCACCTCGCGGACCGCCCCGGCGGACCGACTCGCGGTCGGGGACGGCGCCGGAGGCGACGGCGTAGGCGAGGACGCGGCCGCTGCCGTCGTCGAGCTTCTCGACCGCGACGACGGCCTGGGCGATCCCCGGGTGCGCGGTGACGGCGGCCTCGATCTCCCCGGGCTCGATCCGGAAGCCGTTGATCTTCACCTGGCGGTCCGCGCGGCCCAGGTAGCGCAGGTTCCCGTCCTCGCCCCAGTGGGCGAGGTCACCGGTGGCGTACATCCGGTCGCCGGGAGCGCCGAAGGGGTCGGTGAGGAAGCGTTCCTCCGTGAGATCCGGCCTCCCGGCGTACCCCAGGGCGACGCCCTCGCCGCCGATGTACAACTGGCCCGTGACGCCGGGTGCCACCGGCGCGCCGTCCTCGTCGAGGACGTAGACGCGGGTGTTGTCCATCGGGCTGCCGATCGGGACGTCGTCGGCCAGCGCCGGCCCCGGGTGGATCCGGTAGCGGGTCGCGAAGGTCGTGGTCTCGGTCGGGCCGTAGCCGTTGACGAGCGAGATACCGGGGCAGGCGGCGACCACCTGGGACACCGCGAGCGGGGAGACCACGTCGCCGCCGACCCACACCTCGCGGGCTCCGTCGAGGCAGCCCGGGTCACCGGCGGCGAGCGCGCCGAACAGCCCCGCCGTCAGCCAGAGCCCGGTGACCCGGCCGCCGCCGACCAGTCGGCGCAGCAGCACGGCGTTGACCGCCTCGGGTGCGACCACGACCCGGCCGCCGGAAAGCAGCGGTACCCAGAGCTCGTAGGTGGAGGCGTCGAAGGCGTGCGGGGAGTGGAACAGCACCCGCTCGTGGGCGCCGCCGCGCCAGATCCGGTCGGCGGCGAGCGCCACCACGTTGCGGTGGGTGACCTGGACGCCCTTCGGCTCGCCGGTGGAACCGGAGGTGTGCATCACGTAGAACACGCTGTCGGGGCCGGGGAGCGTGTCGGCCTCGGCGGCTCCGGTGCCCACGAGGTCGGGCGTGTCCAGGGCAGTGCCGTCCGGGGTGTTGTGCGCGGTGCCTGCGCCGACCAGCAGGGTTCGCCGCTCGGAGGCCAGGGCGTGCCGCTCCGTCGTGCCGTCGACCAGGAGCAGTGCGCAGTCCAACCGGTGCAGGATCGAGCGCAGCCGGGACTCGGGCGAGCGGAGGTCG
Organism: Kitasatospora sp. NPDC056076; assembly: GCF_042266305.1. Taxonomy (NCBI): domain Bacteria; kingdom Bacillati; phylum Actinomycetota; class Actinomycetes; order Kitasatosporales; family Streptomycetaceae; genus Kitasatospora; species Kitasatospora sp. NPDC056076. Next base: position 105,475 of record NZ_JBHJWG010000026.1, read on the forward strand.
AGCGGCACGTAGGCGGCGCCGGTCTTGGCCACCGCGAGCAGGGCCACGACCAGCTCGGCCGAGCGTTCCATCAGGACGGCGACCCGGTCCCCGGGCCGTATCCCGTCCCCGGCCAGACGCCGAGCGAGCACGTCCGCCCTGGTGTTCAGCTCCGCGTAGCTGAGGAGCTCGCCGTCGGCGGCCTCGATCGCGACGGCGTCGGGGGTCTCGGCCACCTGCTTCTCGAAGACCTGCGGAAGGCTCCCCTCCGGGAGAGGAGCCGCCGTGTCGTTCCGCTCTCTCAGCCACGCTTCCATGTCAAGTCCTCACGAAGGGCATGCCCAGGGCAGTGGGCATGAAGGTCCGGATGATGGGAGTCGGCCCGGGCGCGCGACGGCAGCCCACGGGCGGACGGCCCCAGGGGGACCGCCCGGACCGCGTGCGTGGGGCACGGCACAGGGATTCTCGACGGTGGTCGCTCGAGCGGGCGCGCGGGGCGCCGCACGGCAGGGAGCGAACGGGATGCAGGGCACGCGGAGTGCGTCGCGCACGTCGGGTGCGCCGAGGGCGTGGGCCCGTGACCGGGCCGGACCCTCCGGGGCCCGGGTGGAGACCGCCGACCGGGGCGTCCGTGCGGAGGGCCGGGCGCCAGGGGCTCGGGGGGGCTAGGGCGTCACACGGGGCGCGGGAGGCGACAGTCGGCCGAGGTGTGAACTGCCTCGGGCGTGAGCGTCGTTCGAGTTGTACCCACTGTTCCTGTCCCCCCGTGAACCAAAAGATGATCGTGTCGCGTCAACAACGTAAGGATCATTCGTCGCGCCGGACAAGGCCCTCCTGGGTTCTGGCCGGAATGCTTCGGTCCAGCTGGGCACCGGGTGCCACCCTCGGGGGCATCGGTTGGTGGCGGTTCGGTGGCGGGGAGTGACGGAGGGCCGTCGGTCGCGGCCGGCCGGGGGCGCCGGGCCGCCGGAGCCGGGCCCTGGCCGGGGAAGTGGCCATCGGACTGACCTCAGCGTTCATGCGTTGGTGTACGTCGGGTGGAGACTCGGTGAGCGGGTCGCGGCGGTTTCCCGGCGGTGCGGAGCCGCCCTGTCCCGGGGTGGAAGGTTCGGGCAGGTGTGGCTGAAAATCTTCGATGGTGACACTTCGTCAGCTTCGATCCGCCGGTGGCGGGGCCCGAGGATCTTGCTTTCGGTGCCCGGCCCCGGTCGGTGGGCCGTCGTCGGCCGGGACCGGTGGACTGTTCCCGTCAGCTCGCGCGCCCCGCCGCCCTCCGTGCCTACGATCGGAGGAGCCTCCCGCTCGCCGGACGAGCGCAAGGGTGCAGGCGAGACGGAAGCCAGGTAGCCGATGGCCCCGAGGTCCGTGCAGTGGCCGCCGTACGTGCGGCTGGCGCCGTGGTTGCTGATCGTCGGCGGGCTGGTGTGGGACGCGCTGGACCCGGCCGACTACTGGGGCGACCCGATGCTGGCGGCGGCGGCCGTGCTGGCCGGGGCGCTGCTGCCGCTGCGGGACGTCGTCGCGGTGGCGCTGGCGAACGTGGTCGGGATCCTGGTGCTGTCCGTGCGGGACGGCTCGATCGGGACCGGGAACGGCTACCTGGAGCTGGTCAACACCGCCTTCGCCGCGCTGCTGGGGATCGGGGTGAACCGGGTGGTGGCCCGGCACGGGCGCCGGCTGGAGCGGGTGCGGTCGGTGGCGGAGGCCGCGCAGCGGGCGGTGCTGCCGGAGCCGCCGGGGCGGGTGGCGGGGCTGGAGGTCGCGGCCTGCTACCGGGCGGCCCAGGACGAGGCGCTGATCGGCGGGGACGCGTACGCGCTGCAGGCCACTCCGTACGGGGTGCGGGTGGTGATCGCGGACGTGCGGGGCAAGGGGCTGCACGCGGTGGGGGCGGTGTCGGTGCTGCTGGGGGCGTTCCGGGAGCTCGCGCACCGGGAGCCGGACCTCGCCGGGCTCGCGGCGGCCCTGGAGCGCACGCTGGCCCGGGAGAGTGCCGGGCTGGGCGAGGAACTGCGACTGGAGGGGTTCATCACCGCGCTGCTGGTGGAGTTCCCGCCGGGGGAGGCGGTCGCCCGGACCGTGGACTGCGGCCACCCCGGGCCGTACCTGCTCGGCGGCGGCGGGGCGGGGGTGAGCCGGTGGGACGCGGCCGACCCGGGGCTGCCGCTCGGGATGGGCGCACTGGGGGCGGACGGCCCGGAGGCGGAGACCAGGCCCTTCCCGCCGGGGAGCACGCTGCTGCTGGTGACCGACGGGGTCACCGAGGCGCGGGACGCGGCGGGGGAGTTCTACGACCCGGTGCGCGGGCTGGCGCCGCTCGGGCCCTTCGCGGGGGCGGAGCAGGCGGTGGCGGCGCTGGTGGCGGACGTGGCCCGGTGGACGGGCGGACCGCGGGACGACGACATGGCGGTGCTGGCGGTCACCCGGCGCCGGCCGACGGACCCGGCGGACGCGGCGGACGCGGTGGATCCGGCCGGATGACGGCGGCCGGGCACGGCTCCGAACGGTTACGCCGGTATCACGGTGAGGTTACGGAAGCTGCCTACTCCACGGATTCCGGCCAACTTGAGGGGTGTTGGCCGGTGGCCGGAAAGCGGGTGTCCGGATATCGGACGAGGAAATGGACGCGCTGGTCGGGGGCCGTCCGCGTCGGCCCGGAGAGCGGTGCAGGCCTTGGCGGGCAGGCCGGGCCGGGTGCGCGCCGTCGCGGCGCCGGGGCATAAGGGCTCGTAAGGGGGGCGTCGGGGCCGGTCGCCGTGGTGGCGGGATCCGGCCGAGCCGGGGATCGTCCGGAAAGGGACCTGTTGCTTGCCCCGTGTCGAATGCGTGACCGAGAGTCGCATCGATGAACGAGAAGCCTCACTCCCGTCAGGCCCGTCTGTTCGGCCACCGCGACTTCCGGCTCCTGCTGACCGGAGCGGCGGCGGCCCAGACGGGCAGTCAGGTCACCCTGGTCGCGCTGCCCTTGGTGGCCGTGGTGGTGCTCGACGCCACCCCCTTCGAGGTCGGCCTGCTCACCGCCGCCGAGACCGCGGCCTTCCTGCTGGTCGGCCTGCCGGCCGGCGCCTGGCTGGACCGGATGCGCAAGCTCCCGGTGCTGATCCGCGCCGACGTGGTGCGCTGCCTCGCGGTCGGCTCGATCCCGCCGGCGGCGGCCTTCGGGGTGCTCACCATGCCCCAGCTCTACCTGGTCGCGCTGGTCACCGGGGTGGCCACGGTCTTCTTCGACGTGGCCCACCAGTCCCTCCTGCCCGCCGTCCTGCCGCGCGAGCAACTGGTCGCCGGGAACGGCGCCCTGGAGACCGTCCGCTCCTCGGCGCAGATCGCCGGGCCGGGCCTGGGCGGCGGACTGGTCCAGCTGCTCGGCGCACCGCTCGCCATCGTCGCCGACGCCTGCGGCTACCTCGCCTCGGCGCTGCTGCTCGCCCGGATCCGGGTCGAGGAGGAGCTGCCGGAGCCGGAGCCCGGTCGTTCGCTGCGGGCCGAGGTGGCCGAGGGCGTGCGCTTCGTGCTCGGCCACCCGCTGCTGCGGGCGATCGCCACCGCCACCGCCGTGTCCAACCTGTTCGCCGCCGTGCTGATGGCCGTTCAGACCGTCTTCTGGGTACGGGTGCTCGACCTGTCGCCCGGGGCCATCGGCGCCCTGCTGTCGGCCTCGGCCGTCGGCGGGCTGGCGGGCGCGCTGTGCGCGGGGCAGCTGTCCCGCTGGGTCGGGCAGGCCCGGCTGATCTGGCTGGCCACCGTGGTGACCGCGCCGTTCGCGCTGCTGTGGCCGCTGTCCGGCGGCGGTCCCGGCGCCGTGCTGTTCGGTGTCGGCTCCGGCGTGGTGCTGTTCGGCGCGGTCGCGTACAACGTCGCCCAGGTGAGCTTCCGGCAGAGCGTCTGCCCGCCCGAACTGCTCGGGCGGATGAACGCCACCATGCGCTTCCTGGTCTGGGGCACCCTGCCGATCGGCGCCCTCGCCGGCGGGGCCGTCGCCGACTGGGCCGGACCGCGCGCCGCGCTGTGGCTGTGCGCGGTGGGCTTCCTGCTGGTGCCGGTGCCGCTGCTGCTGTCGCCGCTGCGGCGGATGCGCGACCTGCCCACCGGGCCGGCCGGATCCGGACCCGGGGTCGAGGCCGAGGCCGAGGACGGTGAGGACGACGTCCGACAGCCCGCCGTGAGCCCCACCGCCGCCCCCTGACCATCCGCCCCTGACCCCCTGACCCCCTGAACCCCTGACCGACGAACCGAACCGTCCGAGCCGACCGAACCGTCCGAGCCGACACCGGAAACCGGAGACCGTTCCGTGCACGCCAGCATCACCGCCGCCTACCTCGCCCGGTACCGCGCCGCTGCCGCCGACTCCCCGGTGGAACTGCTCCCGCTGACCGGCGCCCAGCGGCGGTTCCTGATCACCCGCCGACTCGCCCCGCAGACCCGCTCCGACGTCGCCCCGCTGTTCTTCGCCTACCCCGCCGACGCCCTCGACCTGGACCGGCTGGGCCGCGCCGCCACCGCCGTCGCGGCCGCCCACCCGGCGCTGTGCGGCGCCTTCGTGACCGTGCGCGGCACCCCCGTGCTGCGCACCGGCGGCCCCTCCGTCGAGGTCGCCCGGATCGACGTGGACCCCGGTGCCGGCACCCACCGGGCGCTGCGCGCCGCGCTGCTGGACTGGCCGCTCGACGGGCCCGCGCTGCGCCTGCTGGTGGCCCGGGAGCCGGACGGCGGCGAGGACCTGCTCGCCCTCGCGCTGGACCACGCGGCCTGCGACGAGCAGTCGCTCGGGGTGCTGGTCGGCGAACTCGCCGAGGCCTACCGGCGGGACGAGCCGCCCGCGCCCGGCCCCGGCCCGCAGGCCGTCGCCGACTTCCGGGAGGCCGTCGAACTCCAGCTGGCCGCCGAGGAGTCCGCCGCCGGTCCCGCCGCCCAGGCCCACTGGGGGCGCCGGCTCGGCGGTCTGAGCGGGGCGGGCGGCGGCGCCGCGCGGACCACCGGCATGCTGGTCGAGCGGCTGCCCGCCGTCCCGGCGAGCGCCCGCGGCGCGATCTTCCCCGCCCTGCTGGACGCCGTCGGCGCCGCCGCCCGGCGGCTGCACCGCGCGGACGGCCCGCTCGCGCTCGGCTACCCGTGGGGCGGCCGCCCGCCCGGCGCGCCCGCCGCGCTCGGCTGTTTCCTCAACACCCTGGTGCACGCCGTGCCCACCCGGCCCGCCACCGACCTGGAAGCGCTCTGCGACGACTGGTGGGACGACCTCGACCACGCCGGAACGCCCTTCGACGAGGTGGTCCGGGCCGCCCGGGTCGCCGGTTCGCCGTGGTCCGGCGGGCTGGACGCGATGCTCACCTTCGAGGACCTCCAGCGCCGCCCGCCGCTGGTACTCGGCGGCGTCCCCGGCCGCGAGGTCCACCTCGGCGGGCGCCCGCTCGCCGCGCCGACGGCCGTCTCCGCCTCCCACGGTGACGAGCTGACGGTCCGCCTGGCCTGGGACGACGAGCGCTTCCCGGCCGCCGACGCGGAGGCCGCCTTCGCCGACCTGCTGGCCGTGCTGGGCCGCCACCTCTGACCGCCACCTCCGGCCACCCACGCCCGGCCACCCTCCTCCGGCCGCCACCCCTCACCGTCACCTCCAGCCGCCACCCCTGGACGCCACGGCCCCTCAGACCCCATCCTCCCCAAGGACCACATCCGCTCCAAGGACCCCGGGCCGCACCCTCACCCCGGTGCGGCCCGCCCCCACCGGCCGCGTCGGGACCACCCCACGCCCGCGCCCGGCCACCGCAGTGCCGACACGCCCACCACACAAGGGAATCATCCATGTTCGCACTCTCTCCGTCGCAGGAGATCGTCTGGCTGCACGAGCAGATGCAGCCCGGCAGCCGCGCCTACAACTTCACCGGCGTCCTCGACCTGTGGGGCACCCTCGACCGGGACGCCCTGCACGCCGGCCTCACCGCCGTGCTGGCCCAGCACCCCGGCCTGCGCCTGGAGTTGGTGGCCCGGGCGGAGGGCCTGCCCGGCCAGCGGGTCGCCGAGGACTGCCCGCCGGAGCTGCGGCACAGCGACTTCACCGCCGAGGCCGACCCGGAGGCCGTGTTCCGGACCCTGCTCGCCGCCGAGGCCGAGGAGCCGCTGGACACCGAGCGGGCGCCGCTGCTGCGCTGGCACCTGGTCAAGCTCGCCGACGACCACCACCGGCTGATCCACGTCGAGCACCACCTCGTCCACGACGGCCACTCCTTCGCGATCTTCCTGCGCGACCTGTTCACCGTCTACCGCGCCCACGTCCTCGGCGAGTCCTACGAGTTGGCCACCGCCCCCTCGTACGAGCAGCACGCCCGCACCGAGGCCGACCCGCAGGCCCGCGAGCGCGCCCTCGCCTTCTGGACCAAGGAGCTGGCCGACGCCCCGCGCGAGGTCACCCTGCCCGGGCTGGCCCACCCCGGCGTCGAGCGCCGCCACCGCGGCGGGCAGCTGCGCCAGTCGATCGGCGCCGACCTCGCCGAGCGGCTGCGCGAGCGCAGCCGGACCGACGGCCACACCCCGTTCAGCACCCTGCTCGCCCTGTTCGCCGAACTGCTGCGCCGGCACAGCGGCCACCGCGAGGTCACCGTCGGCACCGCCGTCGGCAACCGCCCCGAGGGCTTCGAGGGCACCGTCGGGATGTTCGTCAACACCGTGCCGCTGCGCCTGCGGCTCGACCCGGCCGCCTCCGGCACCGAGGCCGTCGACGAGGTCACCGACGTCCTGATGCGCGCCCTGCCCTACCAGGACCTGCCGGTGCAGGAACTCACCCGCCGGCTCGGCCTGCACACCGGCGGCGCCGACAACCCGCTGTTCAACGTGATGTTCAGCGCCCACGACGCCGCGCTGCCCGACGTCCAGGCCCCCGGCCTCGACGTCTCGCTGTACGAGGGCTTCAACACCGGCACCACCCGCTTCGACCTCGACCTGGTGCTGCTGCCCGACGACCGCCGGGTGGTCGGCGAGAAGCACGGCGTCGCCGGGATGACCCTGATCTGGGACTACGACGCCGAGCTGTTCGGCGAGGCCAGGGCCGTGCTGCTGTCCGAGCGCCTGTTGGAGCTGCTGCGCCGCTACCTGGACGACCCGGAGACGGTGCTCGCCGCGCTGGCCCCCGAGCCCGCGGCCGAGCCCGCGGCCGAGCCCGCCGCCCCGGTCGTCCCGGTCGGCCTGGACCCGGCCGCCGCCCACGACCCCACCGCGCTCGCCCTGCTGGCCGGCGCCGAGCGCATCACCTACGGCGAACTGGACCGCCGGGTCGGCGAGTTGGCCGACCGGATGCGCGCCGCCGGAGTCACCCCCGGCCAGCCGGTGGCCGCCGTCCTGCCGCGCGGCACCGACAGCGTGGTCGCCCTGCTGGCCTGCCTGCGCCTGGGCGCCGTCCACGCGCCGCTGTCCACCGAGGACCCGGCCGCCCGGCTGGGCCTGCTGCTGGAGCGGCTCGCCCCCGCGCTCGTCCTCGCCACCCGGCAGAGCGCGCTCGCGCTGCCCGCCGAGGGCGTCACCCCGGCGCTGCTGGACGGCCCCGCCTTCCCGAAGGCCGAGCCCGCCGCCGTCCTGGAGGGCGGCGCGTACGTCATCCACACCTCCGGTTCCACCGGCGTGCCCAAGCCCGTCCTGGTCGGCCGCGAGGCCCTCGCCGGGTACGTCGCCGCGGTCGCCGCCCGCTACGAACTCACCGCCGCCGACCGGGTGCTGCTGTTCGCCCGGCCCTCCTTCGACGTGTCGCTGGAGGAGGTGCTGCCCGCCCTCGCGGTCGGCGCCGCCCTGGTCGTGCCGCAGCGCGAGGTGCCCACCGGGCCCGAGCTGGTCGCCGTGCTCGCCGCCCGCGGCGTCACCGTCGCCAACCTGCCCACCAGCTACCTGCTCGCGGTCCGCGAGGACCTGCGCGAGGCGCTGCGGGACGGCCGCTGGACGCCGCGCCTGCTCGTCCTCGGCGGCGAGCGGCTGCCCGCCCGCGCCCTGGCCGGGCTGACCGAGGCCACCACGGTGCTCAACGCCTACGGCGTCACCGAGGCCACCGTCACCTCCACCGTCCACCGGGTCACCGCCGAGGACGTCGCCGAGGACGGCGAGATCCCGCTCGGCGCCGAACTCGACGGCGTACGCCTGCACGTCCTGGACGAGACGCTGCGCCCGCTCCCGTACGGCTGCGTCGGCGAACTCGCCGTCAGCGGCGGCCTGCTGGCCGAGGGCTACGTCGGCCTGCCGGAGCCCACCGCGGCCCGCTTCATCACCGTCCCCGGCCTCGACGGCGCCCGGGTCTACCGCACCGGCGACCGCGGCTACCGCGACACCGAGGGGCGCCTGCGCTTCCTCGGCCGCGCCGACAACCAGGTCAAGCTGCGCGGCCACCGGATCGAACTGGAGGAGATCGAGGCCGCCGCCTCCGCCGAACTCGGCGGCCGCTCCTGCGCGGTGCTGCTGCACCACGACCCGCAGACCGGCCCCCGGCTGGTCGGCTTCCTGGAAGGCGCCGACCGCCCCGACCAGGCCGCCCTGCACGACGCGCTGGCCCGCCGGCTGCCCGGCGGACTCGTCCCCGCCACCTGGACGGCCGTCGCCGCGATGCCCACCCTGCCCGGCGGCAAGCCCGACCGCGCCGCCCTCGCCCGGCTGGCCGAGCAGGCCCCGGCCGAGCGGGAGCAGGACAGCGCACCCAGCGTCTTCGCCGACCCCGGCCAGGAGCTGATCGCCAGCGCCTGGCGCGAGGTGCTCGGCCACGACCGCTTCGGCGCGGACTCGCACTTCTTCGAGGTCGGCGGCCACTCGCTGCTCGCCGCCCAGCTCGCCGCCTTCCTGGAGCCGCACCTGGGCAGCCGCCCGCCGCTGCGCACCCTGTTCCGGCACGCCGTCCTGGCCGACCAGGCGCGCGTCCTGACCGGTGGCGCGGCATGAGCGCCCCCTCCGCCGTCCTGGAGGACGGCCACCGCGAGCTCGTCGAGGCCTTCGAGAGCTTCATCCGCCGCGAACTCGTCCCGCTCGCCGCCGAGTTGCCGGAGACCGCCGACCAGGTCCCGGGCGACCTGCGGTCCTACGTCCGCAAGCGCTCCGCCGCGCTCGGCTTCTACGCCGGCGACTACCCCGAGGAACTCGGCGGCGCCGACATGCCGTTCACCGCCGTGGTGCTGCTGCACCACGCCGCCGGGCGCAGCGGCTGCGTGCTCGCCCCCTACGCGCTGGCCGGCTCCGACGGGCCCAGCCCGCTGCTGCGGCACGGCACCCCCGAGCAGATCGAGCGGCACCTGGTCCCGCTGGTGCGCGGCGAGCAGACCCGCTGCCTGGCGCTCACCGAACCGCAGGCCGGCTCGGACGCCTTCCACCTCACCACCACCGCCGTGCGCACCGGCGACGGCTGGGTGCTGAACGGGCGCAAGACCTTCGTCAGCAACGCCGAACACGCCGGGATCGCCCTGGTGGTGGCCGCCACCGACCTCGGCGACGGCAAGGTCCCGACCGCCGGGGCGACCGCCTTCGTGCTGCCGATGGACCAGCCCGGCCTGCGGATCGGCCAGCGCTACGAGGGGATGTCCGGCGAGCCGCTGTTCGAACTGCTGCTGGACGGGGTCACCGTCGGCCCGGAGGCCGTGATCGGCGGCGAGGAGGGCATCGCCGCGGCCACCGCCCTGGCCATGGACAGCCTCTCCCGCGGCCGCCTGGTGGTCGCCGCGATGTGCAACGGCATCGCCGAGCACGCGCTGCGGATCGGCGTCGAGTACGCCCGCGAGCGGCGCGCCTTCGGCAAGGTCATCGGCGAGTACCAGCACATCCAGGAGCACCTGGTGACCACCCGCGCCGAGGTGGAGTGCGCCAAGCTGCTCACCCTCGCCTGCGCCCGGCTGGTCGACGAGGGCACCGAGGCGCCCGAGAACGCGGCGCTCGCCAAGCTCACCTCCTCCGAGACCGCCGTCCGCGCGGTGGACCGCTCGCTCCAGGTCCACGGCGCCACCGGGTGGGTGCGTGGCCACCCCTTGGAATTCCTGTACCGCTACGTCCGGATGACCACGATCATCGAAGGGACCTCCGAGGTCCAGAAGGTGATCATCGCCCGCTCCATGGGCCTGAACTGACGGTTTCTCGTACGTATTTGGAGACGATGATGGAATCCCTGAGCATCGGCTACGGCCGCCCGCACCAGGACGGCGCGGTCCTCGACCTGTTCACCACCTGGGCGCACCGCACCCCGCAGGCGCCCGCCCTGATCGACGGCGGGCGCACCCTCGGCTACGCCGAACTCGACCGCCTCGCCGACACCGTGGCGGAGTCCCTGCGCGGCAAGGTCGGCGCCGGCGACCTGGTCGGCGTCTGCCTCGGCCACTCGGCGGAGCTGGCCGCCGTCACCCTCGCGATAGCCAAGCTCGGCGCCGTCCACCTGCCGCTCGGCCCGCGCCCCGGCGAGAAGCGCCTCCAGGCCGTCGCCGAGCAGCTGCGCCCGGCCTGCCTGATCGGCGACGCCGCCGTGCTGCCGCCCGGCGGCGAGCGGCTCGAACTCGACCTGCCCACCCCCGGCCTGCTGGCCGCCCTGATGCCCGGTCAGCAGGCGAGCGCGCCGGTCGGCACCCACTACGCCGTGCTCACCTCCGGCTCCACCGGCACCCCCAAGGCCGTCGCCGTCACCGAACCGGCGCTCGGCGCGCTGCTGCACTGGTACCGCGAGCTCACCGGCCTCGGCCCGGGCGAGCGGCACAGCCTGCTGATCGGGGTGGCCTTCGACCCGCACGTGATGGAGCTGTGGGCCACCCTCACCTCCGGCGCCGCCCTGGTCGTCGCCCCCGAGGCCGTCCGCTGGGACTCCGGCGCGCTCACCGACTGGCTGGGCGAGGCGGGCATCACCGCCGCCGTGCTGCCCACCCCGCTGGCCGAGCCGATCCTCGACCGGCCCTGGCCCGCCGGGCTGGCGCTGCGCCACCTGATGATCGGCGGCGACCGGTTGCGCCGCGCCCCCGGGGCGGAGGTCACCGCCACCGTCCACAACGCGTACGGCCCGGCCGAGGCCACCGTCGCCACCACGGTGCACACCATGGCGCCCGGCGGCGACCACGGCGCCGACGCGCCGCCGATCGGCCTGCCGATCGCCGGCGCCGTCGTGCTGGTCACCGACGAGGAGGGCAACCCGGTGCCCAGAGGGACGGCCGGGGAGCTGCGGATCGGCGGCCGGGGCCTGGCCGCCGGGTACCTCGACCCCGAGCTGACCGCCCGCCGCTTCGTCCAGGCGCCCCCCGGGGTGGACGGCACCGACCGGGTCTACCGCACCGGCGACCGGGTGGTGATGCGAGCCGACGGCGTGCTGGAGTTCCACGGCCGGCTGGACGACCAGGTCAAGGTCAGCGGGGTGCGGATCGAACCCGCCGAGGTGGAGGCCGCCTTCGAGCGCGACGACCGGGTCCGCCGCGCCGTGGTCGCCGCCGGGACCGCGGCCACCGGCGGCGTCCGGCTGCTCGCCTTCGTCCAGGCCGAGCCCGACGCCGAACCGGCGAGCCTGCTGGAGGCCGTCCGGCCCTGGCTGCCCGAGCAGGCCGTGCCCTCGGCCGTACGGCTGGTCGAGACCTTCCCGCTGGACCCCAACGGCAAGGTGGACCGCGCGGCGCTGCTGGCCGCGCTCGCCGCCGAGCCCGAGGCCCCGGCGGCCGCCGGGGAGGACGGCGACACCGCGGTCGAGCGCACCCTGGTGAAGCTCTGCCGCGAGCTGCTCGGCCGCGCCGACCTCGGCCCGGGCGACAACTTCCTGGCGTCGGGCGGCAACTCGCTCGCCGCCGCCCGACTGCTGGAGTCCCTGGAGGGGGAGTACGGCGTGCGGCTGCGCGCCCCCCTGCTGCTGCGCCAGCCCGACCTGCGGGCGGTCGCACGGCTCATCGAGGAGCGGATGCCCAGCGCGTCCCTCGCCTGAGGACCCGGAGCCGTCCCGCACCCCGGGCCCAGTCCGGCCCCGTGCGGGACGGCTCCGCCCCCGGAGCGGGACGGCTCCGCCGCCGCGCCCCCGTCGCACCTCCCGATCTGACCTGCGGCGCCCCCGGCCCCAGCGCCGGGGCGCCCGGAAGGGACCCAGCCATGACGCCCGTCCTCCCCACCCTCCCCGCGCTGGTCGCCCGCCAGGCCGAGCAGCACCCGAGCGCGCTCGCCCTGACCGACGGCGCCACCTACCTCACCTACCGCGAACTCCACGACGCCGCCGGCCGCCTGGCCGCCGTCCTGGCCGCGCGCGGGATCGGCCCCGGCAGCGCCGTCGGCCTGCTGTGCGCCCGCTCGGCCAGGTTCGCCGTCGCCCAGCTCGCCGTCTGGCGGGCCGGCGGCCTCGTCGTCCCGCTCGACCCGGCCTACCCGCGCCCGCGCATCGCCGAGATGACCGCCGACGCGCAGGTCCGCCTCGTCCTCGGCGACAAGGCGCTGCTCGCCGACGCCGCACTGCCCGCCGAGCGCACCCTGGTGCTCACCGAACGCGGCACCGAGGAGACCGGCGCGGCGGTGCCCGACGCCGCCGAACCGGACGCGCCCGCCCTGCTCTACTACACCTCCGGCTCCACCGGCCGCCCCAAGGGCGTACTCGTCCCGCACCGCGCCGTCACCGACCTGGTCACCGCCCCCGACGGGCTCGCCCTCGGCCCGCGCGACCGGGTGCTCTTCCACTCCACCCCCTCCTTCGACGCCGCCACCTTCGAACTCTGGGCGCCGCTCGCCCAGGGCGCCGCCGTCGCCGTCTCCCCGGCCGAACGGCCCAGCGCCGAGGAACTCGTCCGCGACGTCGAGCGCTTCGGCGCCACCACCGCCTTCATCACCACCGCGCTCTTCCACCACCTGGCCGCCAAGGAGTCCCGGATCTTCGGCGTGCTGCGCACCCTGGCCGTCGGCGGCGAGGCGCTCGCCCCCGAGTACGCCGGGGCCGTGCTGCGGGCCTTCCCCTGGCTGGAGCTGTACAACGTCTACGGGCCCACCGAGGCCACCACCTTCACCACCGCCCACCGGATCACCCCCGCCGACTGCGCGGGCGGCCCCGTCCCGATCGGACGCACCTTCGGCGGCGCCCGCGCCCTCGTCCTGGACGAGCGGCTCGCCCCGGTCGAACCCGGCACGGTCGGCGAACTGTGGATCGGCGGCGGGCGCCTCGCCCAGGGCTACCTCAACCGGCCCGAACTGACCGAGGAGCGCTTCCGCGAACTCCCCGGCGGCGGCCGGGCCTACCGCAGCGGCGACCTGGTGCGCCAACGCCCCGACGGCGCCCTGGAGTTCCACGGCCGCACCGACGACCAGGTGAAGGTCCGGGGCTTCCGGATCGAGCCCGGCGAGGTCGAGCAGGCCCTGCTGCGCTTCCCCGAGGTCGCCGAGGCGGCCGTGGTGGTCCGCCGCGCCGGACAGGCCGACGCCGCGCTCACCGCCTGCGTCGTCCTCGCCGAGGGCGCCGGGGCCGGCGCCGAAACCCTGCGCACCCGGCTCGCCGAGCTGCTGCCCGCCCACCTGGTCCCCACCGCCTGGGCCGTCCTGCCCGCACTGCCGCTCAACGGCAGCGGCAAGATCGACCGCCGCGCGCTCGCCGCCGCCCCGGACCCGGCGGCGGAGCGCACCGGCGTCGAGGTCGAACTCACCCCGATCCAGCGGGTCGTCGCCGAGGCCTGGAGCCGCGCCCTGGAACGCCCGATCACCGACCCGGCCGCCGACTTCCTGGCCGAGGGCGGCCACTCGCTGCTCGCCATGTGGGTCGTCGACGACCTCGCCGGCGAGTTCGGCATCGACCTGTCCCTCGCCGACTTCCTCGGCCACCCCACCGTGGCCGGCCAGGCCGAACTACTGGAACGCGCCCTGCGGGACGCCGACGACACCCAGGGAGCACCCCAGCGATGAGCAACGACCAGAACGACCTGCTGCGGCGCGCCCGCAACCGCCGCACCGCCCTCGCCCCGCAGCGCCCGGCCGCCGCCGACGTCGACGCCGGCCCGGCCCCGCTCTCCCACGCCCAGCAGCGGATGTGGCTGATGGAGCACCTCGGCCAGGGCGGCGCCCTCTACAACGTCCCGATCGCCACCCGGCTGCGCGGACCGCTCGACCGGGCCGCCCTCGCCACCGCGCTCACCGGACTCACCGAGCGGCACGCCGTCCTGCGCACCCGCTACCCGCGCCGCGGCGAACAGCCCTACCAGCACCTCGAAGCGGCCGGCCCCGTCCCGCTGGCCGTCCTGGACGCCACCGGCGACGGCACCGGGCTGGCCGCGGAGGCCGCCCGCCCCTTCGACCTCACCGACGGGCCGGTGCTGCGCGCGCTGCTGCTGCGCCACGCGCCCGAGGACCACACCCTGCTGCTGACGATCCACCACATCGCCGTCGACGGCGGCTCGCTGCCCGTCCTGGCCGCCGACCTCGCCGAGCTGTACGCCGCCGCCCGCGACGGCGTCGAACCCCGGCTCCCGGCGCCCGGCATGCCGTACGCCGAGTACGCCCGCCAGGAGCGCGCCCGCGACACCGAACTCACCGCCGCCGCCGACGCCCTGGCCGCCCGGCTGGCCGGCGCCCGCCCGCTGCCGCTGCTGCGGCCGGTCGCCCCCGGCGCCCGCGACCGCCGGGCCGGCCTGCACGCCGTGCCCCTCGACCCCGCCACCGTCGAGGGCCTGCGGCAGCTCGGCGCCCGGCACGGCGCCACCCTGTTCGCCGTCGTCCTCACCGCCGCCTTCGCCACCCTGCGCACCGCCGGCGGCCAGGACGACCTCACCCTCGGCTGCGCCAGCGGCCACCGGGCCCGCCCCGAACTGCGCCGCACCGTCGGCCTGGGCGTCAACACCCTCGCGGTGCGCGCCGAACCCGCCGGGGACGCCTCCTTCGCCGAGGCGCTCGCCCTGGTGCGCGGCGCCCTGCTGGAGGCCCAGCAGCACCACCAGGTGCCCTTCGACCTGGTGGTCGAGCGGCTCGGCGCGGCGGCGCGCGGCGCCGACGGCACCCCGCTGCTGTCGGCCAGCTGCGACCTGGTCCAGCCCGCGACCGCCCTGACGCTGCCCGGCCTGGACGCCGAACACGTCGACGTCGACCTGGAACTCGCCAAGTTCGACCTCACCCTGGTCCTGGAGGAGGGCCCGCGGCCGCGCTGCCTGGTCCAGCACGACCACGCGGCCCTGGACGGCGCCACCGCCGCCCGACTGGCCGAGGCCTTCGCCGCCGTGCTCCGCGCGGTCGTCGAGGACGCGGACCGCCCGCTCGCCGAACTCCCCGGCGAACTGCTGGCCCGCGCCGACCGGCACCCGGTGCTGGAAGCCCTGGCGGCCCACCCCGGGGTGGCCGACGCGGCCGTGGTGGAGACCGCCGACGGCCCGCCGCTCGCCTACGCGGTGGTCCGCGGCGCGGTCGCCCCCAGCGGCACCGACCTGCGCGCCCGGCTCCGGGCCGCCGTCCCCGCCGCCGAACTCCCGCTGGCCGTCACCCTGCTGGACCGCATCCCGCGCGGCGCGGACGGCGCCGTCGACCGCGGCCGCCTGCCCGGCGCCGCCGTCGCCGCGGCCCGCGCCGCTGCCGCCACTCCCGCCGCCCGGGCCGAGGCC